>NZ_JBITVD010000014.1:0-193586 GCF_044542805.1 Acidovorax sp. NPDC077693 | reverse complement strand
CCTTCATCACCAACCAACCTCCTGAACTTCAACATCTCCTGCAATCTGCAGCAGCCGTCTCAGTAGCGAAGCCCTCGACTATAGCACCGTTTTGGGCGCTTCGCTACAAGTTGTGGAGAAATTGGCCTACAAACCAGCTGGCGCCTTCATGGCAGCTTCCAGCGCATCGATGAAGAGCGCAGCGACATCGCACCCTGTCTGGTCGAAGATCTCCTGGAAACAGGTGGGGCTGGTGACATTGATCTCGGTGACACAGTCGCCAATGACGTCCACGCCCGCCAGCAGCAAGCCACGCGCTTGCAGGATGGGGCCCAGGGCCTCGCCGATCTCCTGATCGCGAGCTGACAGTGCGCGGGCCACGCCCTTGCCGCCGGCCGCCAGGTTGCCGCGCACTTCGGTGCCCTGTGGAATGCGCGCCAGGCAATAAGGCACCGGCTTGCCGCCAATCACCAGCACGCGCTTGTCGCCCTCGACGATCTCCGGCAAGAACTTCTGCACCATCACGCTTTGCGTACCGTTGCGGTTCAGCGTCTCGGTGATGCTGCCCAGGTTGAGGCCATCAGGCCCCACGCGGAAGATGCCCATGCCACCCATGCCGTCCAGCGGCTTCAGGATGATGTCGCGGTGCTCTGCGTGGAACGCCCGGATGTCCGCCGGGCTGCGTGTGACCAGTGTCGGCCCGATGAACTGGGGAAACTCCATGATCGCCAGCTTCTCGGGATGGTCGCGCAGTGCCCGGGGCTTGTTGAACACGCGTGCGCCTTCGCGCTCGGCCTGCTCCAGCAGGTGGGTGGCGTAGAAGTACTCGCTGTCAAACGGCGGGTCCTTGCGCATCAGCACGGCATCGAACTCCACCAGCTCGGCGGTGCGTTCGGGCTGCGCCTCGTACCAGTGGGTGGCGTCGCCTGTCAGGCGGATGTCGGTGACCTGGGCCACGACCTTGCCACCGCGCTGCCAGGAGATGTGCTGGGGCTCGCACACTGCCAGCGTGTGGCCGCGGCGCTGGGCCTCGCGCATCATGGCGAAGGTGGTGTCCTTGTAGATCTTGAAGCTGTGCAGGGGGTCGGCGATGAAGAGCAGGGTCATGGTGTCAGATGTCTAAGAGCGCTGGGAGCAGACGCCTGGGCAGGTCGTCCACCTTATATATAGAGGCGGCACCGCCATCCCCAAGGGCGGGGCCGCCAGCCGCTGCAGGTGCAGCCGGGGCCCGTGTCAGGCTCCTCGGGCCGGCGAACGCCTGTACTGTTGCACAAATAGCGCAAAGCTGCCGGCGACCACGCCCCAGAAGGCCGACCCCACACCGGCGATGACCACGCCGCTCAGCGTGACGAGGAAGGTGATCAACGCCGCCTCGCGGTGCTGTTCATCGCGGATGGCCACGGCCAGGCCGTTGCCGATGGTGCCGAGCAGGGCCAGGCCTGCGATGGCCACGATCAGCTCCTGCGGGAATGCCGTGAGCAAGCCGGTGATCACCGCGCCGAACAGGCCGATGGCCACATACAGCGCTCCGCACGACACGGCCGCGGTGTAGCGGCGGCGGCGGTCTTCATGCGCCTCGGGGCCCATGCACATGGCGGCGGTGATGGCACTGAAGCTCAGCGAGAAGGCGCCGAACGGTGCAAGCACCAGCGTGGCCACGCCCGTCAGCGTGATGAGGCGGGAGACGGGCATCTCGTAGCCCGAGGCGCGCATCACCGCCACGCCCGGGAGGTTCTGCGAGGCCATGGTCACCACAAACAGCGGAATGGCCAGGCTGATGGCGGCCGACAGACTGAATGTCGGTGCGGTGAATACCGGCATGGCCAACTCCAGATGCACGGCAGACCACGCCATCTGCCCCTGCAGCGCCACAAACACCACCGCGACGGCCAGCGTGATCACCACCGCATAGCGCGCCGCGAACTTGCGGGCGAACAGGTAGACGACCAGCATGGTCAGCACCAGCGGCAGCGCCGTCTGCGCTGCCGCAAAGGCCTGCAGGCCGAACCGCGCCAGCACACCCGCCAGCAGCGCCGCCGCGATCTCCATCGGAATGCGGTTCATGACCCGCTCGAACCAGCCCGTCATGCCGGCCAGTGCCACCAGCGCGGCGCTGAGCATGAATGCGCCGACCGCCTCGCCCATGCTGAAGCCACCCGCCAGGCCGGCCGTGGCCAGCACCGCCGCACCGGGGGTGGACCAGGCAATCATCACGGGCTTGCGCAGCAGCAACGAAGGCACCAGCGAGCACAGCCCCATGCCCAGGCCCAGCGCCCACATCCAGGAAGTGATCTGCGCCGGGGTGGCGCCAAAGGCCTGCGCGGCCTGGAACACGATGGCGACGGAACTCGTGAAGCCCACCAGCACCGCGACGAAGCCCGCGGTGAAGGCCGACAGGCTCAGGTCTTTGAAGAATTGCATGGCCTGGATTCTGGCACCCAGGCCTGCACAGCACAGTTGCTATCTTTTCTATAGCTGCCAGCGCTTGCAGGACAAGCGGCAGAGGCCCAAACACCTCCCACCCCGCCCCTGTCCCGCCGCGCCGCACCGCGGTCAGATTTCGATCTTCGACCCCAACTCGACCACCGCGTTGTTGGGCAGGTGCAGAAAGTCCGCCGCGCCGCTGGCGTTGTGGTGCATCTGGGCGAACAGCTTCTCGCGCCAGGGGGCCATGCCGCTGCCGATGGTGGGGATGACGGTGTCGCGCGACAGGAAGTAGCTGGTCGTCATGGACTCCAGCTCGCAGCCGCGGCCGCGCAGCAGCTCGAGGGCCCGCGGCAGGTCGGGGTCGTTCTTGAAGCCGTAGTGGATCACCACCTGCCAGCAGTCATGGCCCAGGGACTCGACCTGCAGGCGCTTGTCCAGGCCGATCCACGGCGTTTCGTGGTTGTGCACCGTGACGAACAGGTTCTGCTGGTGCAGCACCTTGTTGTGCTTGAGGTTGTGCAAGAGCGCATTGGGCACCGCACCCGCCTCCGCCGTCAGGAACACCGCTGTGCCCTCCACCCGCGTGGGCGGGCTGATGAACACCGACTCCAGAAAGTCCTTGAGGTCGATGGCATCGGCGCGCAGCTTGTCGTTGAGCAGGCGGCGCCCCTCCTTCCAGGTCATCATGAAGGCGAACACGATGCCGCCGATCATCAGCGGGAACCAGCCGCCCTGAAAGAGCTTGAGCAGGTTGGATGCGAAGAACGCCAGGTCCACCACGAAGAAGCAGCCCGTGGCCGCGATGCACAGCGCCAGCGGGTAGCCCCAGCCGTAGCGGATCACGAAGAAGGTCAGGATGGTGGTGATCAGCATGTCCAGCGTCACGGCAATGCCGTACGCGGCGGCCAGGTTGCTCGACGAGCGGAACATCACCACCGCCAGCACGATGGCCACGAACAGCCCCCAGTTCACCAGCGGCATGTAGATCTGGCCCGTGTCGCGCACGCTCGTGTGCTGGATGTTCAGGCGCGGCAGGTAGCCGAGCTGGATGGCCTGCTTGGTCACGCTGAAGGCGCCGGTGATGAGTGCCTGCGACGCGATCACCGTGGCCATGGTGGCCATGACGACCAGCGGGATCAGGGCCCAGTCGGGCGCCATCATGTAGAACGGGTTCTTGACGGCCTCGGGCTCGGCCAGCAGCAGCGCGCCCTGGCCGAAGTAGTTGAGCGTGAGCGCCGGCATCGCCACGCCGAACCACGCCAGGCGGATGGGCCGCTTGCCGAAGTGTCCCAGGTCGGCGTACAGCGCCTCGGCGCCGGTCACGCACAGCACCACCGCGCCCAGGATGATGAAGCTGGTGCCCGGGTTGGCCCACATGAAGCCCAGCGCATGGTGCGGGCTCAGTGCCCACAGGATCTCGGGGTGCCCCACGATGTGCGAGACGCCCAGCGCCGCAATGCTGATGAACCAGATCAGCGTGATGGGCCCGAAGAACTTGCCGATGCCGCCCGTGCCGCGCTTTTGCACGACGAACAGGCAGAACAGCACGATCAGCGTGAGGGGGATCACATACTGCTTGAAGTGGGGCGAGACGACCTCCAGCCCCTCCACCGCCGACAGCACCGAGATGGCGGGCGTGATGACCCCGTCGCCATAGAACAGGGATGTGCCGAAGATGCCCACGCCCAGCAGCACCGAGCGCAGCCGGGGCTTGTCCTTGACGGCCTGCGAGGCCAGGGCCAGCATGGCGATGAGCCCGCCTTCACCGTGGTTGTCGGCCCGCAGCACCAGCACCACGTACTTGAGCGACACGATGACCGTGAGCGTCCAGAAGAAGATGGAGAGGACGCCGTAGATGTTGTCCTGGGTGAACGGCACGTGGCCGGACCCGAACACCTCCTTCATGGCGTACAGCACGCTGGTGCCGATATCGCCGTACACAACACCGATGGCGCCCAGCGTGAGCGCTGCGAGCGATGATTTGGAGCTTTGCACTGACCTACCCCGCGCAGAGTCTGGCAGGGTTCCGTTACTTTTGGGAACGCTATTGTGCGCCTGTGCCCCCGGCCGCGTCTGGAGGGCTTGCACTATGTTGCAGCGCAGCAACTGGCCCCGGCCTGTGGCTTGGCAGCGCCCCGCAGACATGGCATGCCCGCAACGGCAGCGCCGTGCGTGGCTTCGACAGGCTCAGCCCGAACGGTGTGAATGATGTGGAGTTATTGCGCGCCAATCCGTCACAGCGATCCATTGCGTTGCGCGCGCCACCCAAGGTGCATGAAACTGGCGCAGCCAAGGCCAGTGCACCCGTGGAACTGGCTTGTGCCATGCCACGGGATGCTTCCCCCGTGGGGAAGGCGCGCAGCGCCTCAGGGGGGTCAGTTCACTTCAGTCGTAGATCTCGGCGTCGGGGTTGGTGGCTTCCAGCTCGTAGCTGGCGGCCAGCATGGCCAGGCGCGCCACCACGCCGTACATGTAGAAGCGGTTGGGCGCGCTCACGCCGGGGCGCACGCCGGGCTGTGGCATGTGCGTGCTGTGCTCGAAGGCCAGCGGCACGAAGCTCGCGCCCGGGGCGTTCAGGTTCTCGTCCACGCCGCGCTCGGCATGCATGCGGTAGAAGCCGCCGACCACATAGCGGTCCATCATGTAGACCACGGGTTCGGCCACGGCCTCGTGCACCCGCTCCTGCGTCAGCACGCCTTCCTGGATGATGAGGTCGCTGACCGGCTGGCCGTCCTTGATGACCGCCATCTTGTTCTTGGTCTTGCGGTTGACCGCGTCCAGCTCCTTGGCATCGCGCACGGTCATGATGCCCATGCCGTAGGTGCCGTTGTTGGCCTTGACGATGACGAACGGCTTTTCGTTGATGCCGTATTCCTTGTATTTGCGGCGCACCTTGGTCAGCAGCGCATCCACCGTGGTCTGCAGCTTGTCCATGCCTTTGTCTTCGGCAAAGTCCACGCCGTCGCACTGGCTGTACATGGGGTTCACGAGCCAGGGGTCGATGCCCAGCATCTTGCCGAAGCGCTTGGCCACCTCTTCGTAGTTCTTGAAGTGGGTGCTCTTCCTGCGCACGCTCCAGCCCGCGTGCAGCGGGGGCAGCAGGTACTGCTCGTGGATGTCTTCCAGGATGCCCGGCGGCCCGGCCGACAGGTCGTTGTTCAGCAAGATGGTGCAGGGGTCGAAGTCCTTGAGCCCCAGCCGGCGCTTGGTCCGCACCACGGGCTCCAGCGTCACGGTGTCGCCGTTGGGCAGCTCGATCAGCGTGGGCTTCTTGATCTCGGGGCTGATGGAGCCCACGCGCACGTTCAGGCCGGCCATGTTGAAGATGCGCTGCAGCTGCACCACGTTGGCCAGGTAGAAGGTGTTGCGCGTGTGGTTTTCCGGAATGATCAGGAGGTTGCGCGCCTCGGGGCAGATCTTCTCGATGGCAGCCATGGCGGCCTGCACGGCCAGGGGCAGCATCTCCTTGGTCAGGTTGTTCCAGCCGCCGGGGTACAGGTTGGTGTCCACGGGCGCGAGCTTGAAGCCCGCATTGCGGATGTCCACCGAGGTGTAGAACGGGGGCGTGTGCTCCATCCACTCCAGCCTGAACCAGCGTTCGATGGCGGGCATCGAGTCCAGGATGCGCTGTTCAAGTTCGTTGATCGGCCCGGTGAGGGCCGTGATGAGATGCGGAACCATAGGTGCCCTTGGGGAAGCAAATTGCGACGAATTGTAGGGATTTGGGGCCGCCTTCCCTTTTCGCAAGGCGGGGCGGCAGCCCGCGGTGGTGTCAACGGCGCCAGAAAGCGGGCGTGAGCAGCGCCATGAAACTCAGGATCTCCAGCCGCCCCAGCAGCATGCCCAGCGTACACACCCAGATCTGAAAGTCGGTCAGCACCGCGTAGTTGGACGCAGGCCCCACCATGCCCAGGCCCGGCCCCGCGCAGTTCACGCTGGCCAGCACCACCGAGAACGCGGTCACCGGGTCCAGGTCGGTCAGCAGCATCACCATCGACAGGCCGAACACGGTGCCGCCGTACACCAACATGAAGGCCAGCACCGAGAAGATCACCCGGTTGTCCACCACGCCGCTGCCCAGCCGCACCGGCTGCACCGCGCGCGGGTGCACCAGGCGGTTCATCTCGCGCCGCGCCTGCTTGACGAGGATGAGCATGCGAACCATCTTGATGCCCCCGCCCGTGGACCCCGCACTGGTGGCCACGCCCGACAGCAGCAGCATGAACACCGGCGCGAACACCGGCCAAGCCAGGTAGTCCACCGTGGCGAACCCGGTCGTCGTGGCCATGGACACCAGGTTGAACATGCCGTGGCGCAGGGCCACGAGCGGCTCGTACACCCCCTTGGCCCACAGCAGCAGCGACACCAGCAGACCGCCGCCGACCAGGGTCAGCAGCGTGGCGCGCAGCTCCGGGTCTCCCCAGAAGCCGCTCCACTGCCCCTTGCGGATCGCGATGAAGTACAGCGCGAAGTTGCAGCTGGCCACCAGCATGAAGACGATGCAGATCGCCTCCAGCAGCGGCGACTGAAAGTACCCGAAGCTCGCGTCGTGCGACGAGAGCCCGCCCAGGCTCACCGTGGCGAACATGTGCATCAGCGCATCGAGCGGGCGCATGCCCCCCAGCCAGAACGCCAGCCCGCAGGCCACCGAGAACAGCGCATACACGCCCCACAGGCCCTTGGCCGTGCCGGTCATGCGTGGCGTGAGCTTGGTGTCTTTCAGCGGCCCCGCCGCCTCGGCCTTGAAGAGCTGGCTGCCGCCCACGCCCAGCAGCGGCAGCACGGCCACGGCCAGGATCAGGATGCCCATGCCGCCCATCCACTGCAAAAAGGTGCGCCACACGTTGACCGACACCGGCAGCGTATCGAGCCCCGCCAGCACCGTGGAGCCCGTGGTGGTCAACCCCGACACGGCCTCGAAGTACGCGTAGGTGAACGACATCGGCCGCCCGATGTGGTGCCCCGCCAGCATCAGCGGCACCGCAGCCGACAGCGGCAGCAGCAGCCAGACCAGCGACACCAGCATCACGCCATGGCGCGGCTGCAGCTCCTGGCGGAACAGGCGCAACCGCCACCACAGCCACGCACCCGCGGCCAGCGTGGCGGCCATGGCCATCGGGTACACGTGCCAGACCCCGTCCCGCGTCCACAGCGACACCGCCAGCGGCACGCCCATCGACAACGAGAAGATCATGATGAGGATGCCCAGCACGCGCAGGACGGGAAACATGTCCACCATGGGAAGTGCCTGCTTGTGGGTTGAAGACGGAGAGAGGGGACGCCGCGTCAGAAAAACGTCGCGCTCACGCGGAACAGCTTTTCCACGTCGCGCACCAGCCGCTTGTGCGGCAGGAAGAACACCACGTGGTCGTTGCTTTCGATCACGGTGGAGCTGCGCGGGATGATGACCTCGGGCTCGCGCAGGTCGTGCGGCGCCCCTTCGGCGGCGTCGTAGGCGTCGGGCAGGCCGCGCACGATCAGCCCCATGTGCACGTCGCGCGGCAGCTGCAGCTCGCTCACCTTGCGGCCCACCACGCGCGAGCTCTTGCGATCACCGCGCACCACGATCTCCAGCGCCTCGGCCACGCCCCGGCGCAGGCTGTGCACCGCCTGCACGTCGCCCTGGCGCACATAGGCCAGCAGCTCGCCCAGCATGGCCTGCGCGGGCGACAGCGCGATGTCGATCTGCGTGCCGTGCATCAGGTCGGCATAGCTGCGCCGGTTGATGAGCGCCAGCACCCGGCTGGCGCCCATGCGCTTGGCCAGCAGGCAGGACATGATGTTGTCCTCGTCGTCGTCGGTGAGCGCGAGGAACAGGTCCACCTCTTCGATGCCCTCATCCCCCAGCAGGTCCTCGTCGGTAGTGTCGCCCTGCAGCACCAGCACGTTGGTGGGCAGGGAGGAGGCCAGCTCCACGCAGCGATCCGCGTGGTCTTCGATGATCTTGATGTTGAAGCGCCCCGGCGCCTGCGCCAGCTGGCGGGCCAGGCGCAGCCCCACCCGGCCGCCACCGGCGATCATGATGCGGCGCACGGGCTTGGAGGGCTGGCCCTGCGGGCGGTGCAGCGCGCCCAGCACGTCGGCAATGCGCTCCTGCGCGGCCAGCACGAAGACCTCGTCGCCGGGCTCGATGCGCGTGCGGCCGTCGCAGGCGATGAAGCGGTCGGGCTCGTCGGGAAAGCGCCGGTAGATGGCCACCATGCGCATGGCCAGCTCGGGCGCGTTGTCGCGCAGGTCGCCGATGGTGTGGCCCACCATGGGCGCACCCACACGTGCCCGCACCGACACCAGGCAGGCCCGGCCGCCGGCGAATTCACGCACCTGCATCGCCTCGGGGTAGTCGATGAGCTTGGCGATGTAGCGGGTGAGCGATTCCTCGGGGCAGATGATGCGGTCCACCGCAAAGCCCTCGGGGCCCACCAGGCGCTCCTCGCCTTCGAAGCCGGTGGACCGCACGCGCGCGATGCGCTTGGGGATGTTGAACATCAGCTGCGCGATCTTGCAGCACACCAGGTTGGTCTCGTCCTGCGCGGCGCAGGCGATCAAGAGGTCGGTGTCGTGCGCGCCGGCCTCGGCCAGCACGTTGGGCTCGATGCCGCTGCCCACCACGCCGCGCAGGTCGTAGCGCGACTCCAGGTCGCGCAGGCGCTCGGCATTGGTGTCGATGACGGTGATGTCGTTGCGCTCCGACACCAGGCTGTCGGCCACGCTCTGGCCCACGCGGCCCGCTCCGAGGATGATGATTTTCATGTATTTTTGGCTGCTACCGCTTGATCAGCAAGCGCCAGCAGCTATCAAAACAAGAGCAAATCAAACGCGAACCTCGCCGTCGCCCAGCACCACGTACTTGAGCGAGGTCAGCCCCTCCAGGCCCACCGGCCCACGCGCGTGGAATTTGTCGGTGCTGATGCCGATCTCGGCCCCCAGCCCGTACTCGAAGCCGTCGGCAAAGCGTGTGCTCGCGTTCACCATCACGCTGGCCGAATCCACCTCGCGCAGGAACCGCTGGGCGTGCAGGTGGTTGGTGGTGAGGATGGCGTCGGTGTGGTGGCTGGAGTAATGGTTGATGTGGGCGATCGCCTCGTCCACGCCCGCCACGATCTTCACGCTGATGATGGGTGCGAGGTATTCCTCGCTCCAGTCCTGCTCCGTAGCCTGGGCCAGTTGGGCGCCGGCCACGTTCTTCAAGATGGCCAGCGACTCGGCGCAGCCGCGCATCTCCACGCCTTTGGCGGCATACACGGCGCCGATCTTAGGCAGGAAGTCTGACGCCACGCCGCGCGCCACCAGCAGGCCTTCGCTCGCGTTGCAGGGGCTGTACTTGTTCGTCTTGGCGTTGTCGGCCACCTTCACCGCCATGGCGACGTCGCAGGGGTCGTCCACATAGGTGTGGCAGTTGCCGTCCAGGTGCTTGATGACGGGCACCTTGGCGTCGCGGCTGATGCGCTCGATCAGGCCCTTGCCGCCGCGCGGAATGATCACGTCCACGAACTGCGGCATGGCGATGAGCTGGCCCACGGCCTCGCGGTCGGTGGTCTGCACCAGCTGCACCGCGTCCTGCGGCAGGCCGGCCTCGGCCAGCGCCTGCTGCACCAGCCTGGCCAGCGCCTTGTTGGAATCGATGGCTTCGGAGCCGCCGCGCAGGATGCAGGCGTTGCCGCTCTTGATGGACAGCGACGCGGCCTCGATGGTCACGTTGGGCCGGCTCTCGTAGATCATGCCGAACACGCCGATCGGCACACGCATCTGCCCCACGCGGATGCCGCTGGGCTGCTGCTTCATGCCCAGGATCTCGCCGATGATGTCGGGCATGGCGGCCAGCTGCTCGCAGCCTTCGGCGCAGGTCTCCAGCACCTTGGGGCTGAGTTTGAGGCGGTCCACCATCGGCTCGGCCAGCCCGGCGGTGCGGGCACGGTCCAGGTCCCGGGCGTTGTCGACCTGTAGCGCCTCCACGTTTTCGCGCAGCAGGCGGGCCAGCGCCTTGAGCGCTTTGTTTTTGATAGCTGCCGGCGCTTTGGCCATCAGCGCCGAGGCCGTTTTGGCCTGCAGGCCGAGGGTGTGCGTGTATTCAGCGACGTTGAGGGCGTTCATCCGGCGATTTTGCCGCAGATACCCCCTGTGCGGCCCACGGAGCGCCTGTTACCCTTGCCACCCCGCCGCCATCCCACGCTTCCAGAGCCGCCCATGACCCGCGCCCACCTGCTCCAACCTGTCCACGACGCCCTGCAGGCCTTCAGCCACGGCACGCTGTCGGCGTCCGCCCTGAGCACCACCGCCCGCGCCCAGACCGACCTGCTGGCCGCCCTGCCGCCGCGCTACACCGAGGTGCTGCACGGCCTGCTGGACCGGCTGGAATCCAGCGCACTGTTCTCGGAAGAAAGCTGCTCGTTCAGCCAGAAGGATCTCGTCGCCAACCTGGAGATGTGGGTGGACAAGGCACAGGGCGTGCTGGACGCTGCCTGACCACTACTACCAATTTGATAGCTGCTTAGCGCTTGATGGACAAGCGTTGGCGGCTATTTTTATCTACAACCAGGTGCAGCGCCGGTCACCGCGCCGCCTGCGTCAGCCGGCACACCTGAAACGCCAGCCGCTGCAGCGCCTGCCAGCCGTTCTGCGGCCAGTCGGGTACCTTGAGGCCCTTGACGATGCCGTCCACCGTGTGGGCCGACTGCAGCAGGCGTGCCAGGGCGGCGTCGCTGGCCTTGGGCAGGATGCGCTCATACAGCTTTTCCTTGGCTCCCCAGATGCGGTTCTCGCGCAGGGCCATGGGCAGGGGGCGGCCGGCGTTCATCGCGTCCTTCACGCGCTTCAAGGCGCGGATGTCTTCGGCCAGCGCCCAGTGCACCAGCACTTCTGCCTCGCCCTCGGCCTGCAGGCCGTCGAGCATGCGCTGCACGCGGGCGGTCTGGCCGGACAGCACGGACTCGGACAGCTTGAACACGTCGTAGCGCGCCACGTTGAGCACCGCTGCCTCGACCTGGGCCTGGCTCAGTTCACCCGCCGGGTGCAGCAGCGCCAGCTTGCTGATCTCCTGGTGGGCGGCCAGCAGGTTGCCCTCCACGCGGTCGGCAAAGAACTGCAGCGTGCGCTGGCCCTCCTCACCCGCCACCACGCGCTGGCCCTGCGCGGCCAGGCGCTGGGCGATCCACTGCGGCAGCATGCCGCGCTCGATGGTGTCGATCTGGATCGAGGTGCCGTTGGCCTCCAGCGCGGCAAACCAGGCGCCGCTGCGGGTGGCCTTGTCCAGGCGCGGCAGCATGACGAGCGTGAGCGTGCTGTCGTTGCCGCGCGCCGCGTCGGCCACCTGCTGCAGGGCCACGCTGCCGTCCTTGCCGGGCTTGCCCGACGGGATGCGGATCTCCACGATCTGCTTGTCGGCGAACAGGCTCAGACTGCCGCCCGCCGCCAGCACCGCGCTCCAGTCGAAGTGAGCGCCCGCCACCGTGTAGCTGCTGCGCTCGGTGTAGCCCTGGGCCCGCGCCGCGGCGCGGATGCTGTCGGCCGCCTCCTGCTGCAGCAGGGGCTCGTCGCCGTGCAGCACGTACAGCGGCGACAGGCCCTTTTGGAGGTGGGTGGAGAGTTGGGCCAGGGCGAGTTGCATGCGGCAAAGTTTATCGCCTTGGCCCCCTGCCACGGGCTGCGGACGCCCGCCAGCGCCCCCATCAGCAAGCCCCCGTTGCGCAGATCGCCAGCGCCAGCCCGCAGATTGCACAGCGCACGCGCCCGATGGAGCAGCTGTCTGACTGTTCATTGGCGCGCGCTGCGCAGACAATCCCGCCACCACGGCGCACCCCGACCCCGGATACCCCGACCCCTTCAGCTCCCCACAAAGGCTTTGTTCATGACCTCCTCGCCCCACCCTACGGCGCCCGCCATCAGCCTCATCGGCGCCCCCACCGACGTCGGCGCGGGCGCGCGCGGCGCCTCCATGGGGCCTGAAGCCCTGCGGGTGGCCGGCCTGCAGCCCGCGCTGGAGAGCCATGGCCTGACCGTGCTCGACCGGGGCAATCTCAACGGCCCCGCCAACCCCTGGCAGCCCCCCGACGCGGGCTACCGGCACCTGGCCGAGGTGGTGGCGTGGAACCAGCATGTGTTCGATGCGGTGTACGCCGAGCTGCAGCAGGGCCACCTGCCCATCCTGATGGGCGGCGACCACTGCCTGGGCCTGGGCAGCATCAGCGCGGTGGCGCGCCACTGCCTCGACGTGGGCAAGACCCTGCGCGTGCTGTGGCTCGACGCGCATGCCGACTTCAACACCAGCGCGCTGACCCCCAGTGGCAACGTGCACGGCATGCCGGTGGCCTGCCTGTGCGGCTTTGGCCCGGCAGAACTCACGCAGCTGGCGGGCATGCCCGGCGGGCGCCCTGCCCTCACGCCCGGCCAGATCCGCCAGATCGGCATCCGCAGCGTGGATGCGGGCGAAAAACGCTTCGTGCACGAGCAGGGCCTGGAGGTCTTCGACATGCGCTACATCGACGAGATGGGCATGCGCGCCACCATGCAGCAGGCGCTGGCGGGCGTGGACGACAACACCCACCTGCACGTGAGCTTCGACGTGGACTTTCTGGACCCGGAGATCGCGCCCGGCGTGGGCACGCTGGTGCCCGGCGGCCCGACCTACCGCGAGGCGCAGCTGTGCATGGAGATGATCGCCGACAGCGGGCGCCTGGCCTCGCTGGACATCGTGGAGGTCAACCCGGCGCTCGATGTGCGCAACCGCACGGCGTTGCTGGCGGTGGACCTGGTGGAGTCGCTGTTCGGAAAAAGCACGCTCATGAGGCGATCCCCCTGAGGCGCTGCGCGCCTTGGCTTTGGGGCGCGCTAATATTGACCCGCAGGGGGGCGAAAGACAGAAATCCACCCGGCAGCGCCCACCGGACGCAACCGTTCAAAAATCGATCAAAGCCTGACCACAGCCAAGCGCCGCATGAGCTGCTGCACGATGTCCGTGCGCATGTTGCGGTACAGCAGCGCCTCTTCCGCTTCCTTGGCCAGGGCGATGGTTTCGTTGTAGCTGATGTCGCGCTGCTGCAGCAGTTCGGTCTCGGGGATCAGCTCCACGCCGGCCAGGGTGCGCAGGCGGAATTTCACGCGCAGGCGCAGTTGCAGTTCGCGCACCTGGCCGGAGGCGTTCAGGCCCACCACCACGCGCTCCTGCTGCTCCTGCAGCAGGTCCATGATGGCCTGCGCGGTGGTCATGCCGCTGGCCTCGCGCACCACCTGCAGCTTGCCGCCGGAGCCCGCCAGCGTGCGCTGGAGTTCGCGGGCCAGGGGCGAGGCGGCGGGCGCGGCGATGTAGAGCGTCTCGAAGCCGAACTCCGGCACGCCCCGCAGGCGAAAGCCGCATCCCGCCAGCAAGGCGGCAGGGGCGAAGGTCAGCAGCGTACGTCTTTGCATATCAGTCATCCATTGCGGTCGCGCGACCAGAAGAAGCTATCTACCCTGCGCGGCCCGGGCCTGGCGCTGCCACACGGCAGGCGTGGCCAGCCACCGGCACCGGCCCTGCCCCGCTCCCGCAAAGTGCGAGAGGGTGGCAGGCGCGCAGCGCGTCACGGAGTCGTCGCTTCATCGGCCGGGTCAGCCAGTTAAATCACCACGTTCACGAGGCGGCCGGGCACGATGATCACGCGCTTGGGCGCCGCGCCTGCCGCTTGCGCGGTGAAGGCTTCGCTGGCCAGTGCCACGCGCTCGATCTCGGCCTTGTCGGCCTGGGCCGGCACGCGGATGGAACCCCGCAGCTTGCCGTTGACCTGCAGCATGAGCTCGATCTCGTCCTGCACCAGCGCGCCGGCATCGACCTGCGGCCAGGCCGCGTCGAGCAGGTCGCCCAGGTGGCTGGCGTAGCCCAGGCCGCTCCACAGGCTGTGCGCGATGTGCGGCGTGGCGGGGTACAGCACGCGCAGCAGGATGCCGAAGCCCTCGATCAGCGCGACCTGGGCACCGGCGGAGTCGGCGGCCTTGAAGTCTTCCAGTGCGTTGATCATCTTCATCGCGCCCGAGACCACGGTGTTGTACTGCATGCGCTGGTAGTCGTAGTCCACCTGCTTGAGCACGTTGTGGATCTCGCGGCGCAGGGCCTTGGCCTCCTTGCCGAATTCGACGTCATTCAGGCTGCTCGCGCTTGCCACGCTTGCGGTAGCAGCTCCCATATCCATAGCAGACAGCTTCACGCCGAAGTTCCACACGCGGCGCAGGAAGCGGTAGCTGCCTTCCACCGCGGCGTCGTTCCACTCCAGCGTGGCCTCGGGCGGGGCGGTGAACATGGTGTACAGGCGGGCCGTGTCGGCGCCGTACTTGGCGATGAGGTCCTGCGGGTCGACGCCGTTGCGCTCGGTCTTGCCCATCTTGCCGACGCCGCCGTACTCCAGCTGCAGGCCCTGCGGGTACTGGCCCTCGGCCTCGGTCAGGCGGCCGCCCACGATGCGGCCCTGGGCATCGAGCACCTGCGTGACGGCTTCGGGCGGGAAGTAGTTCTTGCCGCCCTTTTCGTCGCGCCAGTAGTAGATGTGGTTGAGCACCATGCCCTGCGTGAGCAGGTGCGCAAAGGGCTCGTCCACCGTCACCAGGCCCAGGTCGCGCATGACCTTGGTCCAGAAGCGCGCGTACAGCAGGTGCAGGATGGCGTGCTCGATGCCGCCGATGTACTGGTCCATGCCGGCGCCGCCGGTGGCCGACTTCTGGTCGCGCATCCAGTAGGCCGTGCCTTCGCCCACCATGGCATCGCTCTTCTTGGGGTCGCAGTACCGCATGAAGTACCACGAGCTGTCCACGAAGGTGTCCATGGTGTCGGTCTCGCGGCGCGCGGCCTTGCCGCACACGGGGCAAGTCACGCCGGCGTGGAAGCCCTCGTGCTTGTGCAGCGGGTTGCCGGAGCCGTCGGGGATGCAGTCCTGCGGCAGCACCACAGGCAGGTCTTTTTCGGGCACCGGCACGGCGCCGTGCTCTTCGCAGTGGATGATCGGGATCGGCGTACCCCAGTAGCGCTGGCGCGAGACGCCCCAGTCGCGCAGGCGCCAGGTGGTCTTCTTCTCGCCCAGGCCCTTTTGCTCCAGCGCATGGGCGACGGCGTTCACGGCGTCCTTGAAGGACAGGCCGCTGAAGCTGTCGGAGTTGATGGTCACCCCGCGCTGCTTGTCGCCATACCAGTCCTGCCACTGGTGGTAGTTGAAGCTCTCGCCGTCGACCAGCACGACCTGCTTGATCTCGATGCCGTACTTGAGCGCAAAGGCGAAGTCGCGCTCGTCGTGCGCGGGCACGCCCATCACGGCGCCGTCGCCGTAGCTCATCAGCACGTAGTTGCCGACCCAGACCTCGACCTGCTCTTCGGTCAGCGGGTGCGTGACGAACAGGCCGGTGCGCAGGCCCTTCTTCTCTTGCGTGGCGAGCTCGGCCTCGGTGGTGCCGCCGTTCTTGCATTCCTCGATGAAGGCCGCGAGCGCGGGGTTGCTCTTGGCGGCGTGCGCGGCCAGCGGGTGCTCGGGCGCCACGGCGCAGAAGGTCACGCCCATGATGGTGTCGGCGCGCGTGGTGAACACGTACATCTTGCCGTCGCCGATCAGCGCGCCGTCGTCGCCGCGAACGTCGTGCGTGAAGGCGAAGCGCACGCCTTCGCTCTTGCCGATCCAGTTCTCCTGCATGAGCTTCACGCGCTCGGGCCAGCCGGGCAGCTTGTCGCCGGTCACGAAGTCGAGCAGCTCGTCGGCGTAGTCGGTGATCTTGAGGTAGTAGCCGGGAATCTCGCGCTTTTCGACCGTCGCGCCGGTGCGCCAGCCCTTGCCGTCGATGACCTGTTCATTGGCCAGCACGGTCTGGTCCACCGGGTCCCAGTTCACGACCTGGGTCTTGCGGTAGGCGATGCCCTTGTCCAGCATCTTGAGGAACAGCCACTGGTTCCACTGGTAGTACTCGGGGTCGCAGGTGGCGACTTCGCGGCTCCAGTCGATGGCCAGGCCCATGGCCTGCATCTGCTGCTTCATGTACGCGATGTTCTCGTACGTCCACTTGGCGGGCGGCACGCCGTTCTTGAGCGCAGCGTTCTCGGCCGGCAGGCCGAAGGCGTCCCAGCCCATGGGCATGAGGACGTTGTGGCCGTTCATGCGCAGGTAGCGCGCCAGCATGTCGTTGATCGTGTAGTTGCGCACATGGCCCATGTGCAGCTTGCCGCTGGGGTAGGGCAGCATCGAGCAGGCGTAGAACTTCTTCTTGCTCGTATGTTCCGTCACGCGGTAGGCGTCGGTGGCGGTCCAGTGGTCGTGCGCGGCGCGTTCGACGTCTTGGGGAGAATATTTGTCTTGCATGGGGGCTCGGGGTGAGAGGGGGGTGCAGCCGCGTGCGGTGCTGCGCTGGGCGGATTTTAGGCGGTCATGCGCCTGTCATTGCAGCACGCCATGGCCAACCGGGGCCGGCACGCCGTGCCGGGCGCGATTTCAGGGCGTGCGGGGCGGCTGCGCGGCGGCCGCTGGCGTGGAGGTTGGCCCGGCGGATGGCGCGGTAGATGGCGCGGCAGGTGGCGCCGGTTCGGCCACGAAACCGATGCGCTGCAGGCCCGCCAGGTGCGCCGCGCCCATGACCTCGACCACGCGGCCATAGGGCACGGCGGCATCGGCGCGCAGTTGCACCTCGGTGTCGGGCTGCTCGGCGCCGATGCGGCGCAGGCGCTCGGCCAGCGCGGGCTGGCTCAGGGGCTGGTCGTCCAGATAGGCCTGGCCCTGGGCATCGACCACCAGCGTGATGGCCTGGGGCGCGGCGCCCGGCGTGGCGCCTTCGCTGCGGGGCAGGTCGAGCCGGATGGAGCTGGCCAGCAGCGGGGCGGTCAGGATGAAGATGACCACCAGCACCAGCATCACGTCGACCAGCGGCGTCATGTTGATGTCGCTCATGGGCTGCGGGCCCGTGGTGCGTTCCAGCCGTCCGAAAGCCATGGCGAGGTGTCCTGGTGAGGGTGCCGGGGTGTGGCTCAGGCCGCGCCTGCGGCGGGCGGCGAAGCCCCCCGCGCCACCGCCTGGTCGATCAGCAATTCGCGCAGATCGCGTGCGAAGCCTTCCAGATCGGCTTCGATGCGCCCGATCAACCGGCCGAACACGTTGTAGGCCAGCACCGCCGGGATGGCCACGGCCAGGCCGGCGGCGGTCATGATCAGCGCCTCGCCCACGGGGCCGGCCACGCGGTCGATGGTGATCTGCCCGGCCCCGGCCATGGCGGTGAGCGCATGGTAAATGCCCCACACGGTGCCCAGCAGCCCGACGAAGGGCGCCGTGGAGCCCACGGTGGCCAGCATCACCTGGCCGAACTGCAGGCGCCCCAGCACGCCGTGCAGGGCGTCGCGCAGCACGCGGGTGAGCTGCGTGGCCAGGCTGCCCTGCGTGGCCAGGCTGCCCTGCGTGGCCAGGCTGGCCGATGCGGCCGTGGCGGAGCTTGCTATGGAATTTGCAGCAACCACGAGCGGCAGCACCAGCGCTTCCCGGTCAAAGGTCTGCAAACGTTGCGATGCCATGTCGAGCGACGGCGCCTGCCAGAAGGCGGCGGTGCTGCGCGCCACGTCGGCGCTGGCGCGGCGCATCAGGCGCAGCTTCCAGACGATCACGACCCAGCTCGCGACCGACATGGCCAGCAACAGCAAGGCGGTGACCTGCGTCACCGCATCGCCCTGGCGCCACCAGTGCAGCGCGTCCATGGATCAGTGCAGATCGAGCACGTCGAACATGTCGAACATGCCCGTCTTGCGCTCTGCCAGGAAGCGCACGGCGCGCAGGCTGCCCTGGGCATAGCCGGCGCGGTTGGAGGACTTGTGCGAGATCTCGATGCGCTCGCCGATGCCCGCGAACAGCACCGTGTGGTCGCCCACGATGTCGCCGCCGCGGATGGCCGCAAAGCCGATGCTCGACGGGTCGCGCTCGCCGGTCACGCCTTCGCGGGCGTAGACGGCGCAGTCCTTGAGGTCGCGGCCCAGGGCGTCGGCGATGACTTCGCCCATCTTGAGCGCGGTGCCCGAAGGGGCGTCCACCTTGTGGCGGTGGTGGGCTTCGATGATCTCGATGTCGTAGCCGGTGGCCATGGCCTTGGCGGCCATCTGCAGCAGCTTGAGCGTGACGTTGACGCCCACGCTCATGTTGGGCGCCATCACGATGGCGGTGCTCTGCGCGTGGGCCGC
Organism: Acidovorax sp. NPDC077693; assembly: GCF_044542805.1. Classification (NCBI taxonomy): domain Bacteria; kingdom Pseudomonadati; phylum Pseudomonadota; class Betaproteobacteria; order Burkholderiales; family Comamonadaceae; genus Acidovorax; species Acidovorax sp. NPDC077693. Next base: position 175,027 of record NZ_JBITVD010000014.1, on the reverse strand, counting down.
GATCTCGGCTTTTTGCTCGTCCGAGAAGCCCGTGGTGCCGATCACGGCCTTCACGCCCAGGCGGCTGCACACGGCCAGGTGGGCCAGCGTGCCTTCGGGGCGGGTGAAGTCGATCAGCACATCGGCGTTCTTCAGGCCGGTGGCGATGTCGGCCGTGATGGCCACGCCGCTGGCGTGGCCCAGGAAGGCGGTGGCATCGGAGCCGATGCCGGGGCTGGCGGGCACATCGAGCGCACCGGCGAGCACCAGGTCGTCCGTGGCGCGGATGGCTTCGATGAGCATGCGGCCCATGCGGCCGGAGGCGCCAGCCACGGCCACGCGGCACGGAGCGGTGGCAGCGGGGGTTGAAGTCCCTGTCATGAAAATCCTGTCATGAAAATCGTGGGTGCAGCGCCGGACATGCCACGCGCTGCGGCGGGCCGGGTCAGCGCGCGGGGGCTTCCAGCGGCGGGTAGCTGACGGAGGCGGGCTCCAGCGGGGCGGCCGTCGGTGGCGTGGTGGGCCGCGCCGAGGCGGGGAACCGCGCCAGCTGCTCGGGCGTGGCTTCCAGCACCGGCACCTTGCTCTTGGACCCCTTGGAGCCCAGCGTGGCGACGAATTCGGTCTCGGTGGGCATGGTGTCGCCCTCGGAGCGCTCGAGCGCATCGCCCTTGAAGAACACGGTCAGCTTGCGGGTCTGGGCTTCTTCGCCAGGGCGTTTGAGCGTGAACACGTACTCCCAGCGGTCTGCATGGAACAGGCTGGTGAGCAGCGGCGTGCCCAGGATCTCGCGCACCTGCTGGCGGCTCATGCCGGGCTGCAGGGCTTCGACCTGCTCGCGCGAGACGAAATTGCCCTGGACGACGTCGATCTTGTAGGGGGTGACGATGTTGGCGATGCGGTCGCTGGCGCCGTTGAGGCTGCCGCATCCGGCCAGGGTGGCCACGCCAGCACCGATCAAAAGGACCAGGCCCAGGCGGGCGCTGCAAGTGGCTTTGACGGGCATGGATAAAAGGGCTGAGGATATGATCGCCCCATTGTAGCGGCAGGCCCCCCGGACCCGGGGGCCCAGGCCGGCATCCCGAAAGACCATGCCATGACCAACATCGACGAACTCAAAAGCACGGGACTCAAGGCCACGCTGCCCCGCCTGAAGATCCTGGAAATCTTCCAGAAGGGCGCACAGCGCCACATGACGGCCGAAGACGTGTTCCGCGTGCTGCTGGAAGAGCGCTCGGACATTGGCCTGGCCACCGTGTACCGCGTGCTCACCCAGTTCGAGCAGGCCAGCATCCTGATCCGCAGCAACTTCGAGAGCGGCAAGGCGGTGTACGAGCTCAATGAAGGCCAGCACCACGACCACTTCGTGTGCACCTCGTGCGGCAAGGTGGAAGAGTTCTACGACGCCGAGATCGAAAAGCGCCAGCAGGCCGTGGCCAAGGCCAAGGGATGGGTCGTCCACGACCACACCATGGCCTTGTACGGCCAGTGCGCGGCCTGCGCTAGCAAGTAACTCGCCCCTGAGTCGCCTTCGGCGCCGTCCCCTGCAGGGGACGCACGCGGTGGCCCGGCGGAGCCGGTTCCACGGGTGCACTGGCGTTGGGGGAGCGCCAGTGTTTACGGTCTGGGGGCTCTACTCTGGTGGGCCGTGACGATGGGGGCGTTCGGGGGTGTGAAGCTCTTTGGCCCTTTGCCTTGGCGTGAGGCGTACCCGGGGTCCGCGAATCCCGGGACGAGGGTCGGTGGGCCGAGGTACTTTCACAGGCCCCATTTGAGCCAAAACAGGCTCTGCCGCTTATCCATCCAGCGCAAGCAGCTATCAAATCAATAGCAGTCGGGCCTAACCACCCGTGTCGCGTTCCATGGCGCGGCGGTGGCGCTCGACGAATTCCTGGTAGGTATCGATGCCGCGCAACTGCAGGATGGTGTTGCGCACGGCGGCTTCGACCAGCACGGCGATGTTGCGGCCGGCGACCACCTGGATCACGACCTTGAGCACGGGCACGCCCAGCACGTCCTGCGTGAGCGGCTCGTACGGCAGGCGCTCGTATTCGCGCTCCAGCGTCTCCTTGCGCACCAGGTGCACGATGAGTTTGAGGCGCATCTTGCGGCGCACCGCCGTCTCGCCAAAGATGGCGCGGATGTCCAGGAGGCCGATGCCGCGCACTTCCAGCAGGTTCTGCAGCAGCTCGGGGCACTTGCCTTCGATGGTGGTCTGGTTGATGCGGTAGAAGTCGACCGCATCGTCGGCCACCAGGCCGTTGCCGCGCGAGATCAGCTCCAGGCCCAGCTCGCTCTTGCCCAGGCCCGATTCTCCGGTGATGAGCACCCCCAGCCCCAGGATGTCCATGAACACGCCGTGCATCGTGGTGCGGTCGGCAAAGTGCTTGGACAGGTAGGCACGCAGCACGTCGATGACGAACGCCGAGGACTCGTGCGTCGAGAACATCGGGATCTGTGCGCGCTCGCACATCGAGACCAGCGCGTCGGGCGCGGTCTGGTTGTCGGCCAGCACCAGCACCGGCGGCTCCAGCGTCACGATGCGGGCGATGCGGCGCTTGCAGTCGTCGGGCGACGCATTGCTCAGGTAGGCGATCTCGCGCTCGCCCAGGATCTGCACGCGGTAGGGGTGTATGTAGTTCAGGTAGCCGACGAGGTCGGCCCCGGAGCGCGCGGAGCGCACGGCCACTTCGTCGAAGCGGCGCTCGGAGGCGCCGAGCCCGGCGACCCATTCCCATTTCAGGGCGGCGCGGAATTCCTCGAACAGGACGTCGGCGCTGACGACATTGGGTTTCACAAGGTGCTGGCGGTAAGGTGTGCAGCGCCGGGGCGGCTCAGGCCGCCTGCGTGGACTGCCAGCCTGCGATCATGCCGTGCAGCTCGGCCGCGTCGGTGCAGGACTTGAGCCGCTCGCGCAGGGCCGAGTCGCTCAGCAGCTCCGCGATCTCGGACAGGATCTCGAGGTGCTTTTGCGTCGCCGCTTCCGGCACCAGCAGGAAGATCAGGAGGCCCACGGGCTGCTCGTCCGGCGCATCGAACCCGATGGGGTGCAGCAGCTGGAACACCGCCGCCATCGGGGCCTTGAGCCCCTTGATGCGGCCGTGCGGGATGGCCACGCCATGGCCCAGGCCCGTCGAGCCCAGGCGCTCGCGCGCAAACAGGCTGTCGGTGATCAGCGCGCGCGACAGGCCGTGCTGGCTCTCGAACAGGAGACCCGCTTCTTCAAAAGCACGCTTCTTGCTCGTGGCGTCAACACTCACAAGCACTTGGGCGGAGGGCAGGATGGAGGCGAGTCGATTCATGGTCAAGGTAACAATTATGCACATCTTGGCGAAAACCCTGATCGCGGGGCGTCAGGCAACAAAAAAACCGCCCAGTGGGCGGCTGCTGTGCCAAGCTCAGGGCTGGCGCATCACGCGTGCAGTTCGCGCTTGGCGGCTTCGTGGTGGTGATCCTGCAGGCGGTCCTTGTGGCGGACCACCTGGCGGTCCATCTTGTCGACCAGTTCATCCACCGCAGCGTACAGGTCGGAATGCGAGCTTTCGGCGAACAGGTCGTTGCCCTTCACATGGATGTTGCATTCCGCTCGCTGCCTCTTTTCCTTCTCCTTTTGCTTCTCTACCGTCAGCAGTACCTTGACATCGACAACTTGGTCAAAATGGCGGGTGATCCTGTCCAGCTTGGTGGTGACATAGCTGCGCAAGGCGGGGGTAACTTCGAGATGGTGACCGCTGATCGTCAAGTTCATAGATAAGTCTCCTGTAACACTCTCGGTGAAAGAATGCCGTCCTTGATCAGGGGAGCGGCTGGGGAACGAGGATGCATCCGTTGACGTGAGTTCACTATGCCCCTGCCCTCACCGAAAAGCAATCCCATACCGCCCCTGACTGCTGGGTTATGGCGGCGAAGGTGCCAAGCGCCGCAAAAGCGCGCACAATGATCCGGTTGACCTGCGCGCCCCTTCGCGCGCCCCTTCTCTTCAGGCGGCGTGCTCGCCCCCCATGCGGTCAGCGGGCCTGCGGTGTTGCACCGTGCAGCACCAGGCGCCCCACCACCAGCATCGACAGCACACTGGCCGTGATGCCCACCGCGGCGGACATCCAGTAGTTCTGCACCAGCCCCTGCGCATCGCGGCTGATCAGCAACCCGCCCAGAAACGAAGCCATGCCCATGGCCGCCGACTGCACCGACGCGTTCAGTGTCATGAAGGTGCCGCGCAGCGACGGCTGCGCCGCCGACGAGATGATGGCCATGCCCGGGATCATGCGGCCGCTCATCAGCGCGAACATCAGCGTGGACACCGTGAGCACGCCCCACAGCGGCACGCCGCGCACCAGCGTGATCCCCAGCAGCGGAAACGCCCCCGCGATCGCCAGGCAGCGGAACACCACCACCTTGCCCCAGCGGTCGGTCAGCACGCCGAAAAGCCGTGCGGTGAACAGCGTGACCACCCCGCCGCACAGGTACACCAGCGGGACCTGGTCGGGCCGCACCCCGGCGTTGGCCTGCAGGTAGATCGTGATGTAGGGGATCACCGTGAAGCCGGTGAACATGATCAGCGCCGAGAACAGGAACGCCCAGCGGTGGTTGGCGTCGCCCAGCACCTGGGCGATGCCGCCGAACGTGCTGCGGCGCTGCGCGGCCAGCAGGTGCGCCGTCATCGTCGGCATGGTGCGGGCCGCGAAGATGGCCAGCACGCCGACCAGCGACGCGATGGCGATGAACGGCAGGTGCCAGCCGCCGTACTGGGCCAGCAGCAGCCCGAGCGGCACGCCCGCCACAGTGGACAGCGAAAACGATGTCATCACGATGCCCATCGCCCGGCCGCGCCGCTCGAACGGCACCACGTCGGCCACGATGGTCTGCGACAGCGCCGACAGCACCCCGCCGAACGCGCCCGCCAGGATGCGCGCCACCATCAGCGAGCCGTACGTGGGCGCCAGCCCGCAGGCCAGCGTGGCGAGGCCGAACAGCACGTACAGCGTGAGCAGCAGGCGCTTGCGGCCGAAGCGGTCGATGTAGGTGGAGGCCAGCAGGCCCGATGCGCCCGCCGACAGCGTATAGGCCGACACCAGCAGCCCGAACTGCGCATCGCTGATGGCAAAGAGCTGCGTGAATTGCGGCCCGAGCGGCATCATGATCATGAAGTCCAGGATGTGCGTGAACTGGATGCCGGCCAGGGTGAGCAGCAGCCAGAACTCGCGCCGCGGCGTGAGCATGGGGGCGGCTGGAACGGCGGCAGAGGCTGCCGAAGCAGCAGGCAAGGAAGAGGAGGAAGACTGCACGGAAAGTCGCGCGCGGCGGCTCAGGAAAGGAGGGCCGCCCAGTGTGCCGCAACATGGTGCAACACGCGAGACATTCGGTGTGCACACATCGCCGCCGGCTGACCTGACGCCCCGGCCGCGGGCACCGGCCGGCGCCGCCCCGCCACCCGCCCCGGCCCCCGCGCGTAAAATCCGCAGGTTGCGCGGAATGCTCCCGCACGTGTTTTACGTTGTGCGTTCACCGGCCTGCCGGCAGCGGACGCGACACCATCGACCGCCTCACCGACACCATGACCCAGCCCAGCTCCACCGCCCTGCACACCTCTGCCCTCACGTCGCTGCCCCTGCTGGCCCGCGGCAAGGTGCGCGACAACTACGCCGTGGGCGATGACCGCATCCTGATGGTGGCCAGCGACCGCCTGTCGGCGTTCGACGTGATCATGGGCGAGCCCATTCCCGGCAAGGGCGAGCTGCTCACGCAGATGGCGCTGTTCTGGTTCGACAAGCTCGGCCACATCTGCCCCAACCACCTCACGGGCGATGCCCCCGAGAGCGTCGTCAGCCCCGAAGAAGTGGCCCAGGTGCGCGGCCGCTCCATGCTGGTCCAGCGCCTGAAGCCCATCCCGGTGGAAGCCGTGGTGCGGGGCTACCTGGCCGGCAGCGGCTGGAAGGAATACCAGGAATCGCGCGCGGTGTGCGGCGTGCCGCTGCCCGAGGGCCTGACCAACGCCGCCAAGCTGCCCACGCCCATCTACACGCCCGCCGCCAAGGCCGCTGCGGGCGAGCACGACGAGAACATCACCTTCGAGCGGACGGTGGAGATGATCGGCCTGGATCTGGCCACCCGCATCCGCGACCTGAGCATCGCCATCTACCAGGCGGCGGCCGAAATCTCGCTGGCCAAAGGCATGATCATTGCCGACACGAAGTTCGAGTTCGGCCTCGCGCCCGACGGCACGCTGGTGCTGATGGACGAGGTGCTCACCCCCGACAGCTCGCGCTACTGGCCTGTCGAGGGCTATGCCGACGCGCTGGCCCGCGGCGAGAACCCACCCAGCTACGACAAACAGTTCGTGCGCGACTGGCTGGAACAGGCCCAGGTCAACGGCAAGCCCTGGGACAAGACCGCCCCGGCCCCGCGCCTGCCGCGCGACGTGATCGAGAAGACCGCCGCCAAGTACCGCGAAGCGCTGGAGCGGTTGACGGCGTGACAGCGTGAGGGCGTAGCGGCATGACGAACGGCTGCACGCCTTTCATGGCTGCGGTAACCGCCACGCCGCCGTGCACGCGACCCGACGGGCGACCGGGCGTGGGGCCTGCCGCTTCCAGCGCCTATTCCAGCAGCGTCTCGGCGGCCTCGAAGCCGAGCAGCGGCTTGCCCTGCGCGTCGCGCAACTGCAGGTGCGTGCCCTGCTGGCGAAAGCTTGCCACGCCTTCCAAGGCATTGAAGAACCGCGTCTCCAGCGCGCCGCGGTCCAGGCACAGGGCGATGTTGGACACCACCCGACCGAAGAACAGCTGCGCGCCGTTGAGGTGGTAGTCGGTCAGGTACCGGTTGCAGCCGCCCGAGCCTGTGGCCCGCGCCTCGTCGGACTGCAGCACCAGGTGCGGCGGCGTGCCGCCCTGCGCGGGGCGGGGCACGGCCTCCTCCTCGATCGACACCAGGCGCCAGTACGTCAGCAGCAGCGGCACGCCGGCCTCCACCACGGCCGCCAGCGGGGGCTGGCGCCGCAGCTGCACGTCCACATGGCGGTAGGCCGCATCCTGCGGGACGGCGTGGCGCGCCTCGGAGGCCAGCAGCAGCCGGCCTTCCAGGGTGACGGCGGCGCGCACCTCATAGCGCCCCTTGGGCACGAACCGCGAGGACGGGTACGCAATGGCCACTGCATAGGGCGGCTGGCCCGCCGGCTCGCGGCGCTGGCGCCCCAGGACCACCGGGGGCGCGTCGGGCTGGCTCACGTCCAGCAGCGTGGCCTCGAAGACGGCCTCGGGGGGCAGCACGACGCGCTCTCGGGACAAGGCCACGCCCGTCACCACCGCATCCGGTGCCGGCGGCCGCGTGCCGCAGCCCGCAGCGAGCAGGCAAGCGGCCATGCACGCCAACAGGCGGCCCCGGCCTGCCCGGAGGCTGCGGTGGTGCCCCTGCCCGGCGCGCTGCACCGCCATCACCCCCGACCCGCCGCGTCCAGCCACCCGGCCGGAATCAGCTGAGCACCACGCTCGACAAACGGCGGCGGTAGGTGGCCACCACCGGGTCGTCGGGCGGGATCTGGCCGTCGGCCACCTTCACCTTGGGCGGCTCGATGATTTCGAGGATGGCGACATAGGTCTTGCGGGCGGCTTCTTCGCCCCAGGCCTTGTCGCGCATGAGGATCTCGAGCAATTCGTCCATCGCGTCGGTCCAGCGCTGGCGGGCCATGAGCCAGCGGGCGCGCGCGTAGCGGGTGTCGAAGTCGCGCTTGCTGGCGGCGATCTTGGCATCAAAATCGGCTCCAGCGCTCTCCCCATAAGCGCTCAAAGCTACGAAATCAATAGCATCCATCCAGGTCTTGAGGGCACCGAGCTTGCGCGAACCCGGGGCCTTGGCGATCACCGGGGCAAAGGCGACCTTGGCGTCGTCTTCGCGGCCCAGCTGCAGCAGCAGCTTGACGTAGTCGAAGCGGGCGTCGTCGTTGGCGGGGTCGGTCACGACGGCATGCTGCAGCTTCTCGAGCGCCGTGTCGGTGTCGCCTTCGGCCAGGGCTTCGAAGGCTTCTTCCTCTTCGGCTTCGGCCGTGAGCTGGTCTTCGGTGGGCACGTGCTTGTCGAGGAAGGCACGCACCTGGCCCTCGGGCAGCGCGCCCATGAAGCCGTCCACGGGCTGGCCGTTCATGAGCAGCACGCAGGTGGGGATGCTGCGGATGCCGAACATGCCCGCGAGCTGCTGCTCCTGGTCGGAGTCGATCTTGGCAAGCTTGAAGCGGCCGGCGTATTCGGTCTCCAGCTTTTCCAGCACCGGACCGAGCGATTTGCAGGGCCCGCACCAGGGCGCCCAGAAGTCCACCAGGACGGGCACATCCATGGAGGCGGCAACCACCTCGGCTTCAAAGTTTTCTACGGTGACGTCAATCATGATGGGGGGGCCGGGAGAGGCCGGCGCAGCTGGTGGGTTCGCGCTATTTTGGCCCATCGACATGTCCCGGCTCCGGGAAGGGGAGCGCAAAAAGTAAAATCGCGGGTTCCACCTACAGCCGTGCAGCGGGCGCAACCCGCCGCCGCGCACCCCCTACCACCATGAAACCCATCCAGATCGGCGTGGTCATGGGCTCCAGCAGCGACTGGGACACCATGCAGCATGCAGTGCAGATTCTTGAACAGTTCGGCATCGCGCACGAGGCCCGCGTGGTCTCGGCCCACCGCATGCCCGACGACATGTTCGCCTACGCCGAAGCCGCCGCGGGCCGGGGCCTCAAGGCCATCATCGCCGGTGCGGGCGGCGCAGCCCACCTGCCCGGCATGATCGCTGCCAAGACCACCGTGCCCGTGCTGGGCGTGCCGGTGGCCAGCCGGCACCTGCAGGGCGTGGATTCGCTGCACAGCATCGTGCAGATGCCCAAGGGCATCCCGGTGGCCACGTTCGCCATCGGCACGGCCGGGGCTGCCAATGCTGCGCTGTTCGCCGTGGCGCTGCTGGCCAGCGAGAACCCCGAGCTGCGTACGCGCCTGGAAGCCTTCCGCGCCGAGCAGACGGAGGTGGCGCGCAACATGACCCTGCCCCCTGCCGCATGACCGCGTCTACAACGCCTCTCCTTCCTGGCGCGACGCTGGGCGTGCTGGGCGGCGGCCAGCTGGGCCGCATGTTCGTGCACGCGGCGCAGGCCATGGGCTACTTCACGGCCGTGCTCGACGCCGACCCCGACAGCCCTGCCGGCCTGGTGAGCCACCACCACATCCAGACCGGCTACGAAGACCCGGGGGGCCTGGCCGAGCTGGCCCGCGTGTCCGACGCGGTGACCACCGAGTTCGAGAACGTGCCCGCCGCGGCGCTGGCCACGCTGGCCGCACAGCGCCCGGTGTCGCCCGCAGCCAGCGCCGTGTCGGTGGCGCAGGACCGCGCCCGCGAGAAGGCGCACTTCGTCGGCTGCGGCGTGCCCTGCGCGCCGTATGCGGTGATCGAGACGGCCGAGCAACTGGGCGCCGTGTCCGAAGACCTGCTTCCAGGAATTCTCAAAACCGCCCGCATGGGCTACGACGGCAAGGGCCAGGTGCGTGTGAAGACCGCCGCCGAGCTGGCCGCGGCCTGGGATGCCGTGGGCAAGGTCCCGTGCGTGCTGGAGAAGATGCTGCCGCTGGCGCTCGAATGCTCGGTGATCGTGGCGCGCGGAGCCGACGGCGCCATGGTGCACCTGCCGGTGCAGCGCAACCTGCACCGCGACGGCATCCTGGCCGTGACCGAGGTTCATGAACAGAATCTGCCCCCACCGCTTGCTGCACAAGCGGTGGCAGCTGCAAAATCTGTAGCAGAAGGCCTGCAGTACGTGGGCGTGCTGTGTGTCGAGTTCTTCGTGCTGCAGGACGGCAGCCTGGTGGTCAACGAGATCGCCCCGCGCCCGCACAACAGCGGCCACTACAGCCAGAACGCCTGTGACGTGTCGCAGTTCGAGCTGCAGGTGCGCACCATGGCGGGCCTGCCGCTGACCCCGCCGCGCCAGCACAGCCCCGCCGTGATGCTGAACCTGCTGGGCGACCTGTGGTTCGCGCACGGCGACGCCGCGCAGACGCCGCCCTGGGCCGAGGTGCTGGCCCTGCCCGGCACCCATCTGCACCTGTACGGCAAGCGCGACGCCAAGCGCGGCCGCAAGATGGGCCACCTCAACGTGACCGGTCCCACGCCCGAAGCCGCACGCGCCACGGCGCTGCAGGCGGCCGCCCTGCTGGGCATAGCCCCGTTCTGACCACCATGATCCTCGACGGCAACGACCCCCAGGCCATCGCCGCTGCGGCGCGCGCAGTGCGCAGCGGCGCGCTGCTGGGCCTGCCCACTGAAACCGTGTACGGCCTGGCGGCCGACGCGAGCAGCGATGCCGCCGTGGCGCAGATCTTTGCCGCCAAGGGGCGGCCCAGCGACCATCCGCTGATCGTCCACGTGGCCAACGCGGACGGCATCCGCCACTTCGCCAGCAGCGTGCCGCCGTTCGCACAGGCGCTGGTCGACGCGTTCTGGCCCGGCCCGCTCACGCTCATCCTGCCGCGCCTGCCCGGCGTGGCCACCGCCGCCACCGGCGGCCAGGACAGCGTGGGGCTGCGCTGCCCGGCACACCCGGTGGCGCACGCCCTGCTCGTGGCCTGCGCGGCCCCGGGCGACGACGCCCAGGCCGGTGGACCGCCGGTGTGGGGCGTGGCGGCCCCCAGCGCCAACCGCTTCGGCCGCGTAAGCCCCACGACCGCGCAGCACGTGCGCGATGAGCTGGGCGCCGACCTGCTGGTGCTCGACGGCGGCGCCTGCGCCGTGGGCATCGAGAGCACCATCGTGGACTGCACCCGCGGCGTGCCGGTGCTGCTGCGCCCCGGCGCCATCACCCGCGAGCAGATCACGGCAGCCTGCGGCACGGCCCCCCTGTCCAAGGAAGACCTGCCCGACCACACGCCCCGCGCCTCGGGCACGCTGGAGGCCCACTACGCGCCCAACGCCAAGGTGCGCCTGATGGATGCCAAGGCGCTGCAGACCGGCCTGGACCTGCTGGGCGCCGAGGCCGCCAACATTGCGGTGTACGCCCGCGCCGTGCTGCGCACCAAGTCGTCGCGGCTGGTCATGCGCCGCATGCCCGACGATGCGGCCGCCACCGCCCAGCAACTGTTCGCCGTGCTGCGCGGCTTCGACGACGACGGCGTGAAACTGATCTGGATCGAAACCCCGCCCGCCAGCCCCGACTGGGAAGGCGTGCGAGACCGGCTGCAGCGGGCTGCCGCGGCCTGAGGCACCTGCCGGGAGGCTCGACGGCCCCCGGCGGCAGGGCAGGCCCTACCTGCAACATGCCGTTGCAGGTCCGGCTTTACATGGCTTGACACGGCCCCGCTAAACTACGCCCCACTTTTCTGGAGAAATACATGGCAGCAAATTGGATCCGCCGCACCGTTCTGGTCGCCGCATGTGCGTCGGCCGCGTTGCTCGCGGCCTGCGGTTCAAGTACCACCGAGTCGGCCATCACCCCCGAGCGCTTCATCGCGTTCGGCGATGGCTACAGCGACATCGGCCAAAAGGGCACGCGCTACACCGTCAATGACGGCAGCGTGAACAACTGGACCCTGCAGGTGGCCGCCAACTACGGCAAGCCCCTGGCGGCCGCATCGGCGGGCGGCAAGAGCTACGCCGTGGGCAACGCCCGCGTCAAGGCCAAGCCCGACGCCGCCGGCAACGCCAGCACCCCGACCATCACCGAGCAGATCGACACCTTCCTGGCCAGCAACACCTTCGGCGGCAGCGATGTGGTGTTCATCAACGGGGGCGTGAGCGAAGTGATCGCCGGCATGGCCGCCGTGCAGGCCGGCACCCAGACCGAGGCCGCCATGGTGGCCGCCGCCCGCCAGGCCGGCGAGGACCTGGCCGCGCAGGTGCGCCGACTGGTCACCGCCGGTGCCAAGTACGTGGTGGTGACCGGCACCTACGACCTGAGCAAGAGCCCCTGGGCCAAGTCCATCAACCGCGAAGCCCTGCTGGCCGATGCCAGCACCCGCTTCAACGACGGCCTGCTCGTGAACATCGTCGACCTGGGCGCCAACGTGCTGTATGTCGACTCCGCCTACTACGTGAACCTGTACACCGGCGTTCCTGCCAACTACGGCTTCAACAACGCCATCGCGCCGATATGCACGTCGGTGGACGCCAACAACGGCATCGGCATCGGCACGGGCAAGGTCAACTCGTCGCTGTGCAACACCTCTACGCTGGTGGCCGGTGCGAGCCCGGACTCCTTCGTGTTCGCGGACCAGGTGTACCTCACGCCGTCGGCGCAGCGGCAGTTCGGCACCTACGCGTACGACCGCCTGCGCGCGCGCTGGTAATCGGTTCGTGCAGCAAGGACCGCGCACAAACACAAAGGCCGCCCCCGGGCGGCCTTTTTCATGGCGAGGGGCGGGGCAAGTCTCTTCTCCCCACCCCTTACCTCAACCCGCCATCAGAACTGGTAGCCCACGCCCACGGCGATCACATCGGGGTTCAGCCGTTTGGAGATCGACTGGCCCGACGAGAGGTGCGAGGTGGTCTTGAGGAAGCTCTTGTAGTAGGCAGCATCCACGAACCAGCGGTCGTTGATCTTCCACACGAAGCCGACCTGGGGCGTGATGCCCCACTTGTTGTCGACCGATGCGGTGGTGGGGTTCGCCGGCGTGCCGCCCGTCAGGCCGCTGAGCGTGGCCGTGGTGCGGGTCTTGAAGAACCGGCCATAGGTCACGCCCACGCCCAGGTAGGGGCGAAACCGCGCCTCGGCCTCGCCAAAGCGGTACTGCGCGAACACCGTGACGGGCAGCACCTTGGTCTCGGCCAGCTTGCCCACACCGGCGATGGCGCCGTCGCCCACGATGTCGTGCTTGAAAGGCAGGGACAGCGGCACGTCCACCGCCCAGTGGTCGGTGAGCATGTAGTTCACACCGCCCGACAGCGACGTGGCGGCGTCCACGTCCACCTTGGTGTTGGGGAACGCCGGGGCGCTCAGGTTGCCGCTCTTGACCTGCGGAGCGATGTGGGTGAAGCCCGCGCGGACGCTCAATGTGCCGGCGACCTGCGCCATGGCGCCCGTGCCGAGAAACAGCGCCGCTGCCGCCAGGCCAGCCTTGGAAAATGCGTGCATGAAGAACTCCTTGGATGGAAGCATGTGCAGCCGGCTCACAGCCAGCCAGCGCGGGACAGCGAACGCGACACCAGTTGGCCCACCAGCTGGTGGCCGTACGGCGTGGGATGGAAGCTGTCGGCAAAGCCGTAGCTCTTCCACCAGTCGGCGCCGCCCGTGGCGCCCGCGGGCGGGGTCATGGCCGACAGCGCCGTGGCGGTGCAGGTGGGGAAGGTGTAGGTCGGCAGTCCATCCGCGCCCACGCCCGTGGCCGGGCAGGCCGGCGTGGTGGTATTGGTGAGCTGGTACTGCGCAGGGTTGGTCGCCTGGTCCTTGAACGACGTGTAGAAGTCCACCACCGCGATGCGGGTGTCGCCAGCCAGGCTGGTCGCCAGCTGTGCATTGAAGGCCTGGATCCAGCCATCGAACAAGGCCTCGGCCTGCGTGGCAGCGGCTGCGCCGCGGGTGGCGCTGATGGACGCCAGCACCAGTCGGAAGCGCGGCGTCAGCGTGACGCCGGGGGCATTGAGCACGGCCACGCGCGGTGCGTTCTTGGCGACCGTGTTGGCCTTGATGGTGTCGGCAAAGTTGCGGGCCAGGGCCTGCATGTAGGTGCCGCCCACTTGCGCGAGGCCATTGGCCCCGCCCGCCAGCGCGGCGCTGACGGTGGCCTGGGGCAGCACGCTGCTCAACAGGGCCGCATAGGCCTGGCCGCTGTCGGTGGAGGCGCGCAGGTACGCGCCGATCAGGTCGGCCGCGTCGTTGCCGCCGCCGTCGATCAGCACCAGGTCGCTGGCGCTGTAGCCGCGCGCGCCCATGTCCTTGATCTGCTGCGTGATGGACACCGGCGACGTGGGCGCGGTGGCGTTGTTGATGCGCCCGCCGCCCACTGCGTAGTTGGTGCAGGCCGCGTTGGTACCGAACGCCGAACCGTTGAACCGGTAGTAGGCGCACAGCGACTGGCCGTAGCTCGTCGCCACGCGCTCGGGCCAGATGGCCGTGGAGCCCACGCCGGTGGCGGCCGACCCCTGGACGGTGAATTTGTAGCCAAAAGTCCCGCTGTCAGCGAGGCTGTCGCCCGCCACCTTGACGGACGTGACAGGTGCCGAGGGCGCGGTATCCGAGCCGCCGCCGCCGCAGGCGGCCAGCAGGCAGGCCGCGACCAACGCCGACAGGGAGGCTTTGCATTGTTGTGAATTCAAGGGATTCTCCAGTTGAAAACTGCCAAAAAGAACGACCGTGCTTTTTTCGCATCTCCATGGTACCCCCGAGTTCCCAGCTTGCCCGCCCGGGAAAATACCGAGCCCGCACCGGGCTTTACACAACCCTCTCCAGACACCCGCCCACAAAAAAGCCGGCCCGAAGGCCGGCGGTTCGAAGGGCGTGCCTGGCCCCTGCCGAGCCAGGGCGCGGCCGGGTGCAGCCCGCGCAAAGGCCCGTGTACTTACTTCACGGTGTCGAACACGGCCCGCGCCTGGGCATGGCAGAACGGGGGCTCGTACGTGCCGTGGTAGGAGCCGTAGTAGGTAGCGAACGCGGCGGACGCCGGGTCGGTGGGCGCCTTGCCGCCGGTGCCGAACGTAGCCTGGATGGCGGCGTCCACGTCCACCGACGCCACGTTGGTCACGCCCCGGCTGTCGAAGTCGGCCTTCATGACCTGCTGGTGAATGGAGGGTGGCACCGTGGGGTCGCCCGCGCCGCCGCACAGTAGCACGCGGGCCTTGGGCGTCCAGCCCAGCAGGTCGTTCTTCTTGGCCGCCAGGTACAGCGGATGGGTGGTGCTGGTCTGCGAGCCCTTGATGAAGTCCGGCTGGAACAGCGCGTCGCGGGCCTGGTTGGGCGTGCCCGCCGGCAACGTGCCGGAGGTGACCAGGGTGGTGTAGTTCATCGTGGGGTTGGGCAGCAGGGTCTCGATGTAGCCCGAATACGGCGCCTTGAAGACCTGCTTCACGTCGGTATAGACATCGCCGTAGACCTTCTGCCAGGCGGTGACCAGGTACGGCACGAAGAACTGCACGCCCGCGATCGCATCCGGAATGCGCAGCGAGCCGGACAGGTTGTACGGCCCGGCCAGGTGCGCGCCCGCGACCACGTTGAATTCGCTGCCGTAGTCGCGCTCTGCGCTGCGCTGCGCGGCCATCGACGAGTGCCCGCCCTGCGAGTAGCCGGTGAACATGACCTTGCCCGACAGGTTGGCGCCCACCGTGCCCGCGGCATTGCGCGCGGCGCGCACCGAATCGATCACCGAGGTGGCTTCCGAATCGGCATGCAGGTAGGGGTGGTAGCTGTAGCCCGACTTGGCAAAGCCCAGGTAGTCGGTGGCGACCACCGCATAGCCCTGCGCGGCGTACATCGCGGCGAGCAGGAAGGTCTCGCTGTCCTGCGGGTTGGCCAGGGTGCGGGGCTTTTGCACGTCGGTGCCCTTGGCATACGCCAGCAGCGGCGCGGCCGTGGTGCAGCTGCCGGCGGGCACCAGCATGACGCCCGAGGCGTTGGTCATCTCACCGCCCTTGGCGCCTGCGGTGGCGTAGTTGAGCGACACCACCTTCACGTCGCACTTGGCCTTGCCGCTGATGGGCTGCAGGCCGCTGCTGGCCGTGCCGGCATCGATCTGCGCGGCCGTGAGCGTGGCCAGCACCGCCGGCGGGTCGATCAGGGCGCCGCGGGCGGGGTCGTCCGAGCCCCCGCAGGCCACAAGCAGGACCGCCGCAGCGGCAACACAGGTCAAGCGAAAATACGTCATGGGTGGAGACCTCCGGTGGGTAAGGAACGACGGATCGTGCGCTTACCTGCACTGCAGCAGCATCCGGGTTAACGAGTGCCTGGCCGGGCAGATTTGACACCTGGGCGACAGTGGCGAAGGGCCCGCCCTGCATCCGGAGGCGGCGCCCGGTGCAGGGCGCCACAAGGCACTCAGCGCCCTCCGCGCGCCCCGTAGACCATCTTCATGCCCAGGATGGTGCCGGCCAGCGCCAGCGTGATCGCATTGGCCACCACGATGGGCCAGGCCCCGAGCACCAGCCCGTAGACCAGCCACAGCGCCACGCCCGCGGTGAACACGCTGTACATGCCCAGCGAGATGCCCCCGACATCGCGCGTCCGGAAGGTGTGCAGGGCCTGCGGCACGAAGCTGCAGGTGGTGAGGAACGCGGCCAGGTAGCCGATGAGCTCGGAGAGGGGCATGGAGCGGGGGTGAGGGAGAAGTGCCAGGGCCAGCGCGGATTATTCACTGGTCGCGCGCCGCCCAGTCCACCAGGGCGTCCAGCACCGGCCGGGCCGCCCCGGCGTTGGCATGGTTGACCACCGCCACCAGCACATAGCGCCGGCCGCTGGCGGCGTGCACGTAGCCTGCCACCGCCATCACGTCGCGCAGGCTGCCGGTCTTGAGGTGGGCGGACGCGCGGCTCTGGCTGCGGCGCAGCGTGCCGTCCACGCCCGAGATCGGCAGCGACGCCACCAGGTCCGGCATGACGGGCGACTGCCAGGCCACCTGCAGCATGCGGGCGAGCGCCTGGGCCGTCAGGCGCGCGTCGCGGCTGAGCCCCGCGCCGTTGTCGGCCTGGGGCAACTCGGCATCGCCCACGCGCGCCTGCCACCACTGGCGCAGGGCCTCGCGTGCGCCGTCGAACGTGGCCACGCCGTTCTTTTGCAGCGCCATCGTCAAAAACAAGTGCTGGGCCATCACGTTGTTGCTGTACTTGTTCACGTCGCGCACCACCTCGGCCAGCGCGGGCGATGTGGACACGAACGCGGGCTTGAGCCCCGCGGGCACCTTGCCGTCGCGCACGCTGCCGGTGAGCTTGCCGCCCAGCTCGCGCCACATGCCCTCCACCGCCCGCGCCGCAAAACCGCGCGGGTCGGCCGCGGCCACGGGCCACACACGCTCGCCGCACGCGGCCGGGTACACGCCCTGGAACACCACCTTGGCAGGGTCGGCCAGCTCGGCCCGCAGCGCGCCGCGCCAGTCGCCGCAGTCGGTGCCGGCCGCCGCCAGCGCCACGGAGGCCTGGCGCTGCACGCCGGCCAGCGGCGGGTCGTACTGGATGCGTGCCAGCCCTGCCGGCACGTCGGGCACGAAGGTCATCACCGACGATTTGTAGTTGAGCAGCAGCGCGTCGGGCGACGCGTTATAGGGCCGCAGCGGCTCGCCGTCGAAGCGGGCCGGATCGTGCTCGGGCACGTCGAACGCGGTGCGGTCCAGCACGATGTCGCCCACGATCACCTGGATGCCCTGCGCCTGCAGGCGCCGCATGAGCAGCCACAGCCGCTCCATCACCATCTTGGGGTCGCCCTGGCCCTGGATGTACACATTGCCGCGCAGGCTGCCGTCCTGCACCGTGCCCTGCACGTACACGGGCGTGTTCCAGACGTAGGCAGGGCCCAGTTGCTCCAGCGCCGCGTAGGTGGTCACCAGCTTCATCACCGAGGCGGGGTTGACCTGGACCTGGGCACGGTGCGCCAGGCGGGGCTGCGTGCGGGCTGTGCCCTGCGCGTCGGTGACCATCACGCTCAGGGATTCGCGCGGCAGCTTGGCGCGGGCCAGCGCGGCTTCCACCTCGGGGGGCAACGCCACGGGCGCCGCCGTGGACTGGGCCTGCGCAGAGGAGACAGCGGCCGCGCACAACACGCCGGCCAACCACACGGCCCGCCCCCATCGCAGGCACAGGGGGGTTCTCGATCGATTCTTCATCATGCAGGAAGTCTAGAGGAGGACCGTGCAGCCGCCGACCTGGCAGCGGCCAAGGGCACGCGGCCGACCTGCATGCAGTGCGTGCAATCGGCAAGCGGCGTACTTACACTATGCAACATCCCCCCCGCACCCGGGACAGTGCGGGCGCACCCACGGCGCACCGTGGATCTGCGCGGCAGGGCGGCCATCGCGCCCACGGTTGCCACCACAACGCTACACAACAAGGCATTTTTCTTATGAGCCGACTCTCCGACCTCTCCGTCGCCAAGCGCCTTGCGCTGGGATTTTCCCTGGTGCTCCTGCTGCTGATCGGTGCCATTGCGCTGAGCATCTCGCGCCTGAACGCGGTGGCCGATGCCACGCTGGAGATGGTGCAGAACCCCATCAAGACCGAACGCCTGGTGAGTGACTGGTCGCGCAACCTGCGCACCGGCATCACGCGCACCGCCGCCGTGGCGCGCAGCAGCGACCCGGCGCTGGCGGACTTCTTTGCCGAGGACAGCAAGGCCTCGTCCAAGAGTTCGGGCGAGCTGCAAAAAGCGGTCGAGGCGCTGATGTTCCTCGACTCCGAGAAGAAGCTCTTTGCAGAAATCGGCGCGCTGCGCACGATCTACCTGAAGAACCGCGACGACATCTTTGCGCTCAAGAAAGAGGGCAAGGTGGACGAAGCGAATGCCATGCTGGTCAAGCAGTTCATGCCCGAGGCGGCCAACTATGCCGCCAAGATGGACGAGTTGCTGAACAACCAGCGCGAGCAGGTGGATGCCCTGGGGCGTGCCGTCGAAGAGAACCGCCAGACCAGCCGGCAGTTGCTGATCGCGCTGGGTGTGCTGAGCGTGGCGGTGGCCGCGCTGTTCTCGTGGGTGCTGTCCCGCTCGGTCACCGTGCCGCTGGGGCAGGCTTCGGACCTGGCCCGCCGGGTGGCCGCCGGCGACCTGACCGCCACCGTGCCGCAGCATGGCAAGGACGAGGTCGGCGCGCTCATGGAGTCCCTGGCGCTCATGCAGGCCAACCTGGCCAGCGTGGTGAACAACGTGCGGCACGGCGCGGAGTCCGTCTCCAATGCCAGCTCCGAGATCGCCCAGGGCAACACCGACCTGAGCTCCCGCACCGAACACCAGGCCAGCGCGCTGCAGCAGACGGCCGCCAGCATGGAGCAGCTGAACTCCGCCGTGCGCAACAACGCCGACAACGCCCGCCAGGCCAACCAGCTGGCGATGACGGCCTCCAGCGTGGCCGCCCAGGGCGGCGCGGTGGTGGGCGACGTGGTGGAGACCATGAAGGGCATCAACGACGCCAGCCGCAAGATCAGCGACATCATCGCCGTCATCGACGGGATTGCCTTCCAGACCAACATCCTGGCGCTCAACGCCGCGGTGGAAGCCGCCCGCGCGGGCGAGCAGGGCCGCGGTTTTGCCGTGGTGGCATCGGAAGTGCGCAGCCTGGCCGGCCGCAGCGCCGAGGCCGCCAAGGAGATCAAGAACCTGATCCACGCGAGCGTGGAGCGGGTCGAGCACGGCACGGCGCTGGTCGACAAGGCGGGCGAGACCATGAGCGAAGTGGTGAGCAGCATCCGCCGCGTCACGGACATCATGGGCGAGATCAGCGCGGCCAGCGGCGAGCAGAGCGCCGGCGTCGCCCAGGTCGGCGAGGCCGTCACCTCGATGGACCAGGCCACGCAGCAAAACGCCGCGCTGGTGGAAGAAATGGCCGCTGCCGCCAGCAGCCTGCGCAACCAGGCGCACGACCTGGTGCAGGTGGTGGCGGTGTTCAAGCTCTCCGGCGACCAGTCGCGCCCCGCCATGGCCCCGGCCAAAGCCCCGGCCCCCCAGGCCCGCCCCGCGCCCGCACGGCCGGCGGCCGTGGCCCAGGCCCCTGCCAAACCCCTGGCCAAAGCCGCCATCGCCCGGGCCCCATCGCCCGCAGCGGCCCGGCCCGCAGCCCCGGCCCTCGCGCAGCCGGCCGCCCCACGACTCGACCCGCGCAGCGCGCCAAAGGGCGGCGACGACGATTGGGAATCCTTCTGAGCGCCTGTTGCGCAGCCTGAGGCTTACCAGCCGCCTGCCGGGCACCTTTCGGGCACCTTCCTCGCTCACGGTGGCGCAACCAGCGCCCGGGATGTCGCTGGCCTGCCCCCCAGGCAGCACCTGCCCGGCCCGGTGCGGGCCCGCGCCACCGGATAATCCCCCCATGCGCTTTTCCCCTCGTGCCATGGGCCTGCTGGCGGCTGTCGTGACGGTCACCATCTGGACGGGCTTCATCGTCATCGCCCGCGCCTCGGCACAGCGCACCCTCACACCGTTCGACATCGCCTTTTTGCGCATCGTGGGCGCCAGCCTGGTCCTGCTGCCCTGGGGCTGGTGGATGGTGCGGCGGCGCAAGGCCGCCCTGGGCAGCGCAGCGCCACCATCGAGCCTTGCGGGCATCTCGCCCCTGCCCCTGGGCACCACGGTGCTGCTGGGCACGCTGGGCGGGCTGCTGTACGCCATGCTGGCGTATGCGGGCTTCTTCCACGCACCGGCCACGCATGCGGCGGTGCTCATGCCCGGCAGCCTGCCGCTGTGGACCGCCCTGCTGGCGGCCCTGCTGCTGCACGACCGCATCACGCCGCTGCGCGCCGCGGGGCTCGCGCTGATCGTGGCGGGCGACCTGCTGGTGGGCGGCAGCAGCCTGCTGGCCGCGTTCGCGGGCGGAGACGTCTGGAAGGGCGACCTGCTGTTCATGTCCGCCGCCGCCTGCTGGGCCGCCTACAGCGTGATGGCACGGCGCCACGCGGTGGACGCGGTGCAGGCCACCATCGCCATCACGGCCTTTGCCTGCCTGGTGTACGTGCCGTCCTATGCGCTGCTGGCGGGCCTGGGCGGGGTCGCCAGCCGGCTGGCACTCGCACCCGGGAGCGAGATCCTGTTCCAGCTGGCGTTCCAGGGCGGGGGCTCGGTGGTGATCTCGGGCATTGCCTTCACGCGCATGATCCAGCACTACGGCCCCGTGCGCTCGACCATGATCACGGCGCTGGTGCCCGGCCTGTCGGCCATCGGCGCGGTGATGTTCCTGGGCGAGCCCCTGCACTGGAACCTGGTGGCCGGGCTGCTGCTCGTGACCGGGGGTATCCTGCTGGGGGTGCTGCGCCGGGCCCCGCCGGCGGCGGCCTCCCCACCGGGTACCTCCACCGCATCCGCACCGGGCCGCACGGCCCCGTGACCCCGAATCCATTCCCCTCGCGCGACCGGCCCCAGCCCATGAATTTGCTTGCTTTCGACACCAGCACCGACGTCATCTCCATCGCCGTGCAGCACGGCGATGCCGTGTGGCTGCACCACGGTCCGGGCGGCTCGCAGGCGTCGGCCACGCTGATCCCGGCCGTGCGCAGCCTGCTGGCGCAGGCGGGCCTGACGTTCGACACGCTGGACGCGCTGGTCTTCAGCCGCGGGCCGGGCTCCTTCACCGGACTGCGCACGGCCTGCGCCGTGGCCCAGGGGCTGGCCTTTGGCGCACGCGGCGGCCAGGGCATTCCGGTGCTGCCGGTGGACACGCTGCTGGCCGTGGCCGAGGAGGCCCGGGCGCAGCACGGCTGCACCCAGGTGGTGGCCGTGCTGGATGCGCGCATGGACGAGGTCTACCACGCCCGCTGCGAATGGCAGCCCGCCGAAGGCCGCTGGCAGGCCGACGCCGACTTCGGCCTGGGCGCGCCCGAAACCGTGCAGGCCCCGCCCGGCTGGACCGTGGCGGGCAATGCGCAGGCGCCCTACGGCGAGCGCCTGGCACCGGCCGCACCGCACGTCGCAGCCCTGCCCACCGCCGCCGCCCTGCTGCGCCTGGCGCCTGCCCTGCTGGCCGCTGGCGGCACGGTGCCCGCCACCGATGCACTGCCGCGCTACATCCGCGATAAAGTGGCGAAAACCACGGCCGAGCGCGCTGCAGAGCGCGTGGCTGCCACCACGACCACCACGCCACCATGAGCGCCCTGCCCACCCCCCCCACATCCGCGCTGGAGGCACGCTTTGAAAACCTCACGCTCGCGCGGCTGGACGCCGTGCTGGAGGTGGAGGTGCAGGCGTACACCCACCCCTGGACGCGCGGCAACTTCACCGACGCCCTGGCCTCGGGCTACCAGGCCCAGGTGCTGATGGCGGGCGACCACCTGCTGGGCTACTTCGTCGCCATGCTGGGCGTGGACGAGGTCCACCTGCTGAACATCACCGTCACGCCCGAGTACCAGCGCCAGGGCTGGGCGCGCGTGCTGCTCGATGCGCTGGCCCTGTGGTCGCGCGGGCGCGGCGCGCAGTGGCTGTGGCTGGAGGTGCGCACCAGCAACCTGCGCGCCCACGGCATCTACCTGGCCTATGGCTTTCGCCGCGTGGGCGAACGCAAGCGCTACTACCCCGCCGCCGACGGCCAACGCGAAGACGCGGTGGTCATGAGCTTTGCGCTATGAACCCGGGCACCTTGCGCCTGATCTGTCTATGACCCTCGACCTCGATGCGCGCCAGCGCGCCATGCTGCAGGAAATGGGCGTCACCGTGTGGGGCCCACCATCCCGCCCCGCCGCGGCCACCGTGACCGAGCGGGCCGGCACGGCCCCCGCCGTGCCGATGGCGGCGGCCCCGCCGGCTCCTGCCCTGGCGCCCGCCGCCGTGGCGGCGACGCCGCCGCCCCCCCCCCGGGTGGGGGCCAGCGCACCCACCGCCACCGCAGCGGCTGGCGGTCCCGGCGCTGCCGCCCTGCGGCTGCATCCGCCGCAGGCGCTCTACCCCCAGGCCGACCCGGCCCTGGCTCCCGCAGAGCTGGGCGCAGGCTGGCTCATCGTGGCCGAGAGCACGGCACCCCACGACCCCCTGTCGGGCGACGCCGGCAAGCTGCTCGACAACATGCTGCGGGCCATGCAGCTGCACCGGCACCCCCGCGTCTTCATCACCGCGCTGGAGCGCTCTGCCGCCGGAGCCCCCGGCACCGACGCCATCCCCGAGCAACTGGCTGCGGCGGTGGCGCAGCTGCAGCCTTCGATGGTGCTCGTGCTGGGCCATGTGGCCGCCCGCGCAGCCCTGGGCCGCACCGAGCCGCTGGGCCGCCTGCGTGCCGAGCTGCACCAGCTGGCCGGGTGCCCGGCCGTGGTGTCGTACGACCCCGCCTTCCTGCTGCGCTCGCAGGACACCAAGGCCGCGGCCTGGGCCGACCTGTGCCGGGCGTTGGCCACCGTGCGCGTGCGCCAGAACGCCTGAGCGGTGCCGCGGCGGGCTGGCGGGGTGTCTGTCTGTGTGTGTGAGGCCATCACCACCGCAGCGGCGGCTTCCGGCAAGGCCCGTGCGGGCCGGAACCTGGCCGCGCCACCGAAGTCTTCCCCAAGCGGTGCACAACCTGCACAGAAAGCCGGATATCCGCGCACCGAAGCCCCTGTGCAGCCCGGACAGGCGCGAGGTCCGGTGCCATAATCCGCCGCTTGCCCATTTTTTACTGATTGACGGAGAAAGCTCCTTGGAAACCTACCCCAGTTGGTAGCTTTCAGCTCCCCGGCCTGCTGCCGTGGGGTCTGAAAGCACCCCATGACCCCCCACCGCCGCAGATGCCACATAACCAGGGAGTGAGCCCATGCTCAACATCTTTTCGCTCGCCAATGGCCGGCTCGTCCAGGAAGAAATCGAATCCCTGGAAGAGCTGACCCGCTTCCAGCCGATCTGGGTGGACCTGGAAGCCCCCACCCTCGAAGAAAAACGCTGGATCAAGCAGCACTACGGCCTGTCCATCCCCGAAGATGCGATGGACGAGGACATCGAGGAGTCCGCCCGCTTCTACGAGGAAGACAACGGCGAGCTGCACATCCGCAGCGACTTCCTGATCGACGACGATGAAGACCCCCGCTCGGTGCGCGTGGCCTTCATCCTGAACCAGCACAACGCCAACCTCAAGAGCCGTGGCGTGCTGTTTTCCATCCACGATGAAGACGTACCGGTGTTCCGCCTCTTGCGCATGCGCGCACGCCGTGCGCCGGGGCTGATCGAAGACGCCAAGGAAGTGCTGCTCAAGCTGTTCGACGCCGACGCCGAATATTCGGCCGACACGCTGGAGAACATCTACGACGAGCTCGAAAAGGTGAGCAAGCAGGTGCTGGCCGGCGACGTGACCGACGCACTGGCCGGCGAAGTGCTGGGCGCCATCGCGCGCCAGGAAGACTTGAACGGCCGCATCCGCCGCAACGTGATGGACACCCGCCGCGCGGTAAGCTTCATGATGCGCAGCAAGATGCTGAACTCCGAGCAGTTCGAGGAAGCCCGCCAGATCCTGCGCGACATCGAGTCGCTGGACAACCACACGGCGTTCCTGTTCGACAAGATCAACTTTTTGATGGACGCCACGGTCGGTTTCATCAACATCAACCAGAACAAGATCATCAAGATCTTCTCGGTGGCCAGCGTGGCCCTGCTGCCGCCCACGCTGATCGCGAGCGTGTACGGCATGAACATGAAGTTCCCGGAGCTGGAGCTGCTGGGGCCGGCGGCATATCCGTATGTGATCGGGCTGATGCTGGCGAGTGCGCTCGGGCCCATGTGGTACTTCCGCAAGCGCGGCTGGTTGAAGTAGCCCCCCTGTGGCGCGGACCTACGCGCCGCCGCCAGAGGCGTCAGCCCTTCGGAACTGTCCAAGCCTGCGCAGGCAGGCTCGGAGCCGCAGTTCCTCAGCCCCCCAGGGGGGACGCCTCCGGTGGACCGGCGAAGCCGGATCCACGGTGGCGCTGGCGATGGCGGCGGGGGGTGAACTGGCGGCGTGCCCTGAACATGGAGGGAGCCATTCGCTGCGCTCTGGCGGGGTACCGGCGATGGGGTGCCTTCTGCAGGCGGGCTAACTGGAGTCTTGGGTGAGCTAGGTCGACGGCTGCTGGATGAAGGCGGCGGCGCACCCCTCATGAAAATACTCAATTTTTAAGCCAAAACACCCTCTACCGCTTTTCTATAAAGCGCCAGTAGCTACATATTTCATAGCAACTGCAACAACTTGCCGACGATGTGCTCTGCGTACCGGCTCGCCACGGTTTGGATGAACTGGGGGAAGTCGACGTGGGCGGTGTCGTCGGCGCGGTCGGAGATGGTGCGCATGGCGGCGAAGGGCACGTTGTAGTCCAGGCAGACCTGGGCCACGGCGGCGCCTTCCATTTCGACGGCGAGGACCTCGTGGCCGGCGGCGCGCAGGGCGTCGCGCAGGCGCTGCGACTCCTGGGCGCTGGAGACGAAGCGGTCGCCGCTGGCGATCAGGCCCTGGTGCACGCTGCGGACCTCGGATTGCGAAGAAAAATGGCCGCTACCGCCCATCAGGCAATCGCGAGCAGCTATCAAAAGCAGAGCGGACAATGGTGCATCGCACTCCAGCACCGCGCGTGCATAGCCGGGCAGCTCCCAGCGCGGGAACAACGGGGATGCGTCCATGTCGTGCTGCAGGTAGCTCTGCGCCACCACCACGTCGCCCACGTTCACGCCGTCACCCAGGCCGCCCGCCACGCCGGTGAACACGATGCGCGCGACGCCGAAGTGCTCGACGAGCGCCGTGGCGGTGGTGGCCGCCGCCACCTTGCCGATGCCCGAGAGCGCCAGCACGACAGAGCGCCCGTGCAGCTCGCCGCGCCAGAACGAACGGCCGGCGCGGGTGATGCGCTGGGGGTGCGCCAGCGCGTGGACCAGGCCGGCCTGTTCTTCGGGGAGGGCGCTGAGGATGGCGGTGGTCATGGCGTGGAACTCTCGGGGTCAAAACAAAGGCGGCCGAAGCCGCCTGGTGGCCGCCCCGATTGGCGGGGCAGGGCTGTTGCTGCGCAGAAGCTGCTACTTCTTGTCGCGCAGCTCGCGGCGCAGGATCTTGCCCACGGGGGTCTTGGGCAGCTCGGTGCGGAACTCGATCACGCGGGGCTGCTTGTAGCCGGTGAGCTCGGCGCGGCAGAAGTCCTTGACCTGGGCTTCGGTGAGCGTGGGGTCGCGCTTGACGATGACGAGCTTGACGGCTTCGCCGGTCTTCTCGTCGGGCACGCCCACCACCGCGCATTCGAGCACGCCGGGCATCTGCGCGACCACGTCCTCGACCTCGTTGGGGTACACGTTGAAGCCTGAGACGAGCACCATGTCCTTCTTGCGGTCCACGACCTTGAAGAAGCCGCGTGCGTCCATCACGCCGATGTCGCCGGACTTGAAGTAGCCGTCCTCGGTCATGACCTTGGCCGTCTCGTCCGGGCGCTGCCAGTAGCCGGCCATGACCTGCGGGCCCTTGATGGCGATCTCGCCGGGCTGGCCAAGGGTGGTGACTTCGCGGCCTTCATCGTCCAGCAGCTTCATCCAGGTGCCGGGGATGGGCACGCCGATGGTGCCGGTGTACTCGGTGCTGGTGGTCGGGTTGCAGCTGGCCGACGGGCTGGTCTCCGACAGGCCGTAGCCTTCGCAGATGGGGCAGCCGGTCTTCTCCAGCCACAGCTTGGCCACGGCGCCCTGCACGGCCATGCCGCCGCCCACGGAGACCTTGAGGTTCTTCCAGTTGACGGTGTTGAAGTCCGGGTGGTTGGCCAGGCCGTTGAACAGCGTGTTCACGGCCGGAAAGCTGTGGAACGTGTGCTTGGAGAGCTCCTTGAGCACCGCCGGCAGGTCGCGCGGGTTCGGGATCAGGATGGTCTTGCCGCCCGTGCGCATGCTCAGCATCATGTTCACGGTGAACGCGAAGATGTGGTACAGCGGCAGCGCGCAGATGCTGGTGGGCTGCTCGCCGGCCGGCACCTTCTTCATGACCGGGTCGTTCCAGGCCTCGGACTGCAGCACGTTGGCGATCACGTTGCGCTGCAGCAGCACCGCGCCCTTGCTCACGCCGGTGGTGCCACCGGTGTACTGCAGCAGCGCGATGTCGTCGGGCTTGATGTCGGGCTTCTTCAGCGTGCCGCGCGTGCCCTGGGCCACCGCGTCATTGAAGCGCACGGCGCCGGGCAGGTGGTAACCGGGCACCATCTTCTTGACGTTGCGCACCACGTAGTTGACCAGCGCGCCCTTGAGCAGGCCCAGCTGGTCGCCCATGGCGCACAGCACCACATGCTTGACCGGCGTGTTGGCGATGCAGTTCTGCAGCGTGGTCGCAAAGTTCTCGATGATGACGATGGCCTTGGAGCCGGAGTCCTTGAGCTGGTGCTCCAGCTCGCGCGGGGTGTACAGCGGGTTCACGTTGACCACCACGAAGCCGGCACGCAGGATGGCCGCCACCGCCACCGGGTACTGCGGCACGTTGGGCATCATGATGGCCACACGGTCGCCCTTGACCAGGCCCAGGCCCTGCAGATAGGCCGCGAACGCGCTCGACAGAGAGTCGGTCTGGG
Source organism: Acidovorax sp. NPDC077693 (assembly GCF_044542805.1). Lineage (NCBI taxonomy): Bacteria > Pseudomonadati > Pseudomonadota > Betaproteobacteria > Burkholderiales > Comamonadaceae > Acidovorax > Acidovorax sp. NPDC077693. The sequence goes on along the minus strand of NZ_JBITVD010000014.1, from coordinate 147,961 downwards.
CATAGGTCACGTCCTTGCCCATGAAGCTGTAGGCCACGCGGTCGGCGTACTTGGTGAACGCTTCGTCCATGAGCGCCACGAGGGACGGGTATTGCGAGGGGTCGATATCTGCAGGCACGCCTTGCGGATAGGCGGCCAGCCAGGGACGGTCGGTCATGGTGTCTGTCTCTCCAAACTCTTTTGAAACTGAATGCAATGAAACCCCGGCATTGTCCCTGCCGGTGCTGGTTTCGGGGGTGTGTGGTTTCCCTAGGCGCAGAGGGCTTTGCGGGCCGCCCTGCCACCGCGGGCGCGGGAAACCGCGCGGGGTCTATTCGATTGCCTTGCCGATGTCCTCGACCACCTTCTTGGCGTCGCCGAAGACCATCATGGTCTTGTCCATGTAGAACAGTTCGTTGTCCAGGCCCGCATAGCCTGCGGCCATGGAGCGCTTGTTCACGATCACGGTCTTGGCCTTGTAGGCCTCCAGGATGGGCATGCCGTAGATGGGGCTGCCCTTGGTGTGCGCGGCGGGGTTCACCACGTCGTTGGCACCGAGGATGATGGCCACGTCGGCCTGGCCGAACTCGCCGTTGATGTCTTCCATCTCGAACACCTGGTCGTAGGGCACCTCGGCCTCGGCCAACAGCACGTTCATGTGGCCGGGCATGCGGCCCGCCACGGGGTGGATGGCGTACTTGACGGTGATGCCCTTTTCGGTGAGCTTGGCCGCCAGCTCCTTGACCGCATGCTGGGCGCGCGCCACGGCCAGGCCGTAGCCGGGCACGATGACCACGGTCTCGGCATTGCCCAGCACGAAGGCCGCGTCGTCCGAGCTGCCGGTCTTGACGGGCCGCTGCTCCTTGGCGCCCGAGGTGGCGCTCGCCGCCTCGCCGCCGAAGCCGCCCAGGATCACGTTGAAGAACGAGCGGTTCATGGCCTTGCACATGATGTAGCTCAGGATCGCGCCCGAGCTGCCCACCAGCGATCCGGCAATGATCAGCATCGAGTTGTTGAGCGAAAAACCGATGCCCGCCGCGGCCCAGCCCGAGTAGCTGTTGAGCATGGACACCACCACCGGCATGTCGGCACCGCCGATCGGGATGATGATGAGCACGCCGAGCACGAACGACAGCGCCAGCATGGCGAAGAAGGCCGTCCAGTTCTCGGTGAACATGAACACCAGGCCCAGACCCACGGTGGCCAGACCCAGCGCGAGGTTGAGCATGTGCTGCCCCGCGAACTGCACCGGCGCGCCCTGGAACAGGCGGAACTTGTACTTGCCCGACAGCTTGCCGAACGCGATGACCGAGCCGCTGAAGGTGATGGCGCCGATGGCCGCGCCCAGGAACAGCTCGAGCCGGTTGCCCGCCGGGATGGGCTGGCCCTTGGCCACGATCTGGAACGCCCAGGGTTCGGCCACCGCCGCGACCGCGATGAACACGGCAGCCAGGCCGATCATGCTGTGCATGAAGGCCACGAGCTCGGGCATCTTGGTCATCTCGACCCGCTGGGCCATGAAGGCGCCCGCGGCACCGCCCACCACCAGCGCCCCCAGCACGTACACCATGCCCTGGGCCTTGCCGCCCGACAGCTCGACGATGAGCGCGGCCGTGGTCAGGATGGCAATCGCCATGCCCGTCATGCCGAACAGGTTGCCGCGGATCGACGTGGTGGGGTGCGACAGGCCCTTGAGCGCCTGGATGAAGCAGACGCTGGCCACCAGGTACAGCAGCGTGACGAGGTTCATGCTCATGCCTGGCCTCCTTCAGCCTGGGGGGCGGCGACCTTCTTTTCTTTTTTCTTGAACATCTCGAGCATGCGCCGTGTGACGAGGAAGCCCCCGAACACGTTGACCGCCGCCAGCGCCACCGCCAGCACCCCCATGCTCTTGCCCAGCGTGGTCTCGGTGAGCGCGGCGGCCAGCATGGCCCCCACGATCACGATGGCCGAGATCGCGTTGGTCACGGCCATGAGCGGCGTGTGCAGCGCGGGCGTCACCGTCCAGACCACGTGGTAGCCCACGTAGATGGCCAGCACGAAGATGATGAGGTTGATGAGGGTGGGCGAGACGGCGTCCATGGAGAGTCCTTCGTTCAGTGCGTTTCAGGAAGACCAGGGGCCAGAAGACGCTTTCTTCTTGGCAAAGTAAGCATCCACCGCGCCGATGAGCTGCTGCTGCGCAGCGTTGGGCGGTGGCTCGATCTGTGCGGCCGCGCGCATCACGGTCTGCAGCGTCTGCACGTGGTAGTCGGTGAACTTGTCGGCGCTGCGCTCCAGCAGCACCGGCAGCTCGCGCAGCTCCAGCGCCCGGCTGCGCAGCAGATGCGCGCTGGCCACCCAGAGGTTGGCGGCATCCGATTCACTGAGCTGCAGGTGTTCGCGCAGCAGGGCCTGGACGCCGGCCTTTTGCTGCACCGTGATCGCGCCGGTGGTCTGCACCGTGGCCAGGGCCAGCACGGCGACGACGTCCACCGGGTGGTCCAGCGCATACAGCGGCGGCGTCTGCACCTTCTTGCGCCAGGCGCGGCGGTGAAAGAAGGTCAACGGATTGAGCCAGCCGACGTCGATGCCGAAGCGGCGCAACGCCTCCATCGCCATGGTGAACGTGATGACCAGGCCCAGAATCTGCAGAACGACACCCATGTTGAGAACTCCAGTCGGTGGGCGGTGAGCGGTGGTAACGCGGTAAGCGGGGGCTTGCTGCGTGCTCAGTTCGGCACGGCAAAGGGGAACGGCGGCACGGGGAAGAAGCCATCGGCCATGCCCGTGCTCACGCGGGCGGCCTCGGCCACCTTGTGGCTCCATTCCTGGGCCGGGTAGCCCGCACGCAGGAACTCTTCGTTGTTGCTCGTCTTGGGCCGCAGCAGGCGCTGGTCGACCATGGCGTTGATCTCGACATACGAGCCGCCCTGCGTCGCAAAGCGGTAGTTCAGGTGCGAATACGGCTGCAGCGGCGTGGCCTTGTGCTCATCCATCCAGCGCACCACGCCGGGGTGGTTCTTCTCCATCCAGTCGGCGTTGTTGGCCCACCGCTTGAACCGCAGGCAGTCGATGCGCACCGGGCTGCCTTTGGTCGCGTCTTCCACGGTCATGCCCTGCTGCAGAGGGCAGCTGCCCGTCCAGAGCGTGGGGTCGCGCGGGATGTCCGTGCGGTTGGTCTGCACCAGCATCACGGCCAGCAGTTCGCGGTTGGCGCCGCGCAGCGCCACGGCGCGCGTCTGCAGCGGAAAGGCGCCGGGCAGCGGGTGCAGCGGGAACGCCTCGTTCGTCGCGCCCAGGTCTTCCCACGCCGCCGAGGGCAGCACCACGCGCGTGCGGCCGGCGCTGAACTCCGCAGGGCCGGCGGGTATGGGTGCGCAGCCGCTCACGGCCAGCACGCCACAGGCGGCCAGCAGCCAGCCACCGCGGCGGGGCGTGGCGGACAATATCTCTTGCAAATTCTTCAGCAGGCTCATGCGCGCTTTACCGTGCCCTCGTGTGCCATGAGGCAGGCGGCAACAATGTCGTCCTGCAAGTCCATGTGCAGGGCACCTTCCTTGTTGATGATGAGTTTGAGAAAGTCGAGCACGTTGCGCGCGTAGAGCGCGGACGCATCGGCGGCGACGAGCGCCGGCAGATTCGTCTCGCCCACCAGCGTGACGCCGTGCTTGACCACTGTCTGGCCCGCTTCGGTGAGCGGGCAGTTGCCGCCTTGCGGGGCGGCAAGGTCCACGATGACGGAGCCCGCCTTCATGGACCGGACCATGTCTTCGGTCACCAGGACCGGTGCGGCGCGGCCGGGAATCAGCGCCGTGGTGATGACCACATCGGCCTGGGCCACGCGCTTGGCCACCTCGGCCTTCTGGCGGTCGAGCCAGCTTTGCGGCATGGGGCGGGCGTAGCCGCCCACGCCCTCGGCCGCGTCTTTTTCTTCCTGGGTCTCGTAGGGCACGTCGATGAACTTGGCACCCAGCGACTCCACTTGTTCCTTCACGCTGGGGCGCACGTCCGAGGCCTCGATGACAGCCCCCAGCCGCTTGGCGGTGGCAATGGCCTGCAGGCCCGCGACGCCCACGCCCAGGATCACGACACGGGCGGCCTTGACGGTGCCCGCCGCGGTCATGAGCATCGGGAAGAAGCGCTGGTAGCGATCGGCGGCGATGATCACGGCCTTGTAGCCGGCGATGTTGGCCTGCGAGGAGAGCACGTCCATGCTCTGGGCCCGCGTGGTGCGCGGCGCAGCCTCCAGGGCGTAGGCCGTGACGCCCGCGCTGGCCAGCCGCTGCAGGCCTGCGACGTCGAAGGGATTGAGCATGCCCACCACGGTGGCGCCCGCACGCAGGCGGGGGGCTTCGGCGTCCGAAGGCGTGCGCACCTTGAGCACCAGGTCGGCACCCCAGGCGCCGGCGGCATCGGAGATCTCGGCGCCGGCGGCTTCGTACGCGGCGTCCGTGACGCTGGCGGCCACACCCGCACCCGACTCGATGCGCAGGGTGTGGCCCTGCGCCTTCAGCTTCTTGACCGTCTCGGGCGTCACTGCCACCCGGGTCTCTCCTGCCATCGATTCCGCAGGCACACCAATCAGCATGTCATCTCCTCGGTGAGGGTCAGTGGAATTACTTACTGACCGCGAGCTTACATGAAGAATTTCTCATGACTGTCGCCTTTGTCTGATGTAGAGGGAACTCCCCACCCAGGCCAAGGATCGTGTGCCACGCAAGGTGCCGAGTGTGCACGCTAATTCGCGACAGCCTGCCGTTGGCGTCCAAGGAACAGGCTGCACCGGCCGTAAAAAAGCCCGGCCGCCTTGTGTGCAACCGGGCTCCCCTGCGGCGGGCAGGCCCGCGCGCGTGGATCAGTCCACCATCAGTTCACCACCTGCGCCAGCGCGCCGGATGCGTACTGGCGGGCCACGTCCTGCAGGCTGTGGCCCTTGATCTTGGCGCCCTGGCCTTCGCAGCCGAACTCCAGGTAGCGCGCCTTGCACACCTGCTTGGCGGCTTCGCGGGCGGGCTTGAGCCACTCGCGCGCATCGAACTTGTCGGGGTTCTCGGCCAGGAACTTGCGCACCGCGCCGGTCATGGCCAGGCGGATGTCGGTGTCGATGTTGATCTTGCGCACGCCGAACTTGATGGCTTCCTGGATCTCCTCGACCGGCACGCCGTAGGTTTCCTTCATCTTGCCGCCGTACTGGTTGATGATGGCCAGCAGCTCGGCAGGCACCGACGAGGAGCCGTGCATCACCAGGTGGGTGTTGGGAATGCGCTGGTGGATTTCCTTCACGCGGCTGATGGCCAGGATGTCGCCCGTAGGCTTGCGGCTGAACTTGTAGGCGCCGTGGCTGGTGCCGATGGCGATGGCCAGGGCATCGAGCTGGGTGGCCTTGACGAAAGTGGCCGCCTCTTCGGGGTCGGTGAGCATCTGGCTGTGGTCGAGCTTGACGTCGGCGCCGATGCCGTCTTCCTCGCCGGCTTCACCGGTTTCGAGGTTGCCCAGGCAACCGAGCTCGCCCTCCACCGTCACACCGACCTTGTGGGCCATCTCGACGACCTTGCGGGTCACTTCCACGTTGTATTCGAAGGACGAAGGCGTCTTGCCGTCTTCCATGAGCGAGCCGTCCATCATCACCGAGCCGAAGCCCAGGTCGATGGCGCCCGCGCAGATCTTGGGCGAGGTGCCGTGGTCCTGGTGCATCACCAGCGGGATGTGCGGAAAGGCTTCCACCGCGGCCTGGATCAGGTGCTTGATGAAGGGCTCGCCAGCGTACTTGCGGGCTCCGGCGCTGGCCTGCAGGATGACCGGTGCGCCCACCTCGTCGGCGGCGGCCATCACGGCCTGGACCTGCTCCAGGTTGTTGACGTTGAAGGCAGGGATGCCGTAGCTGTGGGCGGCGGCATGGTCGAGCAGTTCGCGCATCGAAACGAGGGGCATGGTCGTGATGTCCGTTGAAGTTGGTGAAGGTCGCAGTCGGCCTGGTGGGGCCAGGGTGGGGGCCTGGGCGGTGGTAACCGCTTGGTAACTCGTAATTTTAACCGGCCGGCGTGACAGGGGTTGGCGGCAAATCCAGCCGGTAGCAGGTGGTAAAGGGCGCCGGGGCCGGGGCCTCGCCGAAGCGGCCGCCGTGGATGTCGGCCACGCGCCGCAGGATTTCATGGCCCAGGTGCAGGCTGTCTTGGGGCCGGTCCACCGGCGCTGCGCAGTCGTCTTGTGCGGTGCGCCGCCCGTCGTCGCACACCTGCAGCCAGGCGCCCTCGGGGCCGTCCCCACACAGCTGCACGGCGATATGGGTTCCGTGCGGCGTGTGCTTGAGCGCGTTCTCCACGAGGTTGCGTGTGGCGATGTCGAGCAGCAAGGCATGGCCCTGGACCATCAACGCCGGCGGCGCCTGCAGCGCAATGTCGTCGCCGCGCTGCCAGGCCGTCTGCGCGTAGTCGGCGCACACCGAGCGCACCAAAGCGGCCAGGTCCACCGCCTGCTTGGCTTCATGCAGCTCGGCCCGGCTGGCCCTCGCCAGGGCCAGCAACTGGTTCAGCACATGCCCCGCCCGCAGGGCATCCCGACCGATGCGGTCCAGCGCCTGGGCCTTCGCGTCTTCGTCGAGCTCACCGGACAGGGCGCTGGCCTGCAGGGCAATGGACGACAAGGGCGTCCGCAGTTCATGGGCCACCTCGTTGGCCAGCCTGCGCTCGCGCACCATGGCGGTGTGCTGGCGATCCAGCAGCGTATTGATGGAGGCCACCACGGACTCGAATTCGCTCCAGGCATGGCGCGAGGCCAGGCGCTGCGTGCTGACCGGGTCCAGCGCAGCGACATCCGCCGACAACGCGTACAGCGGCCGCAACCCGCGCCACAGTGCCAGTCCCAACGCCAGGGACACCACGGGCAGCAACCACAGGCCCGGCTCGATCATCTGCCCGGCAATGTCGTCGGCCAGTTCGTCCCGCTCATGCAGCTGCAGCATCACCATGATCTTGCGGGCCCGCGCCGCATCCCATTGCGAGAAGCTGCGCCAGACCACCTTGTCCGGGCCGAGCGTCAGGTTGGCGAAACCCTCCACGTCGGAGAACTCCGGCGGCAACGTGGTGCCGCTGAGCGACAGCAGCCGCCCCTGCGCGTCCCACTGCACGACACTGATGGACTGCTGGTAGTCGTGGGACTTGAGCCAGGGGGTGGGCGCCCGGGGGGTGACCTGCGGCCCCTCCATCACCTCCGTGGCCCGCAGGTTGAGCAGCAAGGCCGCCACGCTGGCCAGGTGCCCGTCGGTCAGCTCGTCCGCCTCGTGCACGCCCGTCTGGTAGCCGATGAACACGAAGGTGCCCCACACCAGCGCCAGCGCGCCCAGCGACCACAGCAGCAGTTGCCGCGTGAGCGATGGCCTGCGGGGCCGCCGCGGCAAAGACTCGGCAGGCGCGTTCATCCGGGCATCTCCTGGGGCATGAAATAGCCCACCCCCCGCATGGTCTGTATGCAGGCGCTGCCCAGCTTGCGGCGCAGGTGGTGGATGTGGACCTCGACGGCATTGCTCTCGATGGCCGCCTCCCAGCTGTACAGGCGCTCCTCGATCTGCTGGCGCGAGAGGACGCGGCCACGCGCCTCCAGCAGCACCAGCAGCACCGAAAACTCCCGGGGCGACATCTCGACCGGCCGCCCCTGCAGGCGCACGGTGCGCGCAGCCGGGTCCAGTTCGATATCGCCATGGCGGATGGTGGGCGATGCGCGGCCTGCCGCACGCCGCAGCAGCGCTCTCAGGCGCGCATCCAGCTCGTCCACGTCAAACGGCTTGGTGAGGTAGTCGTCCGCGCCCAGGTCGAGCCCCGCGATGCGCTGGTGGACCTGATCACGCGCGGTGACGATGAGCACGGGGGTGGCCGGGTCGGGCAACACGCTCGGAGAAGCGGCGCTCGCTGCCGGGCTCAGCCGCAGCCGCCGCAGCAGCTCGCTGCCGTCCCCGTCCACAAGGCCCAGATCCAGCAGCACGGCATCGAACCGTTCGGCCCGCAGCGCACTCCAGGCACTGGCCACGCCGTCGCTGACATCCACCGCGTAGCCCCGCTGCTGCAGGTTGCTGCGCAGGCCGGTGGCAATGCCTGCATCGTCTTCGACCACGAGTATTCGCATGCGGGCATTGTCGCAGCGCCCATCGACTTGCGCCCCATTAAGACGACGTTAAGTGCGGCGCCCTATCGTGCCGGCCATGCTCTCCAGACCGGCTCCTTCACCTGCGACACCCCTGCGCCCGCACCACCATCTCTTGTTCTGGACCCTCGCCGCGCTGGCGGGCGTGGTGGCCTGGGATGCAGGCGGGCGCGACCTGGCCTGGGCCCAGGCCTTCGGCTCGTCGGCGGGTTTTCCGATGCGGGACCATTGGTTCTTCGTCCAGGTGCTCCATGAAGACGCGCGCCGCCTGGGATGGCTGCTGGTGCTCTTGCTGGCCCTGAGCGTGTGGTGGCCCAAGGGCATCCTGCGGCGCATCGACGCCAGGGAGCGGCTGCAGATGGCCGTGAGTGCCCTGTTGGCACTGGCGCTGATCAGCATCGTCAAGAACCTGAGCGCCACCAGTTGCCCCTGGGATCTGGCGCAGTTCGGCGGCGTGGCCCGCCACGTCTCCCACTGGGCGCTCGGAGTGCTCGACGGTGGCAGCGGACGCTGTTTTCCCGCAGGCCACGCGTCCGCGGGTTTTGCATTCCTGGGCGGCTACTTCGCGCTGCGCCACAAGGCACCTGCGGCCGCGCGCTGGTGGCTGGCGGGTTCGCTGCTGGCGGGGTTCGTGCTGGGCGCGGCGCAGCAGGTGCGCGGCGCGCATTTCATGAGCCACACGCTGTGGACGGGCTGGTTGTGCTGGACCACCGGCTGGCTGTGCGACCTGGCGGCCGCTGCGTTGCGCCCCCGTTTCCCGTCCTTTGCGTGCAGCACGCCCCCCGAAGAGGCGCCCCATGCTTCCGCTTGACCTGGCCCTGTTCCACGCGGTCAATGCAGACGCGTCGACCTGGCCTGCGGTGGTCACCGCCGCGCGGTGGGCGTCCCAGAAGCTGCCCATCGCCATGGGGGGAGTGCTGGCTGGAGGCCTTGTGGTCGGCAGCCCTGCCCAGCGGCGTGACCTGGTGCTGGCGCTGTTCTCGATGGCACTGGCCTGGGTGGGCGTGCAGCTGCTCAGGCACGCCATCGCGGCGCCGCGACCCGCCCAGCTGGGGATAGGGGTGCAGTGGATCGAGCATGCGGCGCGCGCCGGGTTTCCCAGCATGCACACGGCCGCGGCCTGTGCCCTGGCGGCCAGCTTGCAGGCCTCGCGCCCCGCACGCTGGCTCGCCGCACTGTGCTGGGTGGCAGCGCTGGCCATCGCGTGGAGCCGCGTGTGCCTGGGCGTGCACTTTCCGTTCGACGTGCTCGCGGGCATGCTCACCGGCGCACTCAGCGCAGGGGCCGTGCACGCGCTGCGTGCAGCCCCGCGGCCTGCTAACCGGCCACGCAGATTTTCAGCATATTGGTCCCGCCAGGAGCGCCCATCGGCTCGCCACAGGTGATCGCGTACACGTCGCCCTTTTGCACGATGTTGCGGTTCTTCAGGTGGCGCTCGGCCTGCTCCAGCGCGGTGTCGCGGTCTGCGCTCGTGTCCATGAGCAGCGGGCGCACGTTGCGGTACATGGCCATCTTGCGCTGCGTGGCCACCTTGGGCGTCAGTGCGTAGATCGGGATGTCGATGCTGTGGCGGCTCATCCACAATGCCGTGGCGCCGCTGTCGGTCATGGCCACGATGGCCTTGGCGCCCAGGTGGTGCGCGGTGAACAGCGCACCCATGGCGATGGACTGGTCGATCCGGCCAAAGGTCTGGCCCGTGAAGTCGGCATCGAGCTGGTGGTCTTCGGCCGCTTCGGCGGCGGCGCAGATGGTGGCCATTTCTTCCACGGTCTCGAGCGGGTAGCGGCCGGCAGCCGTTTCGGCGCTCAGCATCACGGCGTCGGTGCCGTCCAGCACCGCATTGGCCACGTCGCTCACCTCGGCGCGCGTGGGCACGGGGTTGGTGATCATGCTCTCCATCATCTGCGTGGCGGTGATCACGACCTTGTCCAGCTCGCGCGCCATGCGGATCATCTTCTTTTGCAGCGCCGGCACGGCCGCGTTGCCCACTTCCACGGCCAGGTCGCCGCGGGCCACCATGATGCCGTCGCTCACGCGCAGGATGGACTCCAGGTGCGGGATGGCCTCGGCACGCTCGATCTTGGCGATCAGGCCCGGCTTGTGGCGGTACTCGGACGCGGCCACGTTGCACAGCTGGCGCGCCATCTCCATGTCGGTCGCGTTCTTCGGAAAGCTCACGGCCACGTAGTCGGCCTGAAAGCTCATCGCCGTGCGGATGTCCTCCATGTCCTTGGCCGTGAGGGCCGGCGCCGTGAGGCCCCCGCCCTTCTTGTTGATGCCCTTGTTGTTGGACAGCTCGCCGCCCACCTTCACGGTGGTGTGGACTTCTTCGCCGCGCACCGCATCCACCGTGAGGACGATGAGGCCGTCGTTGAGCAGCAGCAGGTCACCCGCCTTCACATCGCGCGGCAGCTCCTTGTAGTCGAGGCCCACGCCTTCGATATCGCCCGGCTCGGTGCGCGACGCATCGAGCACGAACTTGGCGCCGTGCTCGAGCTGCACCTTGCCCTCGGCGAACTTGCCCACGCGGATCTTGGGGCCCTGCAGGTCGGCCATGATGGCGACCTCGCGGCCGGCGCGCTGGGCGGCGGCGCGCACCGTGGCGGCGCGGTCGATGTGGTCCTGCGCCTTGCCGTGGCTGAAGTTCAGCCGCACCACGTTCACGCCCGCGCGGATCATGGCCTCCAGCAGTGCCGGGTCGCTCGATGCGGGGCCCAGGGTGGCAACAATCTTGGTGGCGCGGCGGGTACTGGGCATGGTCTTGTCTCTTTCTTTGTGTGGCGGATGTAATCGAATTTCAATTCTCACACGAAGCGGTTACAGGCGGGTTACCTCTCGGCAACCCCTGCCGGGCCGTGCGGAGTTACAGCAATGGATGCGAGAGCAGATGGGCCAGCACATGCGCGATGGCCGCAGCCTCCAGCCCCCGGCGCGCAAACAGCCAGCCGGCCACCAGCCCGAACGCCGTGTTGCCCACCAGCACGAAGGCCACAACCGGCACCGTCAGCACGCCCGCCATGGCCTGCGCCGCAGGCAGGTGGCCCATGGCAAACAGCAGTGCGCTGACAACCACCGCAACGCCCACCACGCCGGCGCCCGGCCGGCCCTGTCCGCGCTGCGCCAGGCGCCAGCCCAGCCACAGCAGCAGCGTCATCACGCCCCAGCGCACCAGCAGCTCTTCGGTCACACCGCCGTACAGCAGCTTGACCACCGGGGGCATCGCGCTGCCCGGGTCTGATGGTTTCAGCGCTTCCGGCGCCAGCCGCGACAGCGCCCAGAGCCAGGCGGCGCCGGCCACACCGCCCAGCACGCCCGGCAGCCACTGCGCGCGCAGCACCGGGCCCACGGGCTGCCCGGCCAGCCATGCCGATACCGCCGGTGCCTTGAGCCCGACACGCGGCGCCAGCCACACGCCCACGCCCACGGCCAACGCCAGCAGCACCGCGGTCTGCAGCCCGCTGAGCAGCACGATGGCCCACAGCGGCAGCGGAAACATCGCCGCGTTGGCGGCCAGGGGCGGCAGCAGCGCCCACACCACGGCCACTACGCCGGGTAGGCCCAGCAGCCACAAGGCCCCGGCCAGCCGCCACCTGGAGACTTTCGAAGACGGCTCCGGCGGGCTCGCCGGCACGGCGTCGTGCGCGGTGCTGCCGAGCGGTTGCGGGTTCACGCGCTGTCGCGCATCAGCGCTTCGATCTCGTCGGCCTTCACGGGCACGCCGCGGGTGATCAGCTCGCAGCCCGCGTCATTGACGATCGCATCGTCCTCGATGCGGATGCCGATGTTGTGGAACTGCGCGGGCACCCCGTCGGCCGGGCGCACGTAGATGCCGGGCTCGATGGTGAGCACCATGCCCGGGCGCAGCACGCGGCTCGGGCGGTTGGTGATGGTCTCGCCGGACAGCGGGTCCCTGCGCTCGCTCACCTGGCCCACCTCGCCGGGCTCCACGTAGCTGCCGCAGTCGTGCACGTCCATGCCCAGCCAATGGCCGGTGCGGTGCATGTAGAACTGGAAGTACGCACGCGTGTCGATCACGTCCTGCGCACTGCCCACCTTGTTGCGGTCCAGCAGGCCCAGGTCCAGCATGCCCTGCGCCAGCACGGCCACGGTGGCGTCGTGCGGGTCGTTGAAGCGCGCGCCCGCCTTGGTGGCCGCCACGGCCGCGTCCTGGCTGGCCAGCACCAGGTCGTACAGCGCGCGCTGCGGCCCGGTGAAGCGGCCATTGGCCGGGAAAGTGCGGGTGATGTCGCTGGCGTAGCCGTCGAGCTCGCAGCCCGCGTCGATGAGCACCAGCTCGCCGTCGCGCACCGGGGCGGCATCAGCGCGGTAGTGCAGCACGCAGGCGTTGGCCCCGGCCGCCACGATGGAGCTGTACGCCGGGTACTGCGAGCCCTCGTCGCGGAATGCGTGCAGCAGCTCGGCATCCAGGTGGTATTCGCGCACGTCCTGCCCGGCACGCAGCATGCGGGCCGAGCGCTGCATGGCGCGGATGTGCGCCCGGGCGCTGATGTCGCTGGCGCGGCGCATGATGTCCTGCTCGTGCGCATCCTTGATGAGCCGCATCTCGTCGAGCAGCGTGCACACATCGTTCTGCTCGGCCGGGCACAGCGCGCCGTAGCGCACCCGCGCCCGCACCGCGTTCAGCCACCCTTCCACCCGCGCCGCCAGGCCGGCGTGCGTGGCAAAGGGGTACCACACGCAACTGCGGTTTTCCAGAAGCCGGGGCAGCTTGGCATCGAGCTCGGCAATGGAATGCGCTGCATCCACGCCCAGTGCACCGGGTGCCGCCGCAGGGCCCAGCCGGTAGCCGTCCCAGATCTCACGCTCCAGGTCCTTGGGTTGGCAAAACAGCGTGCTGCGGCCATCCGCCGCCACCACGAGGCAGGCGCCGGGCTCGATGAAACCGGTCAGGTAATAAAAGTAGCTGTCATGCCGGAACAGGAAGTCCGTGTCCCGGTTGCGCGGCCGCTCGGGCGCCGTGGGGATGATGGCGATGCCCCCGGCGCCCAACTGGGCAGCAAGGCGCGCGCGGCGCTGGGCGTAGATGGAATGCGAGGACGTTGAGCTCATCCGCTATTTTTATCGCGAAACCATGGCCGGACGCGGGGCAGTGACATCGGCCCATCCAACAATTTCAAAAATCCTCCACCTCACATCGTTGTTGACAAACGAATTCAAATGAATACCATCGCATTCAACACTGCCTGAGGTCCACACATGTCCGCCACGCCCACCACCACCATGGAGCCCCTCTCCGCCCGGATACCGAGCGACCTTTACCTGTGGCTGGCCCAACTGCAGGTCGAGGGCGCCACCACCAACAGCGACAAGCTGCGCGTGCTGCTGGGCCAGCTCAAGCGCCACCACGACGGTGCGCTGGACTATGTCGCCGCCCATGCCTGGGCGCGGGATATCACGGGGCGGCTGCGCGAATCTCTGGTGCGCACCGAAGGCCAGACGGGGCGGCATTCCGATGTGCTCAATGCCATGCTGGACCATGTCACTACCTGCCTGGCGATCATCGTGAGCAACGCCCCGGCCTCCGAGCAGGAAGCCGCCCGGCTGGAAGACCTGCTGGTGCGCCGAGGGTTCGCGCTCAGTGAGATGCTGCTGCGCCAGGCGACCACGAGCCAGGCCAGCGCCTACGATCCAGCCGTCGTGCAGCGGCATGCGGCTGCGACACTGGAGCTGGCCCACACCATTCACCCCCCTGTTTCAAAAGGAGCTTGAGATGGCAGATTCCCTGAAGACCCGCGTTGGACGCGTGATCACCGGCAGCGTCCACGCACTGGTGGACCACCTGGAGAACCAGGCCCCCGTGGCCGTGATGGAGCAGTCGCTGCGCGAGGCCGATGCCGTCATCGGCGATGTCCGCCACGAGCTGGGCCTGGCCAGCGCCAACCGGCACCTGGCCCAGCAGCAACACGCCAATCTCAATGGCCAGCACGGCAAGCTCGGTGAGCAGATCGAGCAGGCCCTGGCCGCCGGCCGCGAGGATCTGGCACGCGCTGCGGTGGCTCGGCAGCTCGACATCGAGGCGCAGATCCCCGTGCTGGAAACCACGCTGGCAGAACTTGCGCGGCAGGAGAGCGAGCTCACCGGCTACGTGGCCGCGCTGCTGGCCAAGCAGCGCGAGATGATGGAAGCGCTCGAAGCGTTCCGCAAGAGCCGCGCCAGCGCCGTGCCATCCGCGGCTGCACAGCCCGGCGGTGCCAACCCGGCGCAGCGCATGGACGCCGTGGCTGGCGCGTTCGACCGCGTCTACGCCCGCCAGACCGGCCTGTCGGGCACGGACCGCAGCAACACGCTGGACCAGGCGGCCAAGCTCAAGGAGCTCGATGACCTGGTGCGCGACAACAAGATCGCCGAGCGCATGGCACAGCTGAGGGCCGTCAAGCCGTGATCGTCGGCCTGTTCACCGCCCCGGAGACCTGGCCCTTCGGCGTGGCCTTTGCGCTCATCGTCGGCATTGCGCTGATCGAGGGCCTGGGCATGCTGATCTCGCTGAGCCCCAGCAACTGGATCGACGACCTGCTGCCCGACGTGCATGGAGAAAGCGGCCTGGACCGGGTCCTGGGCTGGCTGCACCTGGGCAAGGTGCCTTCGCTGGTGCTGATGGTGCTGTTCCTTGCGGGCTACGCCGTGTTCGGCTACAGCCTGCAGAAGGTCGCGCACGGCCTGCTGGGGTTTTACCTGCCGGTGTGGGTCGCAGGCCTTGCGGCCGTGGCCCCGGGCATGGCCACGGTGCGCAGCCTGGGCGCGCTCATCGCCCACATCATCCCGCGCGACGAGACCTCGGCCGTGAGCGAGATGTCGCTCATCGGCCGCCCGGGCGTCGTCTCCGCGGGTGCGGCGCGCCGCGGCCTGGCCGCGCAGGCCCGCGTGCGCGACACGCATGGCCGCACCCACTACCTGATGGTGGAGCCCGATGTGGATGACGAGGTCTTCGACGAAGGCGCGCAGATCCTCATCGTGCGCAAGGTGGGCGCCTTCTACCGCTGCATCGCCAACCCGCATCCGGCGCTGATGTAGACCCGCCGATACACCCAAATCCAACAGACATCCAAAGAGGGAGAACCTAGAAAATGACCAACCTGATCGAAATGGGCACCATCGCAGGCATTGCCTTGCTGGCCCTGCTGACCATCGGCATCGTTTTTTCGCGCCTGTACAAGCGCTCCACCAAAGAGACGGCCTTCGTGCGCACGGGCCTGGGCGGCCAGAAGGTCATCATGGACGGCGGCGCCATCCTGCTGCCGGTGTTTCACGAGCGCGTGCTGGTGAACATGAACACCCTGAAGCTCGAAGTGGTGCGCCGCGCCAAGGAAAGCCTGATCACCAAGGACCGCATGCGCGTGGACGTGACCGCCGCCTTCTTCGTGCGCGTCAAGCAGACCGAAGAGGCCGTGAGCATCGCCGCCCAGACGCTGGGCGCCCGCACCATGAGCCCCGAGGAGCTCAAGGCGCTGGTGGAAGACAAGTTCGTCGACTCGCTGCGCGCCACCGCCGCAACCATGACCATCCAGGAGCTGCAGGACAAGCGCCGCGACTTCGTGCAGGCCGTGCAGAACGCCGTGGCCGAAGACCTGGAGAAGAACGGCCTGGAGCTTGAATCCGTCTCGCTGACCAGCCTGGACCAGACCGAAAAGCAGTTCTTCAACCCCAACAACGCCTTCGACGCCGAGGGCCTGACGCGCCTGACCGAGCAGACCGAGGCGCGCCGCAAGCAGCGCAACGACGTGGAGCAGGACACCGAAGTGCAGGTGCGTACCAAGGACCTGGAAGCCACGCGCCAGAAGCTCACCATCGAGAAGGACCAGGAGTTCGCCTCGCTGTCGCAAAAACGCGAGATCGAAAACTCCCGCGCCGAGCAGGCCGCACTGATCGCCACGCAGCAGGCCGAGCGCAGCCGCGAGGCCGAGGCCGCCAAGATCGAAGCCGAGCGCCAGGTGAGCCAAAAGCGCATCGAGGCCGAGCGCGAGATCAAGGCCGCCGAGATCGAGAAGAACCTGGTCATCCAGACGCGCGAGATCGAACTGGAGCGCCACACCGAGACCAAGCGCGCCGAGCAGCGCAAGCAGGTGGAAATCGCCCGCCAGGACACACAGATCGCCATTGCCACCAAGTCGCGCGAACAGTCGGACGCGGACGCCGCCGCCAACCTGGCCCGCGCCGAGGCCGTGAAAGCCGAAGAAGCCGTGAACACCGCGCGCCAGGTGGCCGTGGCCGAGCGTGACAAGAGCATCCAGCTGATCGAGGCGTCGAAAGACGCTGAGCAGAACGCCATTTCCGTTCGCGTGTCCGCGTCGGCCGAAAAGGAAGCGGCGATGGACCGCGCCGAAGCGATCACCATCGAGGCCCGCGCGCGCCAGGCGGCGGCCCTGGCCGAGGCCGAAGGCAAGCGCGCGCTGAACGAAGCGCTCAACACCTTGTCTGCAGCGCAGGTGGACCTGCAGGTGCGCAGCCTGCTGCTGCAGCAACTGCCGCAGATCATCGAGCAGGCCGTGCGCCCCATGGAGAAGATCGACTCGATCCGCATCGTTCAGGTGGGGGGCATGCCCGGCAGCCAAGGCGGCCAGGGCCCAGCGGCAGGCGGCAATGGAGCGCAGGGCACCTTCCCGGAGCAGGTCATGAACTCGGCCCTGCAGTACCAGATCGCCAAGCCCATCGTCGATGCGGTGATGAAGGACGCAGGCTTGTCCAACGAAGGCATCACCGGCATGGCGCAGAGCCTGGCAGGCATGCTGGGCGGACAGCCGACGGCCGAGCGCGCTGCCGCCCGGCCCGCAGAGTAAGCGGCAAGGTCAGAAGCCGCGGACGCTGCCCGCCGCCGACCGAGCAGGCCGGGCGGCCCGCGGCTCATGGCAGACTCGACGCCTCACGATGCGCCGCCGCCCCGGGCGATGGTCTCGAAGGCGCCCTGCTCTGCCACTTTCCCTGCAACCATGCTCAACCTGCTCAATGCCCTGCTGCACCTCATCGTGGCCGTCCTGCTGCCGCTGCTCGGCCTGCTGCTGACGAGTGCGCTGCTGATCTATGCGATGTATGTGCGCTGGGTCGACATCCCGAACAAGTGGCTGCTCACCCGCCGGGGCCTGGTGATCGCCTGCGCGGTGGCGGCAGCCTGCAACCTGCTGCTGATAGCACAGCTCTTCCTGTCGCACAGCGCCAAGCAGGCGCGGCAGGATGGCGCGGTGGTGCGTGCGAGCCGGGAGAAGTTCGTGCTGCCGCAGGACTTTCAGTACGGCGAACTGCTGATCCCTGCGGGCAGCCTCATCAACCGCAACGACCCGTTCGACAAGGGCGCGCCGGGCCGTCCTTTGGCGCTCTACGGGCTGGAGGCCGTGCGGTTCGCGGAACCGGTGCAGGTGGCCTCGGTCTGGGCCAGCGCGCTGCAGGTGGTGCCGATGCGCGTGGAGCTGGCCCAGGACCAGCAGATCGGGCCGCTGTACCGGTACGACAACGCGAGCCAGGCATGGGTGCCCCACAAGCTGATTCCGGCCATGGCGTGCAAGAAGGGCCAACTGGCCCTGTTCCAGGTGCCGCACATCCCCTACGACGTGCAGGCGGAGGTGGGCAAGCCCGCGCCCGACGGCCCGGATGCGCGCTTCATGCCCAGCCAGTGGCTGTTTCGCGGGTGTGAAAATGGCCCTGCCATTGCGGTGCAGCCTGCCTACTCCGGCCCCGCCACGGCCACGCAGTGACCGCGCCTGCGCCGCCGCGTCAGCGGTTGAGCTCTGCCAGCCGCTCGGGCGTGCCCACGTCCGTCCAGCGGCCGGGGTAGATCTCTGCGCTGGCACGGCCCTGGTCCATGGCGCGGCGCAGCAGCGGGGCCAGCGGCGCCTGAATGCCCTGCGGGTTGCCGGCCGGAATGTCGCACCAAGGCAGCGCGAACAGCTCTGCGCGCAGCAGGGCGATGGTGCTGTAGGTGTAGCGGGGCGCAGCATCGCCGGGTGCGAGGTTCAGCGCCAGCCCCTCTGGCGACAAGCCGAAGTCGCCCCGCGGGTTGTGCGCCGGGTTAGGCACCAGCCACAGGTGCGCCAGGCGGTCGCTGGCGGCAAAAGCCTGCACTGCGGCGCTGTCGAACACGAAGTCGGGCGCAAACACATCGCCCGCCGCCAGCCAGAACACCGGCCCCAGCTGGGGCAGCGCGCGGGCGATGCCGCCGGCGGTTTCAAGTGCACCACCGAAGTCCACACCCTCGTGGGAGTATGAAATTGATAGCGGCTTGCGCCCGTCCAGCAAGCGGTGGAGGCCAAAAACATCTGCAAACCGCTCGCTGATCTGCGCCCCCAGCCAGGCGGTGTTGATGACCGCCCGCTGCACGCCCGCATCCTGCAGCGCCTGCAGGTGCCACTCCAGCAGCGGCAGCCCTTGCACCGCGAGCAGCGGCTTGGGGGTGGTGTCGGTCAGCGGGCGCATGCGCTCGCCGCGGCCGGCGGCCAGCAGCAGCGCGGGGACCTGGGAAGGGACGGCCGGGTTCATCGCGCTCATGCCGCCAGCTCCGGCACGGTGCCCCGTTGCAGCGCGTGGCGCTGCACCGAGGAAGGCTCGAACAACGCCAGCAGCGCATCCATCAGCGCCCGCGCCTTGTCCGAATGGTCGGCGCCGAAATTGCACACGTAGACATCGAGCGTGACGGCGCGCTGCTCGGGCCAGGTGTGCACGCACAGGTGCGACTCAGCTAGCAAAATCGTAGCTGTCACCCCGCCCGGGCCGTGCGCTGTGGCCGGGAATTCATGAAACACCTGGCCCACGGGCTGCAGCCCGGCGTGGCGCACGGCGTCGGCGCAGGCCTGGCCCAGCGCGGCGGCGTCCAGCAGCCACACGGGGGCACAGCGGCAGTCCCGGAGATCGGCGGTGAGGTGCAGTCCTTGCATGGCCCGCACTGTAGTGCATCGCAGCGCCGGCGCTGCTTCGCCAAGGGTTCGGCCCTGCCGGTTCGGGCGCGGGAAAGCAGGGCCGGTAAAATGCCGGGTTTCCCCCTGAAATCCCACCCCTCCCACCCGAACCCGCACACCCCATGGCCCATACCCCGCAGCAATCCCAACAGATGGCAAATGCAATCCGCGCATTGGCCATGGACGCAGTTCAACAAGCCAACTCCGGCCACCCCGGCGCCCCCATGGGCATGGCCGACATGGCGGCGGCACTGTGGGGCCGCCACCTCAAGCACAACCCCGCCAACCCCCAGTGGTTCGACCGCGACCGCTTCGTGCTCTCCAACGGCCACGGCTCGATGCTGCTGTACGCGCTGCTGCACCTCACCGGCTACGACCTGCCGATCGAAGAACTCAAGAACTTCCGCCAGCTGCACAGCAAGACCCCCGGCCACCCCGAAGTGGGCTACACCGCCGGCGTCGAGACCACCACCGGCCCGCTGGGCCAGGGCATCACCAACGCCGTGGGCTTTGCGCTGGCTGAAAAGCTGCTGGCCAGCGAGTTCAACCGCGAAGGCCATGCGGTGGTGGACCACAACACCTACGTCTTCCTGGGCGACGGCTGCCTGATGGAAGGCATCAGCCACGAGGCCGTGTCCCTGGCCGGCGCCTGGAAGCTCAACAAGCTGATCGCCCTGTACGACGACAACGGCATCAGCATCGACGGCCAGGTCGCCCCCTGGTTTGCCGACAACACCCCCCTGCGCTTTGTGGCCAGCGGCTGGAACGTGATCGGCCCCATCGACGGCCACGACGCCGACAAGGTGGCCGCCGCGATTGCCGAGGCCAAGAAGCAGACCGAGCGCCCCACCCTCATCGTGTGCAAGACGCACATCGGCAAGGGCAGCCCCAACCGCGCCAACACCGCCAAGGCCCACGGCGAGCCGCTGGGTGCCGAAGAAATCAAGCTCACGCGCGAAGCCCTGGGCTGGAGCAGCGAGCCCTTCGTCGTGCCGCAAGACGTGTACGCCGACTGGGACGGCAAGGCCAACGGCCAGAACGTCGAAGCCGAATGGAACGAGCGCTTTGCCGCCTACACCGCGGCCTTCCCCGAGCTGTCGGCAGAACTGACGCGCCGCATGGAAGGCAACCTGCCCGCCAACTTCGCGCAAGTGGCCGTGGACACCGTGGTCGCCGCCCACACCAAGGGCGAAACCGTGGCCAGCCGCAAGGCCAGCCAACTGGCGCTGGAAGCCTTCACCGCCGCGCTGCCCGAACTGCTGGGCGGCAGCGCCGACCTGACCGGCTCCAACCTCACCAACACCAAGAGCACGCCCAACCTGCGCTTTGACATGCAGGGCAACGTGGTGCAGACCGAAGTCGAAGGCGGCCAAAAAATCGGCGGCCGCCACATCAACTACGGCGTGCGCGAATTCGGCATGGCCGCGATCATGAACGGCATCGCGCTGCACGGCGGCTTCATCCCCTATGGCGGCACGTTCCTGACCTTCAGCGACTACAGCCGCAACGCCATCCGCATGGCTGCGCTGATGAAGCAGCGCGTGATCCACGTGTTCACGCACGACTCCATCGGCCTGGGCGAAGACGGCCCCACCCACCAGTCCATCGAGCACGCCGCCAGCCTGCGCCTGATCCCCAACCTGGATGTGTGGCGCCCCGGTGACACGGCCGAAACCGCCGTGGCCTGGAGCGTGGCCCTGTCCAACCGCAACAAGCCCACCGCCCTGCTGCTGTCGCGCCAGAACCTGCCCTACGCCCCCAAGCGCGACCTGGGCGACATCAGCCGCGGCGCGTACGTGCTGTCCGAACCCGCCGACGTGGGCCTGAACAAGAAGGCCGTGGCCGTGATCATCGCCACCGGCTCCGAAGTGCAACTGGCCCTGAAGGCCCAGCGCCTGCTGGCCGACAAGAAAGTGGCCGTGCGCGTGGTCTCCATGCCCAGCACGACCACGTTCGACCGCGAAGACGCCAAGTACAAGAGCAGCGTGCTGCCTGCCGGCGTGCCCCGTGTTGCGGTGGAAATGGGCGTGACCGACGGCTGGTGGAAGTACGGCTGCGCTGCTGTCGTCGGCATCGACACCTATGGCGAATCGGCTCCCGCGCCCGTGCTGTTCAAGCACTTCGGCTTTACCGAAGAGAACGTCGCCGACGCGGTGCTGGTTGCCGTCGGCGCCGCACGGCTCAAGCCCGCCAAGAATGCACGCTGACCCGTCCAGCCCGCTGCGCGCCCTGCCGCCGGGGGGCGCGTTGCGGCAGATTCCTGATTTTTCGACTTTGCAACCTTGGAGAGATGACAAGCTATGACGATCAAGATTGGTATCAACGGCTTCGGCCGCATCGGCCGCAACGTGCTGCGCTCCGCCGTCCAGAACTTCAGCGACATCGAAGTCGTGGGCATCAACGACCTGCTGGAGCCTGACTACCTGGCGTACATGCTGCAGTACGACTCGGTGCACGGCCGCTTTCAGGGCACCGTGTCGGTCGAGGGCAATACCCTGATCGTCAACGGCAAGAAGATCCGCCTGACGCAAGAGCGCGACCCTGCCAACCTGAAGTGGAACGAAGTCGGCGCCGATGTGGTGATCGAATCCACCGGCCTGTTCCTGGACAAGGTCACCGCGCAAAAGCACATCGATGCCGGCGCCAAGAAGGTCATCCTGTCGGCCCCGTCCAAGGACGACACGCCCATGTTCGTGTTCGGCGTGAACCACGACACCTACGCCGGCCAGGCCATCGTGTCCAACGCCTCGTGCACCACCAACTGCCTGGCCCCCGTGGCCAAGGTGCTCAACGACAAGTGGGGCATCAAGCGCGGCCTGATGACCACGGTGCACGCCGCCACCGCCACGCAAAAGACCGTGGACGGCCCGTCCAACAAGGACTGGCGCGGCGGCCGCGGCATCCTGGAGAACATCATCCCTTCGAGCACCGGCGCTGCCAAGGCGGTGGGCGTGGTGATCCCTGCCCTGAACAAGAAGCTGACCGGCATGTCCTTCCGCGTGCCCACCTCCGACGTGTCGGTGGTAGACCTGACCGTGGAGCTGGACAAGGCCGCCACGTACGAAGAAATCAAGGCCGAGATGAAGGCCCAGTCCGAAGGCGCGCTCAAGGGCGTGCTGGGCTACACCGAAGACAAGGTGGTGGCCACCGACTTCCGTGGCGACACCCGCACATCGATCTTCGACGCGGATGCCGGCATTGCGCTCGATGGCACCTTCGTGAAGATCGTGTCCTGGTACGACAACGAATGGGGCTACTCGAACAAGTGCCTGGAGATGGTGCGCGTCGTCGCCAAGTGATGGCAAACGGACACAGCCGGTTGAGAAAGAAGCGCTAAGTCTGCAACTACCCGTTCAGGCCGGCTATCCGCAAGGGTCGCCGGCCTTTTTTTGGAACCCTGCAGCTGCTCGTGCCCCGTAATGAATGACCCAACACCGAAGCTGCCAGGATGGGTGAAGGGCCTTGTTCTCGCGTGCCTGATCCTGCCGCCGACTGCCCTGCTGGGCCTCTGGATGCTGTTCGAAGTCAGCGACGTCAGGCCAGGATGGCCGCTGTACTACGTCGGCGTGCCTGAAAGCGTCCGCGATGCCACGCCCACCTTTGCAGAATGCCGCCCCGCGCGCTTTCACTGGAAGGGGCGCGATGGCGAAGGCGTGCCGTATGTCGCCATGGACTACGGCAGTTACATGGACCCCGATGTCGCGTTGCTAAAGCACGCTGCCGCCATGGCGCCACTGGCTTGCAGTGGAGACCCGGCCCAGGTTGCGGGCGCCGGGACTCACTTTCGCCACATGCGCTGCGAGCACCCCGATGTGTGGAGCGCCGATATCAGCGTGGAAGCACACGGCCCCTGTCGCGAGGTCAGGATCGGTTTTGTGTTGAACGACTGAGGACCTCGCCGGCCCCTCCCGCCTCCACATGCTCTACCTGTTCCGCCTGCCGCGCTTTTGCCGCCACGCTCGCGGCAGTCGCAGGCCGGTCTCGCGCAATGTGGACCGTGCTCGTCGGAAACGCAAACGCCACCCCCATGGCCTTGAACTCCCGCATCAGTGCCAGGTTGATGGACTGCTGCAGGTCCATGTACAGGTTGAACGCCGGGTCCTGCACGATGTAGACCACTTCGTATTGCAGCGAACTCTCGCCGAACGACTTGAAGTGCACGCGGTCCAGGCGCAGCTCGGGGTGCGCCTCGATGAGCCTGCGCACCACGCCGGGGATGGCCTCGGCCTGCTCGGGCGTGGTGGCGTACGACACGCCGAACTGGAAGACGATGCGCCGCTTCTCCAGCATGCGGTAGTTGCTGATGGTCTGCTTGAGCAGGTCGGTGTTGGACATCACGATCTGCTCGCCCTGCAGGCTGCGGATGCGCGTGGTCTTGAGGCCGATGACCTGCACCGTGCCCGACACATTGCCCACCACGATGAAGTCGCCCACCTCGAAGGGCTTGTCCACCGCGATGGCCAGCGATGCGAACAGGTCGCCCAGGATGTTCTGCACCGCCAGCGCCACCGCAATGCCGCCTACACCCAGGCTGGCGATGAAGGCAGTGATGTTGACCCCCAGGTTGGACAGGATGGCCAGCGCCACCACGCTCCACAGCAGCGTGCGCAGGCCCCAGGACAGCAGCGTGGCCGACGCGCTGACCTGCGTCATGCCGCTGGAGCTGTGCCGCTGCACGTAGCGGCCCACACCCAAGCCAATGGCGCGCATGCCCCACAGGCCCAGCTGCAGCGCCACCGCTACGAACCACAGCTGGCTCAGCCGCGTTTCCCAGCGCAGGGGCAGGTCCAAAAAGTTGGCCCCCACCAGCAGTGCGACCAGCAACACCAGAAGCCGGCTGGTGCCGGCGAGCACATCGGCCGCCGTGTGCGCGGTGGCGCTACCTGAGCGGCTGGCCCAGCTGCGGGCACGCCGCGTGAGCAGGTGCAGCACCACCATGATCGCAAAGTAGGTGGTGACGGCTGCGGCCAGTGCCAGCAGCAGGCTCCACAACGGAATGCCGATGACGGTGGTCTCGCGGACCCAGGTCATGAAGGGGAAATCTTGCATGCTCAACGCTGCTCCTTGCATTGGATCGGCACAGGGCCCGCGCTGCACGCGCTGCAAGCGCTGCACTTGGCCGATGTTCACGAAAAGCGAAGAGCGCCCGCAACTGCCAGCACCACCACCAGACACCGCACACGGCGCCATCGCAGGCTGGCTCAGCCGACCTACCGGCATGGTCCAGCAAGAAAGCCCGGCCGAGAAGACGTCAGGTGCTGGCGTGCAGAACAAGCCCGTTTGACAAACAGTGTCAACGGTCTTTCGAGCCCACTGGCACGGCTTTCAGCATGGTCCGTCCGCGCACGATTGGGTGCGGCACATCGCTGGCCGCCCGCACCACACCTTCGCTACCAAGTAACTAGCGTGCCATGTTGATGCCCGTCAAGCCGTAGGACTCAGCCGCGCACTCCTGCGCCACCCATCAACGCAAAGCCGCAAATGCAAATGTGAATGCAGCAGCGCATGCAATTGCAAGAGTTCGTAAGACTTCGCCCACAGGAATACAGAGGCAGTACCTACGCCCCCTCCACGGCCCGCCGCCAACAATGCATGCACACCAGGGCCACCCCTGGTCTCCGGTGCCAGCACCGCACAACGTGCCCTCGCGGCACAGCCGCTGGCCACCGTCACTACACCACTTCCAGCAGGAGTTCACTACACCATGCACTCGACCGCACTTATCCGAACCACCGCTGCAGCCCTTGCGCTGGGCGCCCTGGCGGCATGCTCTTCCACCCCCGCCCCCACCGAGCAGATGGCCGTGACCCGCACTACGGTCAACCGTGTCGCGGCAGCGCCCACCGTGGCCGCCAATGCACCGGTCGACCTGCAGCGTGCGCAGGAAAAGCTCATCCAGGCCGAGAAGTCCATGACCCAGGGCGACTACAAGAACGCCCGCCGCCTGGCAGCCGAAGCAGAAGTCGATGCCCGCGTGGCCGAGACGCGCGCCGATGCGGCCCGCAACGCCACCAACCTGGCCCAGGTGCAGGACAGCATCCGTGCGCTGCAGGAAGAAATCAACCGCCGGTCTCCCCGCTGAGCGCCGTCGCACGCCTTGCGCCGCGCCTCACCACTGACCGCCTGAACGACATTTGAAGGGACATCCCACCATGCGCCAATTGATCCACCGTACCACCGCCCTGTGCTCCAGCCTGATCGCCGTGGGCCTGCTCGCCGCCTGCGCCAGCACCGCACCCCTGCCCGCCCTGGAGCAAGCCCGCTCTGCCGTCACCGCCGCTGCGGGCGACCCCGCCGTGAACCAGTACGCCGCCGTGGAGCTCAAGCAAGCCACCGACGCCCTGGCCCGCGCCGACCGTGAATGGGCCGACGACCACGACGAATCGGAAACCAACCACCTGGCCTACATCGCCCGCCAGCGTGCCGAGATCGCGACCAACACCGCCCGCGCACGCCAGCTCGATGCCAACATCCAGCAAGCCGGCAGCGAGGCCGACCGCATCCGCCTGCAGGCCCGCACCCAGGAGGCCGACCAGGCCCGCCTGCGCGCCCAGCAGGCCCAGGCCCAGGCCATGAGCGCCGAGCAACGCGCCGCCCAGCAGCAGGCCAACGCCACCGCCGCCATGGCCCAGGCCAATGCCGCCCAGGACCGCGTGCGCGCGCTGGAAGCCCAGCTGCGCGACATGGAAGCGCAGCAGACCGAACGCGGCCTGCTGGTCACGCTCGGCGACGTGCTGTTCGCCTTCAACAAGGCCGAGCTCTCGCCCCAGGCCGCACCGCGCCTGGAGAAGCTGGCCAACTTCTTGAAGCAGTTCCCGGACCGCAAGCTGCTGATCGAGGGCTACACCGACAGCGTGGGCTCCGATAGCTACAACCAGGACCTGTCCGACCGTCGCGCCCAGGCCGTGCGCGACGCGCTGGTGGTGCGCGGCGTGGACACCAGCCGCATCACCGCCCGCGGCTACGGCAAGGCCCACCCCGTGGCCGACAACGCATCGCCGGAGGGCCGCGCGATGAATCGTCGCGTCGAGATCGTGATTGCGGATGACAAGGGGAATCTGCGCGGACGTTGAGGCTTCCAGTAACCCAAAGGCAAGGGCCCGGAGCAGTGATGCTCCGGGCCCTTGTCTTTTCAGCACCCGCTACGCCGCGCGGCTTTCGAACGTCTCGGTATCCACCTCACCCGCACTCTGCGCGCTGTACCGCGGGCCCACCACCGTGCCCTCATTGATCAGCGCATCGAGCCGTGCGATCACCGCCGCATCCAGCTGCACACCGGCCGCGCCCACATCGTCCAGCAGGTGCTCCACGCTCGTCGTTCCGGGGATGGGGATGATGTGCTCGCCCCGATGCAGCAACCACGCCAGCGCCAGTTGCGCGGGGGTGCAGCCCACCTCGCGCGCGATGGCCTGGTAGCCGGTCAGCAGTTGCAGGTTGGCGGCATAGGCATCGGGTGCAAAACGCGGCATGGCGCGGCGAATGTCCTTGGCGTCCAGCGTGCTCACGTCCGTGAGTTCGCCGCAGAGGAAACCCCGCGCCACGGGGCTGAAGGCGACGAAGGCGGTGCCCAGCTCGCGGCAGGCGTCGAGCACGGCGATCTCGGGGTTGCGGGTCCACAGCGAATACTCGGTCTGCACCGCCGCGATGGGGTGCACCGCGTGCGCGCGGCGCAGGGTGGCGGCAGACACTTCGGACAGGCCGATGCTGCGGATCTTGCCCGCGCGCACCAGGTCGGCCAGTGCGCCCACGCTGTCTTCGATGGGCACCTTCTTGTCCCAGCGGTGCAGGTAGTACAGGTCGATCACGTCGGTCTGCAGGCGGCGCAGGCTGTCTTCGCAGGTCTGGCGCAGCGTGGCGGGGCGGCCGTCGATCACGCGCACCAGCTTGCCGTCGCCGGCCACGTCCACGCCCTGCATGCCGCATTTGCTCGCCAGGGTGAAGCGGCTGCGGTGGCTCTTCATCACGCGGCCCACCAGTGTTTCGTTGGCGCCGAAGCCATACAGCGTGGCGGTGTCGAACAGCGTCACGCCGGCATCGAGCGCGGCCAGCAGCACGCGCTCGCCCTGCTCGGCCGACACCGGCGCGCCGTAGGCGTGCGAGAGGTTCATGCAGCCCAGGCCGATGGCCGAGACGGAGAAAGGTCCAAGGTTTCTTTGTTGCATGCCGCAAGCTTACGACAAGCAGGCACCCTCAAGCCTTGGCAGCCAACGCCGCGGCCCGCCCCGTCCACAGGTCGATCCGTTCGCCCGCTTGCGAAGCGGCCAGCAATTGCGCAAACCGCGAATCGCGGGTTTCGGCACGCTTGGCCGATGTCACCCAGTGCAGCATCGATTTGCGATATCCCGCCGGTGCGGCCTCGAAGAACTGCCAGGCCTTCTTGTGGCGTTGGAACTCGCGCAACTGCGGCGCGGGCAGCTCGGCGGCTGCGGCCTGTTCGTGCGAGTAGATGGCGGACTTGTCGGACTTGCGGTGGCTGAAGGCCGCCAGGCCCGCGGGCGTCATGCGGCCAACCGCCTGCAACTGCTCCATCTTGGCGATGTTCACCGCGCTCCAGATGGACGATGGCTTGCGTGGCGTGAAGCGGATGGAATAGCTGTGCTCGTCGATGCGCCGGCGCACGCCGTCGATCCAGCCAAAGCACAGCGCCTCGTCCACCGATTCGGACCATGTCATGCAGGGGCGGCCCGAGCCGACCTTGTGAAAGCCCACCAGCAGCTCGCTGGACTGCGCGGCGTGCTGCTGCAGCCATCGGCGGAAGGCGGCGGGCGTGGCGAAGAAAGTGGGGGCTGGCATGGCGGGCCATTGTTGCCAACATCTGCGCGCCTGTACAGGCGGGCAGCACGCAGGCCGCACCCCTGCGCGCCCGCCAGAGATACATTACGCAAGGCCGTTCGCGGCCCCATCGCCCCGCCGCAGCGAGCCCGCCCTGCCCAGGAGAAGTGCCATGCCCTCCGCGATCTACCCCGCGCTGTTCTTCACCGTGGCCATGCTGGTCAACACGGGCTACTTCCTGCTGGGGGGCCTGCCGCTTTTGATACTGCGGCACGACGAGCCGCTGGACGCCCGGTTCGTGCGCGGATTCTTCAACGTGTACTACCAGGCCGCTTTCTGGGTGGCACTGGGCGCTGCGGTCAGCTATGCGCTGTGGGGCCGGTGGGCGTTTGCCGTGGGTGCCGCCGTGCTGGCTGCCACGGCCACGCTCTTGCGCAGGCGTCTGCTGCCGGTGATGCTGCATCTGGGCAGCCGGATCGAAGCGGGCCATGCAGGGGCGGTGCAGCAGTTCCGCCGCATCCATGCCACGGCGCTGCTGCTCAACCTGGTGCAGTTGGTGGTGGCGGTGTGGGGGCTCATCGTGCTGTCGAGGGACCTGTCGAACTGACTAACGCGCGGGCGCGGCGGGGCTCCGCGGCTGGTGCGTGCGGTCCAGGAGCAGGGGCTTGCGGAACACGCAGTTGCGCTGCTCGACGATGAATCCGCAGTCTTCATAGATGCCCTGGGCGCCGTGGGCGTTGGTGCTGTCCACGCCCAGCCCGGACTCGTGCATGCCCGCGTCGGCCTGCGCCCGCAGGCTGCGCGAGATCAGCGCAC
Organism: Acidovorax sp. NPDC077693; assembly: GCF_044542805.1. Classification (NCBI taxonomy): domain Bacteria; kingdom Pseudomonadati; phylum Pseudomonadota; class Betaproteobacteria; order Burkholderiales; family Comamonadaceae; genus Acidovorax; species Acidovorax sp. NPDC077693. The sequence continues at coordinate 119,375 of NZ_JBITVD010000014.1, read as the reverse complement.
GCGCCAGGCCCCGGCGGCGCCAGCGCTCGTCCACGCTGATGAACTCCGTCCAGCCGCGCTGGCGTGCGTTGCCCGCATTCCACGTGGTGTCGATGTACGCGCGCACCTGGCCCGCCACTTCGTTCGTGGCCACATCCCAGGCCACCTGCCACAGGTGCGGCTGAAAGACGGGGCTGTCCAGCCAGCGTTCGTAGTCATCGTCGTCCGGCGGCGCGACACCCCAGTGCGACCGGAACGCACGGTGGTGCGCCTCGCGGATGGCGCGGTAGTGGTCGGGCTGCACCGCGCGCACTTCCACGCCGACAGGCAGCGCGAAGTCGGCGATGTCGTTCAGCGTGGGGCGCACCATGGTGAAGAAGTAGCGCTCGGGCCGGTAGCCGGATTTTTCCAGCAGCGCCGCGCGCGCGGTTTCGCCTTGGGTGACGAAGGCGTGGTGCGCATGCGGGCCGGGGTGGCCCCAGGCCGCGGCCATGGCGCGCTGCCGCGCCTCCAGCCACGCATGCAGTTGCGTGCCGATGCCGCGCCTGCGCCACGGCGGTGCGACCACGGCGAACTGCCCGTACAGCTGCAGCCCGTCGACCTGCTCCCAGTGCCAGGCACGCACATAACCGGCGATGTTGTCTCCCGCCTGCGCGATCCACACGTCGTGCTGCGGCACGCACGCGGTGAATGCGGCGTAGTCGCGCGCCACGTCGTCCACGGTGCGGAAGAACCGGGTCTCATCGAGCGCAAAGCTGGCGTTGGCGCAGGCGACCATGGCCGGAAAATCCGACGGCCCGGCGAAGGGGCGAAAGGTCACGGGAGGCGATGAACCCATGGGTGGCTGGTCCTGGTGTTGCGGTGGCGTGCGTGGGCCGCAGAGGCAGCGGCACGGCGGACCGCCCATTGTGGTCAACCCATGCTGTGCGTCATCTTAAGACGTCGCTACACGTTTTATATATAATTCGTATACGTTTTATATAGAGACCAATCCATGGGTATCGTCAAAATTTCCGACCAGATGCACGAGAACCTGCGGGTCGCAGGCACGGCACTGAGCCGCTCCATCAACGCGCAGGCCGAGCACTGGATGCGGGTGGGCATGCTGACCGAGATGCACCCGGAGCTCGACCACCGCGAGATCTGCCAGCTGCTGGTGCGGGCCGAAATGGCGGGCGGCCTGGACATCGCCATGGCCGTGGACGGCCTGCCGGACAAGCCCCGCGCCGTGGCGAACGGCAAACACTGATGGCGCGCAGCGTTCCCATCAAGTCGGCGGACGAGCTGGCCCTGTCGCGGCGCGCCGCGCAGTTGGCCGCCGAGGTGCTGCACGTGATCGAGCCCCACGTGGTGCCCGGCGTGAGCACCGAAGAACTGGACCGCATCTGCCACGACCACATCGTGAACGTGCAGGGCGCGGTGCCGGCCAACGTGGGTTACCTGGGGTACCCCAAGACCATCCTCACCTCGGTCAACCAGGTGGTCTGCCACGGCATTCCGTCGCACGACAAGATCCTGAAGAAGGGCGACATCGTCAACATCGACGTGGCCGTGATCAAGGACGGCTGGTACGGCGACACCAGCCGCATGTACTTCGTCGGTGCGCCCAGCACGCTCGCCCGGCGCCTGGTGGAAACGACGTACGAAGCCCTGTGCGCGGGCATCCGGCAGGTGCGGCCCGGCGCCACGCTGGGCGACGTCGGCCACGCGATCCAGACCGTGGCGCAGCGCGAGCGCTTCAGCGTGGTGCGCGAGTACTGCGGGCACGGCATCGGGCAGATTTATCACGACGTACCGAACGTGTTGCACTACGGCCAGCGCGGCACCGGCCTCACGCTGGAGGCCGGCATGGTCTTCACCATCGAGCCCATGCTCAACGCCGGCGGGCGCGAAACCAAGGAGCTGGCCGACGGCTGGACCGTGGTGACCAAGGACCGCTCGCTGTCCGCCCAGTGGGAGCACATGGTGGCGGTGACGCCCGACGGGTACGAAGTGCTCACGGCCTGGCCAGGCGGCACGGGCAGCTACGCGCCGATCTGAACCATCTGATCGACGGCGCGCCTTGCGTCCAGGCGCTGCGCAGGTGGCGTACGTCGGCCAAAAAAGAGCAGCTATTGATTTGATAGCTGCTTGCGCCCGTCAGATGCGCAGCAGGGGCCTTTTGGGGCATGAATATTGAGCGACGACCGTACCAAGAGCGCAATGACCGGCCGGCGGCTCCGTCATGGTTGTTCTTCAATTCGCCCAACTCGCCCAACTCGCCTTTGCCCGCTCATTCATTCCCGCCCCCCCAACTCCTCCACGGCCCTGTGCAAGAAAGCCGCCATCTCCTCCGTGCCTGGTAGCTGCACCTGGTAGCGCGACACAAAGAGCTTGTTGCTCATGTCTGCCAAGGCGTACTGCACCAGCTCGGTGTTCTTGCGAGTGCACAGCAATATGCCGATGGGCTGCTGGTCGCCCTCGGTCATGTGGTTGTGCTTGTAGTAGCTGACATAGGCGTTCAGCTGCCCCAGGTTTTCGTGTTTGAAGGCATCGTTCTTCAGCTCGATGAGCACATGGCACTTGAGCACACGGTGATAGAAAACCAGATCCACAAAGAAGTGTTCGCCGCCCATCACCACGCGCTTTTGCCGTGCCTCAAAGCAAAAGCCGTGACCCAGTTCCAGCAAAAAAGCTTGCAGCTTGTCGAGCAGCGCATCCTCAAGCTGGCCTTCGGTCACGGTCTCCTGAGGCTTCAGGCCCAGAAATTCAAAGACGTAGGGATCGCGGATGATTTGCTGAGGATCGGCCCGCTCGGCTTTGGCGTGGGCCCGCTGTGACAGGGTCGTCTTGTCGGTGGAGAGGCCGCTGCGCTGGTAGTACAGCGTGCTGATCTGGCGCTTGAGTTCGCGCACCGACCAGTTGCCGCGCAATGCCTCGGTTTCGTAGAAGCTGCGTTGCGCCGGGTCTTCCAGGCCTACCAGCTCCGCGATGTGGCTGTACGACAGGCGGGTGAGCAGTTGCAATGGGTCGCCAGCGCCCGCTTCCGTCCCCAAAAGTGGGGACGCTGTCCCCACTTTTACTTGCGCGTTGGCTGTAGGTGGCTGCAACTCGGCGAATTGTGGGGACAGCGCCCCCACAATGCCTGGATAAAGGCGATAGAAGCGCAAATAGCGGTAGAGCTGGCGCGGTCGCAGTTGCTGACCTTGCCTTGTGTGAGTTGCTCGGCCAGGTTGTGAAGCAGCTTGTCGCCGTAAGTGGCGCGGTCCGCGCCCTGTAGTTCGTAGTGATGGATGTGCGCACCGATCAGCCAGTTGCGAAACGTCAGGCTGATGTTGACGGCACGTGTCGCCTGCGCGGCGCACTGTGCGTGCACATGACGGATGTCGGCCACCAGAGCCGAAAAGCTGCTGGGCGGTGGTTCGCGCTTGCTGAGACTGCGTTTAGATGCCATAGCCCAGTCCCACCCTGCTTTCGCGAATCTCGGCTTGCGCCGGTGGTCTACCAAGCTTGCCGGGACGTTGTTGTCCACGAATGTTCACGCCATGTTCCAAAAGCCGCCTCCGCAGTGCCCATAAAAAAGCCCACCCCGCTGACCGAATCATTCTATTCGGCGGGGTGGGCGATGGGCCCCATGGCGAGAACCGGGCGGCTCTAGCCGTTGAGCTGCTGCTCCAACCCGTGCAGCACCTCATAGCACGCCAGCACGCGGCCCACGCTGGAGTTGGGTTCGCGGCCTTCGCGGATGGCGGCGAAGAACTCGCGGTCCTGCAGCTCGATGCCGTTCATCGACACGTCGACATGGCTCACGTCGATCTTCTCGTCCTTGCCGTTGTACAGGTCGTCGTAGCGCGCCAGGTAGGTGGCGGTGTCGCCGATGTAGCGGAAGTACGTGCCCAGCGGGCCGTCGTTGTTGAACGAGAGCGACAGCGTGCAGATGGCGCCGTTCTCTGCCTTGAGCTGGATGCTCATGTCCATCGCAATGCCCAGCACCGGGTGGATGGGGCCCTGGATGGCGTTGGCTTTGACGATGGGACTGCCCGCCTGGTAGGCGAACAAATCCACCGTGTGCGCTGCGTGGTGCCACAGCAGGTGGTCCGTCCAGCTGCGGGCCTGGCCCAGCGCATTGGTGTTGGTGCGGCGAAAGAAGTAGGTCTGCACATCCATCTGCTGGATGTTGAATTCGCCCGACTGGACTTTCTGGTGCACGTACTGGTGGCTGGGGTTGAAACGGCGCGTGTGGCCGCACATGGCCACCAGGCCTTTGTCCTTTTGCGTGGCGACGACTTCCTGCGCGCCCTTGAGGCTATCTGCCAGCGGGATCTCCACCTGCACGTGCTTGCCGGCCTTCAGGCAGGCGATGCTCTGCTCGGCGTGCATCTGCGTGGGGGTGCACAGGATGACGGCATCCACTTCCTGGATGGCCAGGGCATCGTTCAGGTCGGTGCTGACGTGCTGGATGCCGTACTTGCCGGCCACTTCCTGGGTCTTGGCCAGGTCGCGGCTGATGAGGGAGATGACTTCGACGCCGTCGATGTTTTTAATGCCGTCCAGATGCTTGATGCCGAAGGCGCCAGCGCCTGCGAGTGCGACTTTGATGGTCATGTCGGGTTCCTTGAATTTATTGGTTCTCGAGGATCAGGTGCCCCACTGCCGTATTGCTGGCGGGCACGTGGAAGAAGCGGTGCGCCACCTTGGGCGCTGGGCCGGTACCGGCCACGTCGCTCATGGCGCCGCGGGCGATGAGCCACATCACGAGTTCGATGCCCTCGCTGCCGGCTTCGCGCACGTATTCGATGTGCGGCACCTGGGCCAGTTCGGCGGGCTCGGCGATCAGGCGGTCCAGGAACCGGTTGTCCCAGTCCTTGTTGATGAGGCCGGCGCGCGGGCCCTGCAGCTGGTGGCTCATGCCGCCCGTGCCCCAGATCTGCACGTTGAGGTCTTCATCGAACGACTCGATCGCCTTGCGGATGGCCTTGCCGATCTGGAAACACCGGTTGCCCGACGGCACGGGGTACTGCACCACGTTGACCGCGAACGGGATGACCTTGCAGGGCCACTGCTCGGGCTGGCCGAACATCAGCGACAGCGGCACGGTGAGGCCGTGGTCCACATCCATGCGGTTGACGATGGTGAGGTCGAAGTCGTCCTGGATGACCGACTGCGCGATGTGCGCGGCCAGCTCGGGGTGCCCGTACACCGTGGGCACGGGGCGCGGGCCCCAGCCCTCGTCGGCGGGCTGGTAGGACGCGGCCGTGCCGATGGCGAACGTGGGGATCATGTCCAGGCTGAACGCGGTGGCGTGGTCGTTGAAGACCAGGAACACGACGTCGGGCTTGTTGGCCTTCTCCCATGCCTTGGAGAAGTCGTAGCCCTTGAACAGCGGCTGCCAGTAGGGCTCGCCCTGCTTGCCCAGGTCGAGCGCCGCGCCGATGGCGGGCACGTGCGAGGTGTAGACGGATGCGGTGATCTTGGCCATGTCAGTGTCCGGCCGGCTTCTTGCCGGCGGCTCCTTGGGGTTGTCGGTGGGCCTGCGCGTCGCCGTCTTCGCCGACGTAGCGGTTGCCCTCGGCCGAGCGGCCGCCGCCGATCATCATGTTGCGGTATTCGTCTTCCGTCATGCCGGTCATGGAGCCGGCCATCTGCTGGAAGGACCGTCCGTCGGTCGCGCCGATCTTGGCCAGGAAGTAGATGTTGCCGCCCAGCGCGATGCAGCGGTTGAGGTCGCGGGCGAGCACGGCCAGCTTCTGGTCTTCCGTCATGGGCCACTCGTCCAGGTAGCCGCGCTCGTTGGCCAGGAACCGCGCGCGGTTCTCGGCCTTCATGAGCGACATGCAGAACTGGTTCAGGTGGTAGCCCAGGCGCGACTGCTCGGCGTCGAAGATGGTCGTGCCGGGCACGTCCTTGTAGGGTTTGTGCAATGCCATGGTGTGCTCCTTCAGCCCCGGGCCAACTCGGGCCAGTACAGGCGCGTGGGATTGTCCACCAGCAGCTTCCTCTGCAGCTCGGCCGTGGGCGCGATGTGCGGGATGAAGTCCACCAGCAGGCCGTCGTCGGGCATGTGGTCCTTGAGGTTGGGGTGCGGCCAGTCGGTGCCCCAGAGCACGCGGTCGGGGAACTCTTCGACCACCTTGCGCGCAAACGGCACCACGTCCTGGTACGCGGCCTGCTCGCCGTTCAGTGCCTTGGGGCCGGCCACCGACAGGCGCTCGGGGCAGCTCACCTTGCTCCACACGTTGGGGTGCTCACGCATGAATTTCAGGAACAGCGCGAACTCGGGGCCATCCACCGGCTTGCTCACATCCGGGCGGCCCATGTGGTCCACCACCACCGTGGTGGGCAGCTGGGTGAAGAAGTCCCACAGCTCGGGCAGGTCCACCGCCTCGAAGTAGATCACCACGTGCCAGCCGAGCTTGTGGATGCGGCCGGCGATCTCCATCAGCTCGTCCTTGGGCGTGAAGTCCACCAGGCGCTTGACGAAGTTGAAGCGCACGCCCCGCACGCCGGCGTCGTGCAGCGCCTGCAGCTCGGCGTCCGAGATGCTGCGCTTGACCGTAGCCACGCCCTTGGCCTTGCCGCCGCTGGCCTGGAGCGCATCGACCATGGCGCGGTTGTCCGCGCCGTGGCAGGTGGCCTGCACCACCACGTTCTTGTCGAAGCCCAGGTGGTCGCGCAGCGCGAACAGCTGCGCCTTGGAGGCATCGCACGGCGTGTACTTGCGCTCGGGTGCGTAAGGAAATTCGGCGCCGGGGCCGAACACGTGGCAGTGCGCATCCACCGCGCCTGGGGGCAGCTGGAACCGGGGCCGGGTCGGGCCGGTGTACCAGTCGAGCCAGCCAGCGGTCTTCTCGAAAGGGCCGGAAGTGGGTTTGCTCATGATGTTTGAACCTTCATGGTTAAAAGACGCCAGACTGGGCCAGTGCACCCGCGGAACCGGCTTCGCCGGGCCGCCGGGTGCGCCCCCTGGAGGGGGAGGCGCCGCAGGCGCTTCGGGGGGGAGGCATCAGTCCAGCGAAACGTTGGCCTTCTTGATCACGTCGCCAAAACGCTGGCTCTCGTCCTTCACGAACTGCGCGAACTGGGGGCGCGTGGTGGGGAACTGCTCGTAGCCGAAGGTCTTGAACTTCTCGGCCACATCGGGGCCGGTCAGGGCCTGCTCGATGTCGCGCTTGATCTTGTCGGTGACGGCCGCAGGCAGGCCGGGCGGCACGGCGATGGCGTTCCAGCCGGTCACAGCAAAGTCCTTGGGGCCACCCGCTTCGCCCACGGTGGGCACGTCGGGGAACTCGGCCGAGCGCTGGGGGCCGGCAAAGGCCAGCAGGCGCAGCTTGCCCGCGCGGTACAGCGGGCCGGCGGTGGCGGCGCTGCCCAACGCGAAGTCGATGTCGCCGGTGGCGACCGAGGTGTACAGCTGCGTGGTCTCCTTGAAGATCACGTGCTCCATCTGCGTGCCGGTGGCGGACTCGAACAGCTCCGAGCCCAGGTGCACCGGGTTGCCCACGGACCACGAGCCGTAGTTGAGCTTGCCCGGGCGGGCCTTGGCGTCGGCCACGATGTCGCCCACGGTCTTGTACTTGCTGCCCGTGCCCACGGTGAAGAAGAAGTGGGTCTTGAACAGCGGCAGCAGCGTGTCGAAGTCCTTGGCCACGTCGTAGGGCAGCTTCTTGAACAGGCTGGGGTAGGCGGCCAGGTGCACGTTGTCCAGCACGATCAGGTCATGCCCGTCCTTGGCGCCGCGCTTGAAGGCGTCGATGGCGATGAAGCCGTTGCCGCCGGGCCGGTTCTCGACCACCACGGGCTGGCCCCAGCTCTTGGACAACTTGTCGGCTACCAGGCGGGCCACGCCATCAGGGCCGCCACCCACCGGGAAGGGCGTGATGATGCGCACCGGCTTGGTGGGGAAGGCCTGGGCGTGTGCGCCGTGGGACGCGAGGCCCAGGGTGGCGGCCAGGCCGAGCGAGACAACGGACGCCAGGCCAACGCTGCGGCGCAGGGGGGAGAAGGTGCGAGAGGTCATGGAATGCAAAAAAACAAACGCTATAAATTCGATAGCTGCTACCGCTTGCCAGTCAAGCGGTAGAGGCCTGAAATATTCAAGGCTGCCTGATCTAGTCGATGTACCTGAGGCCCGCCTTCTCCAGGCCGGGGCGCATGTTGTACATGTCCAGGCCCAGCACGCCCGAGGCCAGCTTGGCGCGTTTCTCGCCTTCGAAGCTCTCGCGCTTTTGCGCGGCGGCCAGGGTCTCGGCTGCACGGGCGGCGGGCACGCAGACCACGCCGTCGTCATCGGCCACGATCACGTCGCCCGGCTTGACGAGCGCACCGGCGCACACCACGGGGATGTTCACCGAGCCCAGCGTGGCCTTGATCGTGCCCTTGCTGCTGATGGCGCGGCTCCACACGGGGAAGTTCATCTCCTGCAGCGTCTTCACGTCGCGCACGCCGGCGTCGATGATGAGCGCACGCGCACCGCGCGACTGGAAGGAGGTGGCGAGCAGGTCGCCGAAGTAGCCGTCGGTGCACTCGGACGTGACCCCCGCCACCACCACGTCGCCGGGCTGGATCTGCTCGGCCGCCACGTGCAGCATCCAGTTGTCGCCCGGCTGCAGCAGCACGGTCACGGCGGTGCCGCTGATCTGCTGGCCGCCGTAGATGGGGCGCATGTAGGGCTTGAGCAGGCCGACGCGGCCCATGGCCTCGTGCACGGTGGCCGAGCCCAAAGCGGCCAGGCCGTCGGCGGCCGCGCGGTCGGCGCGGGTGATGTTGCGGTAGACAACGCCTAGTTCGTACATGTTTGTCTCTCTCCGTTGGTGTGGGTGGTGTCGGGACTTTGATCGCGCCGCATCGCATCGCATTGCATCGCGTTCGATCCGTTCCCATCCGTTCGGGCTGAGCTTGTCGAAGCCTGGTGCCGCGCTTCGACAGGCTCAGCGTGAACGGCCGGGGTTGGGGGTGATCTAGGCCGGCAGCAAGGTCACAGCCCCTTGGCCTTCAGGCGCGCATCCAGGCGCGGGAACACGCGGCGCACATTGGCTTCGTAGACCTGGTGCTTGTCGTCAGCGCTCAGGATCTTGCTGGCCTCGATGTAGCGCTTGGTGTCGTCGTAGTAGTTGCCGGTGGTGGGGTCGATGCCGCGCACCGCGCCGATCATCTCGCTGGCGAACAGCACGTTCTTCACCGGGATCACCGTGTTCAGCAAATCGATGCCGGGCTGGTGGTAGACGCAGGTGTCGAAGAACACGTTGTTCATCAGGTGGTCGTCCAGCAGCGGCTTCTTCATCTCCTGCGCCAGGCCGCGGAACCGGCCCCAGTGGTAAGGCACTGCGCCGCCGCCGTGCGGGATCAAGAACCTGAGCGTGGGGAAGTCCTTGAACAGATCGCCCTGGATCAGCTGCATGAAGGCAGTGGTGTCGGCGTTCAGGTAGTGCGCGCCCGTGGTGTGAAAGCACGCGTTGCAGCTGGTGCTCACATGGATCATGGCCGGCAGGTCGTACTCCACCATCTTTTCGTAGATGGGATACCAGTGCTTGTCGGTCAGCGGCGGGCTGGTCCAGTGGCCGCCCGAGGGGTCGGGGTTCAGGTTGATGCCCACGGCGCCGTATTCGTGCACGCACTTTTCCAGCTCGGGGATGCAGGTGGCGGGGTCCACGCCGGGGCTTTGCGGCAGCATGGCCACGGGCACGAAGTGGTCGGGGAACAGCGTGGAGACCCGATAGCACAGCTCGTTGCAGATGGCGGCCCAGGTGCTGGACACCTCGAAGTCGCCGATGTGGTGGGCCATGAAGCTCGCGCGCGGGCTGAACAGCGTGATGTCGCTGCCGCGCTCCTTCATCAGCTTGAGCTGGTTGGTCTCGATGGACTCGCGCAGTTCGTCGTCGCTGATGGTCAGGTCTGCCACCTTGGGCATCTGGGCGGGGTCCTTGATGCCGGCGATCTGCGCGTTGCGCCAGTTCTCCAGCGCCTTGGGGGCCGTGGTGTAGTGGCCGTGGCAGTCGATGATGAGGCTCATGGGGTGGTGCTCCTGAAAGATGTTCTTGTCGAAGTGCTTGTGCTGTGGCGCAGGCCGGTCACGCGGGGTCCATGCCCTGCTTGCGCTTGGCACCCGCTGCTTGCGGCGACGCCATGTAGACCAGCAGTTCGCGGGCGGCATCGGCCTGCTGCGACAACGCGCCGATGCCGGCGGAGAACGTGGTCGTGATCTGGATGGCGGGCGGCAGCGGCCCGACGATGGCGATGCCCTGCACGTGCAGCAGCTCGCTCAATTGCTGAAAACCCAGCGCCACCTCGCCCTTGGCCACCAGCGAGCCCACGGGCACGCCGGGCGGGGCCTGCACCATGCGGCCGGCGATCTCGCCGGCGATGCCCCAGCGTTCGAACAGCTTTGCCAGCGCCACGCCGCTCGGGCCGGTGGAGTAGCTGATGCTGCGCGCGGCCAGCACGGCCTGGCGCACGGCGTCTTCGGAGCCGATGTCCGGCTGCGGCGCACCGGCGGGCACGGCCACCGCCACGCCCGAATGCACCAGGTCCACCACGCTGCCGGGCACGATGCAGCCCGCGGCCAGCAGCTTGGCGATGGCATCGGCCGCGAGCACCACCACATCGAAGGCCTCGCCGGCCATCACGCGCTGGGCGGCGTCCACACCGCCCACGGCCTCGATGCTGGCGCGGTGGCCCGTGGCCTGCTCGAAGCCCGCAGTCAGCTCGGCCAGCACCTGGCGGGTGGCCATGGACGAGATTCCGCGAAGGTGTTGGGGCATGGTGGCGTGAAGGTGAAAAGCAGACAAAAGGGCCAGAGCGCCCAGCCCGCACGGAGCCTTGGAGCGCTGTCTAGGCCGGATTCTGGGCGAAGCCGAGCTATACAAAAAGTAGCTGCACCGTCTAGCAGGTATATCATTTACCGATAGGAAACACTTTTTGCCGAGCCCCCGCTTCGCGCCTCTCCGATGGACCTCAAGCAGCTGGAATACTTTGTGCGCGTGGCCGAGCTCGGCAGCTTCACCCGCGCGGCCGCGGCGCTGGACGTGGCGCAGTCGGCGCTGAGCCGCCAGATCCGCCTGCTGGAGGTGGAGCTGCGCCAGAACCTGCTGGTGCGCAATGGCCGGGGCGCCACGCCCACCGAAGCGGGCAAGCTGCTGGTGGAGCACGGGCGCGGCATCCTGCACCAGATGGCGCGGGCGCGGGAGGACATGGACCGCATGCGCGGCGGGCTGTCGGGCCGCGTGGCCATCGGCCTGCCCAACAGCGTGGCGCGGGTGATGACGGTGCCGCTGACCCGCGCCTTCCGCCAGGAGCTGCCCGAGGCGCGCCTGTCCATCAGCGAGGGGCTGTCGGGCGCGATTCTGGAAGGCCTGGTCAGCGGGCGCCTGGACATCGTGGTGCTCTACAACGCCCAGCCCTCGCGCGACATCGATGTGTCGCACCTCATCGACGAAGACCTGGTGCTGGTGCGCGTGCGCCCGCCCGGCCTGGCCGAAGACCCGCCGCCCGGCCCCATCCCGCTGGCCGAGGTGGCGCGGCTGCCGCTGATCATCCCGTCGCGGCCCAACGCGATCCGCATGCATGTGGAATCGGAGATGGCCAACATCGGCTGCCGCCCCGAGGTGGCGCTGGAGATCGACGGCGTCTCCGCCATCCTGGACCTGGTGGCCGACGGCGCGGGCTGCGCCATCCTCTCGCGCAACGCGCTGCTCAACTCGCCCCGGCCTTCGGCCTACACGGCCCAGGTCATCGGCACGCCGGGCAAGCCGCCGCTGCGCATCGCGCTGTCGCTGGCCACCAGCCTGCAGCGGCCGGCCACGCAGGTGCAGAAAGCGGCGCTGGAGCTGATCCAGCGCACGGTGCCGCTGGTGTTCGAGCACCCTTGAGCGTTGCCGGGTATCACGCTGCTTATGGAAGTAGAAAAACGGTTCACCTTCTACCGTTCACGCTGAGCCTGTCGAAGCGCGGCACCAGGCTTCGACAAGCTCAGCCCGAACGGCAAGGGGTGCGGTACGGGGGCAGTCAGCCCGACCGGTATCGGGCCGGCTGATTGAACGCGAACCCCGCCTACTGCCGCGCGATCTTGGCCCGCGTGATCACATCGCCCCAGCGCCGCACATCGGCCGCCAGGTGTTCGGCGGCCTGCGCGGGCGTGCTGCCCTGGGCCTGCAGGTTCAGCTCCAGCAGGCGCTTTTTCACGTCGGGCTGGGCCAGGGCCGATTGCACCTCGCGCGACAGGCGCTCCACCACGGCGGGCGGGGTGCGTGCGGGCACGGCCAGGCCGTTCCAGGACGTGACGTTGAAGCCGGCCAGCGGCCCGCCGCTGTCGCGCACCGTGGGCACGTCGGGCAGCTGCGGCGCGCGCTGGGCGCCCAGCACCGCCAGCGGGCGCAGGGCCCTGGAGCCGATCTGCGGCATCAGCCCGCCGAGGATGTCCACCATGGCATCGATCTCGCCGCCGCGCAGTGCGGTGATGACCGGCGGCGTGCCGTTGAAGGGCACCACCTGGGCGTCGATGCCGGCGGTCACCTTGAAGAGTTCGGCCGCCAGGTTCTGCGTGGTGCCGATCTGCGGCGTGCCGATGTTGAGCTTGCCCGGGTTCGCGCGGCCATAGGCCAGCAGCTCTGCCAGGGTGCCGAAGCGCCCGCCTTCACGCACGACGATGGCCAGGTCGAACGTGGCCAGCAGCGACACCGGAACGAAGTCCTTCAGCGTGTCGAACGGCAGCGTGTGGAACAGCGCGGCACTCACCGCCGTGCCGCTGCTGATGAGCAGCAGCGTGTGCCCGTCGGGCTCGGCGCGCGCGACCTGCTCGCCGGCCACCACGCCGCCCGCGCTGGGCTTGTTCTCGATCACCACGCTCTGCCCCAGCGGGCCCGCGATCTTCTGGCCCACCGTGCGCGCGGTGATGTCGGCCGCGCCGCCCGCCGCATTGGGCACCACGATGCGGATCGGGCGCGAGGGGAACGCGGGCTGCGCGTGGGCGGCGGCCGCGCCCCACGCTGCGGCCAGGGCCAGGAAGGTTCTGCGGTGGATGGTGAGGTTCATGCGCATGCCTTGGCCCCTGTCAGCGCGACACGCCCAGCAGGCGGTCCAGCAGCGCGGGCTGCGCGCTCAGCTCTGCCGCTGTGCCCGCATGCACCACCGTGCCCCGGTCCAGCACGGCGGCCTGGTCAGAGATGGCCAGGATGGCCTGCGGGTGCTGCTCCACGATGATGGCCGACAGGCCTTCTTCGCGCGTGATGCGGCGGATGGCGCGCAGCAGCTCTTCCACGATGATGGGCGCCAGGCCTTCGAGCGGCTCGTCCAGCAGCAAGAGGCGCGGGTTGAGCACCAGCGCGCGGCCCACGGCCAGCATCTGCTGCTCGCCGCCCGACAGCTGCGTGCCCAGGTTGGTCTTGCGTTCTGCCAGCCGCGGGAACATCTCGTACACCCGCTCGGGCGTCCATGGGCGCGCGGTGGAGCCCTTGCGGCCGGGGCGCGCCACGGCCGTAAGGTTCTCGTGCACGGTGAGCGACTTGAAGATGTTGCGCTCCTGCGGCACCCAGCCGATGCCCGCGGCGGCGCGCTCGTGCGAGGGCAGCTTGTGCAGCGCCGCGCCGCCCAGCATCACCGTGCCGCCGTGCTGGCGCGTGGCGCCTGCGAGCGTGTTGATGAGCGTGGTCTTGCCGGTGCCGTTGCGGCCCAGCAGGGCCAGGGTGTCGCCTTCGGCCAGCGACAGGGAGATGCCTTGCAGCACCACGGCTTCGCCGTAGCCCGCGCTCAAACCCTCGATGCGAAGCAGCTCGGTCTTAGACATGGGCGTCCTCCCCATGGCCGAGATACACCGCCTTCACCTGCGGGTCGTTGGCAATCGTGTCCGGGTCGCCCTCGGTCAGCACCGTGCCGTTGACCAGCACCGTCATGCGGTTGGCAAAGCTGAAAACCAGGTCCATATCGTGTTCGATCAACAGCACCGAGACATCGGCGGGCAGTGCCGCCACGGTTTGCAAAAGTTCTTCGCGCTCGCCCGCGGGCACGCCGGCCACGGGCTCGTCGAGCAGCAGCACGCGCGGCTCGCAGGCCAGGGCAATGGCGATCTCCAACAGGCGGCGCTTGCCGTAGGCCAGCACCCGCGTTTCCTCGGCCATCACCGAGGTCAGGTGGAACTGCTCGAGCAGCTGCTCGCAGCGCTCGGTGACGGCGCGGCGCGCACCCAGCGGCTGCCACCACTTGCCGCCCAGGCCCTGGTGCTGCGACACGGTGAGCGCCAGGGTCTCCAGCGGCGTGAGGCTGTCGAACAGCTGGTTGATCTGGAACGTGCGCACCATGCCGCGCGCCACACGCTGGTGCGGCGCCAGGCGCGAGATGTCCTGGCCTTCGAGCACGATGGCGCCTTCGGTGGGCTCCAGCACGCCGGTCAGCAGGTTGATCAGCGTGGTCTTGCCTGCGCCATTGGGGCCGATGAGCGCGTGGCGTGCGCCCTTTTTCAAGTCCAGCGTGACGTTGTTGGTGGCGGTGATGCCGCCGAAGCGCTTGACCAGGCCCTGCGCCGACAGCACGGTGGTGGAGGTTGTCGTGTTCATATCAATGGCCTCCCGCGCTGGAGCTGGCACCGGGCTTGCGCCCGGCCCCGAACCAGGTCCAGGGGCGGAACAGGCGGTAGCGCCCGACCAGCACCAGCACCACCAGGAACAGGCCGATCCAGAACGTCCAGTACTGCGGCGTGACAGACGAGATCACGTCCTGCAGCAGCTTGAAGCCCACGGCGCCCAGGATGCCGCCGTAGAGCCAGCCCACGCCGCCGATCACCAGGATCAGCATCACGTCCGCCGAGCGGTGGAACTCGAACAGGTCGAGCGATGCAAAGCCCGTGGTCTGCGTGAGCAGCGCGCCCGCAGCGCCTGCCAGCGCGGCCGCCAGCGTGTACACCTGCGCCAGCTTGGCCGTGACGGGGATGCCGATGGCCATGGCGCGCAGCCGGTTGTCGCGGATGGCCTTGAGCGTGGCGCCGAACGGCGACTGCACGATGCGCCGCGCTATGAGGAAGAACACCAGCAGCACCGTGAGCGAATACCACGCCGCCGTGCGGCCATACAGGTCGAACTCGAACTGGCCCAGCACCGGGCCCATCACCACGCCCTGCAGGCCGTCGGCGCCGCCCGTCAGCCAGTCGAGCTTGTTGGCCAGCTCCAGCATGATCAGGCCCACGCCCAGCGTGACCATGAGCCGCGTGAGGTCGGTGCCGCGCATGATGGTGAGCGACGCCACAGCCCCCAGCACCGTGGCGGCTGCGATGCCCACGGCCAGGCCCACCAGCGGGTCGGGCATCACATGCTTGGCGAACAGCGCCGCCGCGTAGCCGCCCATGCCGAAGAAGGCCGCGTGGCCCAGCGACACGATGCCGGTGTAGCCCAGGATCAGGTCCAGCGAGATCGCGAACAGCGCCACGATGGCGATCTCGTTGATGATGAGCGCGTGGCTGGGCAGGGCAAGCGGCGCGACGAAGGCCAGGATCCAGAAGATGGGTTCCCACCAGCGAAAGCGCCGGGCCTTCAAGAGGATGGAGGTCTGAGCGTTCATCTCATTTCCCTCCTTTACGAACGAAGAGGCCTTGCGGGCGCCAGATGAGGATCACGATCATGAGGCTGTACACGATGAAGGCGCCCAGCTTGGGGATGTAGTACTTGCCCGCCACGTCGGCAATGCCCAGCAGCAGCGCGGCCAGCAGCGGTCCGGTGATGGACGAGGTGCCGCCCACCGCCACGACGATCAGGAAATAGATCATGAACTTGAGCGGAAAGCTCGGGTCCAGGCCCAGCACCTCGGCCCCCAGCGCACCGCCCAGCCCCGCCAGGCCCGAGCCGAACGCAAAGGTGGACAGGAACACGATGTTCACGTTGATGCCCATGCCCGCGGCCACGCGCTGGTCGTCCACCGACGCGCGCAGGCGGCTGCCGAAGCGCGTCTTGGTCAGCACGTACTGCAGCCCCACCGTGAGCGCCGCGCACACCGCGATGATGAACAGCCGGTAGTGCCCCATGCCCAGCATGAAGGCGCCGCTGCCGATCTCGGTGCGGCCCTTGAGCCATTCGGGCAGCTGCATGATCTGCTGCGTGGAGCCCACGAAGTAGTCCACGCTGGCCACAGCCATGAAGACCAGCCCGATGGAGAACAGCACCTGGTCCAGGTGCGCCTTGTTGTACAGCGGCCGGTACAGCGTGCGCTCCAGCACCGCCCCCAGCAAGGCCGCGCCCACGAACGCGATGGGCAGACACACGAGAAACGGCACACCCAGCCGCTGCATCAGCAGCACCGTGATGTACCCCCCCGCCATGGCAAAGGCCCCGTGCGCCAGGTTGATGAAGTTCATCAACCCCATGGTCACGGCCAGGCCCACTGCCAGGATGAACAGCAGCATGCCGTAGGCAACGCCGTCGAAAAGAATGGTCAGCATGAAATCACTTCAATGAAGACGAACAAGGGTCATGGGTTCGTGCGTGGCGCCTTGGCTTCGACCCTTCGACAAGCTCAGGACAGGCAAGCTCAGCCCGAACGGTAGTGCCCTGGCTTCCACTGCCTCAGCCTGAACGGTGACGCCCCGGCTTCGACAGGCTCAGCCCGAACGGGTGGAGGAAGGGAGGCTACCAACCCAAAAACTAGCGCGTCCGACAATGGATGGAGAGCACCCCCGCCCGCAACAACCGGCGCGCCCCAAGACCAGTGCCACCGTGGAACTGGCTTCGCCAGGCCACCGGTGGCGTCCCCCTCCGGGGGAAGCCGCGCAGCGGCTCAGGGGGGCTACTTCGTCTTGCCGGGGTCCTTCACATCCTTGATCACATCGAACTCCACGTTGTACAGCTGCCCGTTCACGCGCTCCACCTTGCGCAGGTACACGTTCTGCACGATGTCGCGCGTTTGCGCGTCGATGAACACGGGGCCGCGCGGGCTTTCGAACACCTGGCCCTTCATCGCGGCCAGCAGCGCATCGCCGCCGCCTGCGCCCTTGGTGGTGCGCAGCGCTTCATAGATCACGCGCATGCCGTCGTAGCCGCCCACGGCCATGAAGTTCGGGCGCAGGCCCTTGTTGGCTTTCTCGAACGCGTCGACGAACTTCTTGTTCAGCGGCGAGGGGTGC
The DNA here is from genome assembly GCF_044542805.1 of Acidovorax sp. NPDC077693. NCBI lineage: Bacteria > Pseudomonadati > Pseudomonadota > Betaproteobacteria > Burkholderiales > Comamonadaceae > Acidovorax > Acidovorax sp. NPDC077693. Next base: position 102,322 of record NZ_JBITVD010000014.1, on the reverse strand, counting down.
GCGGCCGAGTAGTGGTGCGAGGTGACCACGCCCAGGGCGCCGTCGCCCATGTCGTTGAGCTGATCGTCATCGGTCACGTCACCGGTGGCGATGAGCTTGATGCCGGCCTTGTCCAGGCCGCGCTCCAGGAACTGCTTCATCACCGCCGCGCCCGCGCCCGAGGGAACGAAGACGAACAGCGCGTCGGGCTTGCCGTCGCGCACCTTCTGCAAGAACGGGGCGAAATCGGGGTTGCGCAACGGCACGCGCAGGGCCTCGGTCACCTGGCCGCCGTTGAAGGTCAGGCGCTGGTTGAAATACTTTTCGGCGTCGATGCCGGGGCCGTAGTCGCTGACCAGGGTCACGACCTTCTTGATGCCATTCTTGGGCGCCCAGTCGGCCAGGGCCACCGACACCTGGGGCAGCGTGAAGCTGCTGCGCACCACATAGGGCGATGCCTCGGTGATGCTGGACGTGGCCGCGGCCATCACCACCAGCGGGGTCTTGGACTGCGTGGCCAGCGGCGCAGTCGCCATGGCCGACGGCGTGATGCCCATGCCGGCGAGCACGTTGACCTTCTCGTTCACCACCAGTTCCTGCGCCAGGCGGCGCGTCACGTCGGGCAGGCTGGTGTCGTCCTTGATGATGAGCTGCACCTTCTTGCCCGCCACGGTGTCGCCGTTCTGCGCCATGTAGAGCTTGGCGGCCGCTTCGATCTGGCGGCCGGTGGTGGCCTGCTGGCCCGTCATGGGCAGGATGAGGCCGATCTTGAAGACGTTGCTGTCTTGCGCGGCGGCGGGCAGTGCGGCCAGGCCGCTGGTCAGCACCAGGGCCGCAGCCGCGGAGGCACGAAGAAGGTGGCGTTTGGTGGGCATCGATGTCTCCTGGGGATGTCGTTGTATACAGAACAATGCTGGCCGCAGTGTGAATCGCGCTGGAGACTTCGACAAGCGGGCTTTCCCACTTTTAGATATCTCAGAACGGGATATCACCCCCTGAGTCGCCTGCGGCGCCTTCCCCCTCTCTCGCGCTGCGCGCGGGAGGGGGACGCAGCCAGCGGCCTGGCACAGCCAGTTCCGCGGCTACCTGGCGGAAGCCACGCCCTCTTCCTCCGCCGCCCGGCATCCGCCGACAGCGACCCGCTCGGAAGCTTTTTTTGGATGCAGATCACCCGCGTTCACGAATGAGCCCGACACCCGGCAAGCCCTGCACCTGGGCCGCCTGCACCGCAGCCAGCAGGTTGCGCCGCGTGATGCGGGAATGCTCGCGCAGGATGGCTTCGGCCCGGGCGCCCTCGCGGCGCTCGATGGCGTCGAGGGCCTGGCGGTGCTGGTCTTGCGCCACGATGAGCATGTCGCGCGCTTCATGGGAATGGGTCTGCACCACGACGAAGGCCGATGGCGATGCGAACGGCAGGCCCTTCACCCGGTCCAGCTCGCGCGCGATCACGTCGCTGCCGACCATGCGGCTGAGCAGCAGGTGAAAGCGCGCGTTCAGCTCCACGTAGCGCGAGAAGCCCTCGTCGTCCAGCGTGCGGGGCGCGAGGGCCGCGTCGATGGCATCCAGGCAGGCGTGGGCTTCGGCCAGCAGCGCGGCCTCCACGCCGCGCTCGGCCGCCAGGCGCGCGGCCAGCCCTTCCATGGTGCCGCGCAGCTCGATGGCGTCGGCCACGTCGGTCTCTGAAAACGTGCGCACCGCGTAGCCGCCGCCGGGCAGGCGGTGCAGCAGCCCCTCCTGCTCCAGCCGCATCAGCGCGGCGCGGATGGGGGTGCGTGAGACGCCCAGCTTTTCCACCAGCGTCAGCTCGGCAATGCGCGCGCCCCCGGGCAGCTCGCCCGCCAGGATCATCTCGCGCAGGCGCAGCTGCGCCTTGACGGCCTGCGAGGTGGCGGCGTCGCCAGCGGGCGCTGAAAGGGTTGCGATCTGCGGATCGTCGGTCAGGTGCATGGCTGGCGGGACGGGGTGGACGGAGGGAGGACGGCAGCCTGGCTGGGCCGCAACGAGCCCTGAATGTATACACAAACCCGCATCAAATCCAGGCGCCACAGGTGCAATCCGATTTAAAACAACGACTTACAAGCTATGCCGGCGTGCGATAGCTGGTTTTCAGTATTTTTATGTATACAGCGCCACGCTCCTTTCGCACAATCCGCTGTATCCCAGTGCGCGGCTTTCCGGGCGCGCACTGGCCCCACGAACAAGCCATCGACACCCACGAGACAACACTATGTATCCCAAAAACGCCTGGTACGTTGCCTGCACCCCCGACGAGATCGCCGACAAACCCCTGGGCCGCATGGTCTGCGGCGAGAAGATCGTGTTCTACCGCCCCGCCCCTGACAAGGTGGCTGCGCTGGAGGACTTCTGCCCGCACCGGGGCGCACCGCTTTCGCTGGGCAAGGTGTGCGACGGCGAGCTGATGTGCGGCTACCACGGCCTGCGCGTGGGGTGCGACGGCAAGGCGGTGTCCATGCCCGGCCAACGCGTGCAGGGCTTTCCGCGCACGCGCAGCTTTCCGGTGGAAGAGCGCTACGGCTTCATCTGGGTGTGGACGGGCGATGCCGCCTTGGCCGACCCCGCCAAGATCCACTCTCTGCCCTGGGCCGAGAGCGACGAGTGGGCCTACGGCGGCGGGCTTTACCACATCGCCTGCGACTACCGCCTGATGATCGACAACCTGATGGACCTCACGCACGAGACGTATGTGCACGCCACCAGCATCGGCCAGAAAGAGATCGACGAGGTGCCCTGCAAGACCCGGGTGGAGGGCGACGAGGTCATCACCAGCCGCTTCATGGAAGGCATCCAGGCGCCGCCGTTCTGGCAGATGGCGCTGCGCATGAACGGCCTGCCCGACGACCAGCCGGTGGACCGCTGGCAGATCTGCCACTTCTCGCCACCGAGCCATGTGCTCATCGAGGTGGGCGTGGCGCTGGCCGGCCACGGCGGCTACGACGCGCCTGCGGACAAGAAGGCATCGAGCATCGTGGTGGACTTCATCACGCCCGAGACCGACACCTCCATCCACTACTTCTGGGGCATGGCCCGCAACTTCAAGCCGCAGGACGCGGAGCTCACCGCCAAGATCCGCGAAGGCCAGGGCGGCATCTTCGCCGAGGACCAGGAGATGCTGGAAAAGCAGCAGCACAACCTGCTGCGCTACCCCGATCGCAAGCTCTTGATGCTCAACATCGATGCCGGCGGCGTGCAGTCGCGCAAGGTGCTGGACCGCGTGATCGCCGCCGAGCGCGCGCCCGCAGCCCCGCAGCCGGTGGTGGCCGCATGACCGCGCAGGAGACCTTCCAGGTCCGCGTCGCCAAGAAGACCGCCGAGGCCGAGGGCATCGCCAGCTTCGAGCTCGCGCGGCTCGACGGCCAGCCGCTGCCGCCGTTCAGCGCGGGCTCGCACATCGACGTGCATGTGCCCGGCGGCACGGTGCGCCAGTACTCGCTGTGCAATGCGTCGCACGAGCAGCACCGCTACCGCATCGCCGTGCTGCGCGACCCCGCCTCCCGCGGCGGGTCGGTGGGCATGCACGACCGCGTGAACGAAGGCGACGTGATCACCATCAGCACGCCGCGCAACCACTTTGCGCTGCACCCCGCGCAGCACACGCTGCTGCTCGCGGGCGGCATCGGCGTGACGCCACTGCTGTGCATGGCCGACCGCTTGGCGCGCACCGGCGCGGGCTTTGCGCTGCACTACTGCACGCGCTCGGCCGAGCGCACCGCGTTTGCCGGCGAGATCACCGCCTCGCCCATGGCACCGCACGTGCACTTTCACTTCGATGCAGGGGCGCCCGAGCAAAAGCTCGACCTGGCGTCCGTGCTGGCAGCGCCGGGAGACGACAAGCGGGTGTACGTGTGCGGCCCGGCGGGCTTCATCGACCATGTGGTGGCCACTGCGCAGGCCATGGGCTGGGCGCAGGACCGCATCCACCTGGAGTACTTTGCGGCGCCCGCGCAGGACACCTCGGGCGATGAGGGTTTCGAGGTGCGCATCGCGAGCACCGGCAAGACCTATGCGATTGCGCCGGACATTTCGATCGTGGAAGCGCTGCGCGGCCAGGGCATCGACATCATGACCTCGTGCGAGCAGGGCGTGTGCGGCACCTGCATCACCCGCGTGCTGGAGGGCGAGGTGGACCACCGCGACATGTACCTGACCGATGAGGAAAAGGCGAGCAACGAGCAGTTCATGCCCTGCTGCTCGCGTGCGCGCAGCAAGCTGCTGGTGCTGGATCTGTGAGCGCTGCGGCGGCGATGGCCGCAGGCTGAGGTGACTGCGCCGGCGCCATGCCGCACGGCGCGGGGTGGCTGTGTGACGGGCTGCGCCGCGCGCCAGCCCCAGCCAGCGAAGGCGCGCCCGCGCAATGCAGGCGCCGCCTTCGGTTGCTATCGTTCACATAGCAACAAAATGATGAACGGAGAGCGGTAGCGGGGCATGGGGTGCAACATTCAAGGTCAACCCGCGGCGGCGGCATCCGACGCGTCCAGCGTTCGGATCGTGTCTCGCCCGTGGCGGTCTTTGGCGCGGCCCAGGTCGGTGTCGAGCGCGCGGGTCAGCTTGTCGACCGAGGAGATGAACGCCCGGCCCATCTCGCTGGCATCGTCGGCCACGGAGATCGGCTGGCGGCCGGTGACGCGCGCCTCGATGCGGCAGCGCTTGTCGTTGGCACCGGACTTGCCGGCGTCGAGGTCACTCAAGAACACATCCAGCCGCGTCACATGGTCCTGAAAGCGCGACAGCCGGCTCTTGGCTTCGGTGGCGATCCACTCGCTGAGGGATTCGCCGCCTTCGATGTGGTCGTCCGTATTGACTTGTACTTGCATGGTGGTGCTCCTTGAAGAATTCAAGCGAAGGACCCTGCCCGCCGTCCCGGCTGGCAGCCGTCCCGTGAACCACCATGGTCGCACCTTCGGGGCTCCGCGGCAGTAAGAACCTGTTAGTCGGCGGGTCTTGTGGGGCCAGGCACTGCGTGTGCCTTCGCGATTGGCTATGCGCGCGCTGCTGGCTTGTCTGTGGTGTCGACGAAGCCCGCGTTGCCGCAAGGTGCTCACTTATTCAGGTGCTGCCTGCATCCACGCGTGGTGTCATGGACTGCATCGCGGTCCCAGCGCAAAAAGTTAGGCGCGCGCAGGGGCGCAGGCCGCTCTCCTACAGACGCCGGCCCGTCTGCAGTGCTACAAATTGAATACCTGTTCACTGCAATCGCAGCACCGTTTCAGCGTGCTGCACGGAGCCCCCTATCCATGCCCGCTGATCGCCGCCTTAAGATTGGTTTGTCTGCCTGTTTCCAGCACGCCGACCCCACCCGCCCGCTGTTCACGAACAAGACCCTGCAGTACGTCGAGCAGTCCATCGCGCACTGGATCATGTCGGCCGGTGCGATGGTGGTGATGGTGCCCTGCCCCACCGGCGAGACGGCGCGCGGCGACGTGACGCTGGCGCACTACGCCGAGTGGCTCGACGGCGTGGTGATGCACGGCGGCGCGGACGTGTGGCCGGGCAACTACGGCGAAGAGCCCCTGCGGGAAGAGTGGATCGGCGACCGCGTGCGCGACCTGTACGACCTGGCGGTGGTCAAGGCGTTTGCCGAAGTGCGCAAGCCCATCTTCGGCGTGTGCCGCGGCCTGCAGCTGATCAACGTGGCCTTTGGCGGCGCGCTCTACCAGGACCTGCAGACCCAGCACCCGGGCGCGCTGCAGCACCGCAATGCATCGACCTACGACCAGCACTTCCACGACATCCACATCGTCGAAGGCACGCGCCTGGCGCAGCTCTACCCCGAAAAGCCCCGCGCCCGCGTGAACAGCATCCACCACCAGGGCATCAAGCGGGTCGCCCCCGACTTCGTCGTCGAAGCCCTGAGCGAGCCCGACGGCGTGCCCGAAGCCATCCGCCTGCAGTCGGCACCGGGGCGCGGCTACATCGCCGCCACGCAGTGGCACCCCGAGTTCCACAAGGTCGGCGCGGACACGCTCGATGACACCGCCATCCTGCAGGACTTTCTGGCGGCCTGCGCAGAAGCCAAGGCTAACCCGCCGGCCGTGAGCCACCCCACTGGCATGCGTGACCGCGCTACGCGCCTCCTGCGGCAAGCGCTGCGTCGGGACCGGAGCCGGGCTGCGTCGTAACCGCCCTTGCCCAGCTCGGCGTGCGGCACCAGCCGCTCCGAGCTGCCACATGTTCTCAGCCAGTCACATCGATGCAGTTGGCCTTGCGTTCCTCGCTGAACAGGGCCACAGCGAGCACTGGCTGAACGCACAGCAACGCCCTCCCGATCTGGACGGTCGCGGTCTTGCACACAGCGCTGCGTTGGTTACCGCCACGCAGTGACTCGCTCTTCTCAGCCCGTTTCATGCTCTACCGCTTTCTGGACAAGCGCTAGAAGCTATGAATTTAATAGCAAACATCAAACTACTGGATGCCCTTGCGCTGTCCTCGGAGATGAAAATACTGTAAATTCATCCAGTGCAATTACAGTCCAAACTCGCCATCCTGGCCGACGCCGCCAAGTACGACGCCTCGTGCGCATCCAGCGGCGCAGCGCCGCGCGACTCGGTGGGCGGGCGGGGCATGGGCTCCACCGAGGGCATGGGCATCTGCCACAGCTATGCACCGGACGGGCGCTGCATCTCGCTGCTCAAGATTCTGCTGACCAACTTCTGCCAGTACGACTGCCTGTACTGCGTGAACCGGGTCACCAGCAACGTGCCGCGCGCACGCTTCACCGTCGATGAAGTGGTGCAGCTCACGCTCGACTTCTACCGGCGCAACTGCATCGAAGGCCTGTTCCTGTCCAGCGGCATCATCCAGAGCCCGGACTACACCATGGAGCAGGTGGTGGAGGTGGCCCGCGTGCTGCGCGAGGACCACGACTTTCGCGGCTATATCCACCTCAAAACCATCCCGGATGCGTCGCCCGAGCTGATGGAGCGTGCCGGCCGCTATGCCGACCGCTTGAGCATCAACGTGGAGCTGCCCACGCCCGAAGGCCTGGCCGCCCTGGCACCCCAGAAGGACGGCGCGGCGATTGAACGATCGATGGCGCGCATGGCGGTGCGCATCGAGGACGCGCGGCAGGCGCGCAAGGAGCAGGCCGCGGCCAAGGTGGTGTCGATGCCCGCCACCACACGCACCCTCACGCGGCGCGCTGCGGCGCCCCACTTCGCGCCGGGCGGGCAGAGCACGCAGATGATCGTGGGCGCCGACGCCACCGACGACCGCACCATCCTGGCCACCAGCGCAGGGCTGTACGGCGTGCACCGGCTGCGGCGCGTGTACTACTCGGCCTTCAGCCCCATCCCCGATGCGGCGCGCGCGCTGCCGCTCATCGCCCCGCCCACCGTGCGCGAGCACCGGCTCTACCAGGCCGACTGGCTGATGCGCTTTTACGGCTTCACCCACGGCGAGATCGTGCCCGCCAGCCAGGGCGGCATGCTGGCGCTGGACATGGACCCCAAGCTCGCCTGGGCGATTGCGCACCGCGAGCGCTTCCCGGTCAACCTGAACACCGCCCCGCGCGAGTTGCTGCTGCGCGTGCCCGGCTTCGGCGTGCAGACGGTGGACCGCCTGCTGGCCGCCCGCCGCGTGCGCCGCCTGCGGCATGCTGACCTCACCCGTCTGCATGTGCCGCTCAAGAAGGTGCTGCCGTTTGTGGAAGCGGCCGACTACCGCCCGGGCCGCGCGCTCGATGCCGCGGACCTGGCCGCCCGCCTCGCGCCGCCGCCCGCGCAGCGCAGCCTGTTTTGAGGGACCGATCGATGCCCCGCTGCGCCAGCAAGACCCTCCCTGCGCCCTCGGGCCCCGCCCGGGCCACGTTCTGCGGCAGCACCCTGGCTTCGACGGGCTCAGCCCGAACGGTCCGTGGCGCGCATTACCACGTGCCTCGATAAGCCATGGCACAACACACTGTGACGCTCGACCACCCGACCGACTGGGCCGGTTTTCGCCATGCCGCGCGCACGCTGGTGCAGGCCGGCGTGCCGCCGCAGGCTGTCGACTGGTTCACCACGCAGGACGTCTCGGAAGACTTGTTCGCCAATTCAACTGCTGGCTCTGGCACCGATGCTGATGCTGGCGCATCGACGCCGCTCGACCTGGCCGCACTGCAGCCCCGCACCGACCGCCCAGCGCCGCGCGTGCCCGAGGATTTCGTGCGCCTGTGCGAGCGCCTGGTCTTGCACCGCAACCCCGCGCGCTTCGCGCTCATGTACCGGCTGCTGTGGCGCCTGGCGCACGACCGCGCGCTGCGCCACGACCCGCTGGACGCCGACCGCATGCAGGCCCACCACATGGTGCGCGCCGTGGCACGCGACATGCACAAGATGCACGCCTTCGTGCGCTTTCGCCCGGTGACCGACAGCGACGGCCACACCGTGCAGGTCGCCTGGTTCGAGCCCGACCACTACATCACCGAGGCCAACGCGGGCTTCTTCGTGCGGCGCTTCACGCAGATGCACTGGGCCATCCTCACGCCCGACGCCAGCGTGCGCTGGGACGGCACGGCGCTGCATGTGGGCCCCGGCGGCCAACGCAGCGACGCCCCGCCGCCCGACGCCGGCGAGGCGCTCTGGCTCACCTACTACCGCCACATCTTCAACCCCGCGCGGCTCAAGACCACGATGATGAAAAAGGAGATGCCCACGCGCTACTGGCGCAACCTGCCCGAGGCCGCGCTGATCACCGAGCTGTCGCACGGCGCGCACGAACGCAGCGGGCACATGGTGGAGGCCGAGGCGACCACGCCGCGCAAGCGGATCGAGCCGATGCGGCGGGGTGCATCAAGCGCGTAGCGCGGCAGGCACTGCAGATGCGGCCCGATGACCCGTGACGATGACCGTCAGTCAGTCAACAGCACGGTGACGGCCTGCTCTGAAAACCATCCAGAACACTGCAGCCGCAAAAGCGCCGCAGATCCCGAACAACGCAACAACAGCCACGTACTGTTGCCAGCCAGCGATCGTCGGAATCCCGCTGATGATGGTCTGCACATGGCCGATCGTCACTGAACTTTTCATGTCTGAATAGCGCAGCGGCCAAGACAAAACGGCCATGGGCATGCACCCCAGAACAAAGCCTGCCAACAACACGCTCCACCACCTCAGGGTGCCGATCCGGCACAGCAGCCAAAAGGCTGGAATCCCGAGAAGGACCACGTGAGCTGTCGACACAAGCGCGCACAGAGACATGAACCCCAGTGTTCGAATCCACAGGGATGGATCCCCTGTCCCCATCATCTGAAATTGCTCGAAGAGATACCCGAGCGCCAGCGCGATGACGGGCGCCATCGCCGCTGCAGCGAAGGCGATGACGAGTCTCAGGAGCGGCGTCATCACAGGCTCAACCCGCAGACGGTACGCAGCACCCAGCCGCCCGTCGAGCTACAGGATTTTTCCGCCATGGCTTTTGACCTTGTCCAGAACGATGTGCCGTACCTCGTCGCTCAAGTCGGCCAAAGGCAGCGTGACGAACTGCGCACGCGAGAAGAACAGCAACCAAAAGTCCTTGAAGCGCCAGACCTCCGTCACGGCAGACCAGTCCACGTCCCAGCTGCCCATGTCCGACGACAAGCGCAGGCGGTCCGGCGTCGTCTCCAGAAAAGCCTGCTTCATCCGCATCCGTCGAAACCGTGCGAGCGAGCCGCGCAGATGCACCACGTACAGCGCACCAATCAGTGCAAGGCCCAGTATCAGCAGCACGCCCAACACCGCAGTGGTCCACGAATGCAGGCCACTGGCTAGCGCGTACGCAAAGTAGGCCGCCAGGAGAACAAGGGAAGCTATGAACTTCCAGCCCACGGTTCGCCACCAAAACGCAGCGACCGCATTTTTCACTAGCCTGTCGGTGTAGTGCAGCGTGGCCTTGGTCATGGAGCGGTGCGACGTTGCGCGTCGCTCGAGAAGAATCTGGCTGTCTGCAGAGAGGCCGGCGAGTGCATGGACTGATGGAGAGGCATGAATGGCCCAAGCCACACCGGATGAGCGCACTTGGATGCATGAGATTCTGCAGTGTGCCAGACCGGTTTGAGGCTCAGGCCCGCGTCTTTTTGCTCAATCGCAACCGAGGGCGCGTGCGTCCGCTGCGCAAATGCCCCATTGCGCTATCCCGCCGCCCGCGCCCGCAGCACCCCGAACTGCGGCGCCGCCTGCGCCGCCGTCCACCGCCACGGCATCGCATTGGCCCGCCACACGCCCCCCAGCACCTGCAGCTGCAGCACGCGTTGGGCACCGGGCCAGGGCGCGCGGCTTGCGTCGTCCCACAGCAGCTCGGACCGTGCCGCGACGTGCAGCAGGCCACCGCCGTCGTAGTCCACCCACAGCAGCCCCGCCAGCGGGTGCAGGGCCAGGTTGCCCAGCGTGTTGAAGAACAGGTTGCCGGGGTAGTCGGGCACCGACAGCACCACGCCACCCTCCTCCCTGTGCGCGATGTGCACGAAGCCCGGCTCGCCGCCGCGGTGCGATACGTCCACGCCTTCGTTGCGCGCTGCGCCGGGGCGCGCGGCCGAGGCGCTGGCGATGAACAGCGTGTCGCTGCGGGCGATGAGCGCGAGCGCGGCGGCGTCGAGCTGCGGGCCCAGGGCCTGTGCCGGTGCGGGCGGGGTCACCACCTCCCGCAGGCCGGGCGCGCGCGCCTGGATGTACTTGGGGCAGTTGCCGAAGCTCTGCACCACGTCCACCGCCAGGCCCTGCGCACCGAAGGCGGCCACGCGCCCGTTCATGCGGTTGCGGCGGCGGGTGTGGGGCTCCAGGCCCAGCACGCCCACAGGGGTGCCGGGCGCGAGCTGCGCAAGCGCCGGGTCGGCCGCATCGGGCTGCACTGCGACCTGCATGCTGTGCGCATCGGGCGTGTGCACAAAGCCCGGGGGCCCCGCCACCATGGTGGCCCAGGGCTGGCCGTGGGCGTCGAGCGCACCCAGCAGCAGCGTGGGCAGCTTCTCGAACAGCTCGCGGTGCTGGTCGGGCATGTGGTCGCGCAGCACCATGGGGCCGATCTCGCCCATGCGTTCGCGCACGCCCACCCGGTCCTGCAGGGCCTGCTCGCCCGCGTGGAAGGCCGGGGCTTCAGGGGGCCGCAGGCCGGCGCTCATGCGGGTACCGCTGCAGCGGCCTCGGGCAGGCGGTCGGCCAGCGGCACGTAACCCGGCAGGGCCTCCATCCGCGCCACCCAGGCGGCCACGCGCGGGTGGGCGGCCAGCGGCAGTCCACCGACGGGTGCCTGCGAGATGTAGCTCACCATGGCAATGTCGGCCAGGGTGGGCGCTTCGCCGTCCAGCAGCCAGGTGCGGCCTTGCAGCTCGCCCTCCATGAAGGCCAGCAGCCGCTGGCCGATGGCCTGGGAGGCTGCGTTCAAGGGCTTGCCTGTGATGGCGGCAAAGCGCGGCACGGCCACGCCCGGCGCCAGCAGCCCGGCGGCCAGGCTGAACCAGCGCTGCAGGCGCGCCTGGCCCACCGGGTCCTGCGGCATCCAGGCGCTGCCGGGGGCGTAGCGCTGCACCAGGTAGACCAGGATGGCGGTGCTGTCGCTCAGCACCACGGTGCCATCCACGATGACGGGCACCTGGCCCAGGGCGTTCAGGGCCAGGTGCTCTGCGCGCTGGTGCTCGCCCTGCAGCAGGTTCACCTCGGCCAGCTGATAGGGCAGGCCCAGCAGGGACAGCATCAGTTCGACGCGGTGGCAGTGGCCGGACACGGCCATGCGGTACAGCGTGATGGGTGGGGTGGGGGCCATGGTGTCGTGTCCTTGGTGTCAGAAGTTGTGCAGGACTCGACCTTATCTATTGCGCACCACGGCGTGAATAGCGATAGTGCGACTTTCAAAATTGCACGAATCGAAACAATGGACCACTTGGAGACCTTGCGCTGCTTTGTGGCGGTGGCCGATGCGGGCGGCTTTGCGGTGGCGGGGCGGCGGCTGGGCTGCTCGGCGGCGGCAGTCACTCGCGCCATCGCGGCGCTGGAGGCGCGCCTGTCGGTGCTGCTGTTCCAGCGCAGCACGCGCATGGTGCGGCTGACCGAGGCGGGTGAGCGCTTTCTGACCGACTGCCGCCCGCTGCTGAACGACCTGCACGAGGCCGAGCAGGCGGCGCGCGGCGCACAGGCCGAGGCGCAGGGCCTGCTGTCCATCACCGCGCCGCAGATGTTCGGCATTCAGCATGTGGCGCCCATCGTGCTCGACTTTCTGCAGGCGCATCCACGGGTGCAGGCGCGCACGCTGTTCGTCAACCGCGTGGTGCATCTGCTGGAGGAGGACATGGACGTGGCCGTGCGCATCGCGCACCTGCACGACTCGGGCCTGACCGCGCTGCAGGTGGGCGCGCTGCGGCGCATGGTGGTCGCATCGCCCGGCTACCTGGCGCGGCACGGCGAGCCGCGCCACCCGCACGAGCTGGGCCAGCACCGCGCGATTGCGTTTTCGTTCGACGCGCGGGCCCCCTCGCCCTGGCGGTTTCGCGATGGCACCACGGGCACACCGCAGCAGGCCTGGATCAGCAACAGCAACGAGGTGGACATCGCCGCGGCCGAGGTGGGCCTGGGGCTCACCCGCTGCCTGGCCTACCAGGCCGCCGCCAGCCTGCGCGCCGGGCGCCTGCGCATCGTGCTGGCCGAGCATGAGCCCGACCCGGTGCCCGTGCACATCGTCTACCCCGCGGGGCGGCGCGCACCGGCCAAGGTGCGGGCCTTCGTGGAGTTCGCACGGCACCGCCTGGCCGCCGAGCCGGTGCTGCAGGGCCGCGGCCTGGCACGGCGCAGCAGCAGCAGCAGCAGCAGCAGCAGCAGCAGTAGCAGCAGCACCAGAAGCAGCAAGCGGTGAGCACCGGCGGGTGCGCGGTGGACCACGCAGTTCAAGGCGATTTCACGGCCTTGCGCTCGCTGCCATTGCGCAAGCAGCTATCTAATCAATAGCAACTGCACCATCGATCACCGGCGCGTGCCGCTGCGCCCACCAGAACATCGGCAATGCCACCAGCGCCGCCACCGACAGCGCGACGAAGGCCAGGCCGAAATGCTGCCCGGCGCCCACCACCGAGTTGGCCAGCGTGGGGCTGAGCGCCGCGCCCACGCCCTGCAGCGTCATCACCAGGCCCAGCGCGGTGTTGAAGCGGCCGCTGCCCTGCGTGAAGCGCTGCACCATGAGCGGCGTGGCCACCCCCAGCGCGCCGGCGGCCAGGCCGTCCAGGATCTGCACCGGCACGTTGCCCCAGTCGGCGGCGATGAGGTAGGCCAGCGCGCCGCGCACCGGCAGCACCAGGATGGCGGCGTACACGAACCACGCCACGTCGAAGCGCTTGCTGCGCGACACCCACAGCGCCACCGGGATCATCGTGACCTGGGCCACCACGATGGCGATACCGGTCCACAGCAGCGGCGACGAATCGGCCACGGTGGCGGCCAGCCGCTGGTTGAGCAGCGGCAGCATGGCTGCATTGCCCAGGTGAAAGAACAGGCAGGTGATGCCGAACAGCAGCAGCGGCTTGTTGGACAGCAGTGCGCCCCAGCCGGTGCCGCGCTCGACATGCTCGCCCAGCGTCTCGGGCGACTCGCAGCCGCGCGCGGCCTGGTGGTCGATGTCCCCCGCGCGGATCGACAACACCGCCAGCACCGCGCCCACGGTCATCGCTGCCATCACGGCCAGGATCCAGTGCGCGCCGAACCAGTGCGCCACCAGCCCCGCGCCGATGGCCGACACCATGTTGCCCGCGTGGCTCCAGGCCTCGTTGCGGCCCGTCTGGTGCTTGAAGCCCGAAGCCCGCGCCAGCCCCAGCGTGAGCGCGGCCATGGTGGCCGCCAGCAACGCCCCGGCCACGCCGGTCACCACCTGTGATGCGATGAGCCACGTGCCCTGCAGCGTCGAAAACGCGAGCGCGCTGGCGGCCAGGATGGCGAGCGCCGCCACCACCGTTAGCAGGCGCTTGGCGCGCGAGCCGTCCACCCACGCGCCGGCCAGCGGCGTCATTGCCATGCCCGCCAGGCCGCCAGCGGTCATGGTGTAGCCGATGAGCTCCTGCTGCACCTGGCTCTTTTGCAGGTAGGTGGCCAGGAACGGCCCCAGGCCGTCGCGCACATCGGCCATGAAGAACGCCAGCAGCGCCAGCGCCATCAGCGAGCCCGGCACCGCTGCCGGGCCCGCGCCAGCCTTGCCGCCGGCGGGCAGGCCGCCGACAGTTGCTGCGCCGGCATCAGCCATGGCCAGGCCCCACGGGCTTGCCGTTTAACGTGCGGGCCTGCACCACCTGGCCGCCGCCGGTGGCCAGGGGGCGCACATCGCCCTCGGCCTTGACCTTGTCGCCAACCTTCAGGCCCAGGTGCTTCAGGCCGTCGGGCTTGGTGTGGATGAAGTCGCCGGTGTCCAGCACCACCCCGTTGGGCTCGCCGTGCCTGGCGTAGTTCAGGCGCGCCACGGTGCCTGCCACGTGGCCGGGGTGGTGGTGCGGCGCGGCGGGCTTGCCGTCGACCGAGACCACGCGCTCCAGTTGGTAGACCTCGTGCTCGGCTTCACCCTTGGGCGAGGGCTCGGCGACGGTGCCTTTGATGACCACGGCCTGGCCGGGCTTCAGGCCCGCCAGTGCGGCATGGGCCGCGCTGTCGTGCGCGTCGCACACGAACTGGGCGGGGGCGCCTTCGCTGTCGATCAGCACACCTTCGATGGTGCCCTTGGGGCTGTAGATCAGGTGCAGGAACTGGCCTTCGACGGACCAGACGTCGATGTCATGGGGTTGGGCGGGCATGGGAATCCTTGTGTGAAGTGAACGAAAAACGGGAAAGAAAAATGCAAGAGAAAAAGGACTGACAACGCTGCAGGGACCCGTCAGGCGGCGGCTGCGACACCGCCGGCCTGACGACAGGTCACGACGCGGGCTGCGGGGCTGGCACAGGTGGTACTGGCGGCGCCATGGGCGCTCCCGGCCCGGCTGCCGGCGGGACACCGGCAGGACCTGCAGGTCCGGCGCCTGGCTCGCGGGGGCCCTTGGGGCCGGCAGGACCGCGTGCTCCGGGGCCGCCCTTGGGACCGGCCTGGGGCGGCTGGGCTCCACGCGGACCGGGCAGCGGGGGCTCCACGCCGGGGCCTGCGAACAGCTCGCGGGCGGTGTCGGCAGCAGGGCCCATCGCCGTGGCCTCCAGCGCACTGCCATGCGGCCCGCGAGAGCCCCAGCCGCGTGCGAACAGGGTGCTGCCCGGCTGCAATGACGCAGCCATGGCCGTGCCCACATGCGGCGGAAAGCGCACGATGGTGCCGCTGTCCATCAGCACGCCGTTCGCCTCGCCGCCGGGGGCGTACAGCACCTGGGCCACGCGGCCGCTGGCGCTCATCGCTGCCAGCGCAGCGGGGTCCGGCCGCGCAGGCGGGGCGCTGCCCGGGGCCGGTGGCGTGTCTTCGACCGTGCGGCCACCGACGGTCAGCCGCACGGCACGCAGCACCGGCGCATTGGGCGCACGCCAGCCGCTGACCTGCACCGTGTCGCCGGGCCGCGCGGCCTGCAGCAGGGCTGGCGAGAGGTGGGGTGGCAACTGCACCTGCGTGCCGTCGGTCAGCAGCAGGCCGTCCACGTCGCCGCCGGGGTTGACCAGCCAGCGCTTGAGCTGGCCGGAGACGACGGGCGCCGCGCCTTGCTGCGCCGCATCGGGCGGCGGCGGCGGCGGCGGCAGCGGCCGCGCGGGGCGTGCGCCGGGCGGTGGCAGGGCACCGGGTGCGCCTGCGAGACCGGGGACCGCTGCGCCGGCTGGTGGCGGCGCGAGAGGCGGTGGTGGGGGCTGCTGGGCCCAGGCAGCACCTGCCAGGCACAGGCCTGCGCACAGGGCAAGGGGACGAAGGGAATGTCGCATGGATCAACTCCAGTGGGTGGGAATGCCCTGGCTGTACTCACATTGCGTGCCAGGCACGATTCCCTTTCAAATCAACCACTTGCATCGTTGCACCGCCGGCTGGCTGCATGCGCGGGGGACACCCTGGCGTCCGCTTTGCGGACAGGTGGCACAGGCCATCCCCCCCCATCGCCGCCCCCGCATCACCCCATCCGCAGCCACAGCGCCGACAGCGCACACACGATGAGGAAGGGAATGCTGATCTTGTGGAACTCGCGCAGGCCGTGCGGCAGGCGCGCCAACCGCAGCGCGATCAGGTTGGCCAGCGACCCCAGCACACAGCCGAAGCCGCCCACGCTCACCCCGGCGGCGAGCGCGGGCAGGTCGCGCACCGGGCCGTCGAGCAGGATGGCCGCAGGCACGTTGCTGATGAACTGCGAGGCGACGATGGCCGCCAGGTACGCGCGCCAGCCCTCGGCGATGGGCGCGTGCTGCAGCAGGCTGGCCACCGCGGGCAGCTCGGCCAGCTGGCGCAGGTCCACGAACATGAGCGCGATGATGGCCAGGAGCGCCCAGTCCACCCCCTTGAGCACGCGCGGGTAGAACACCAGGAATGCGCCGAACACCAGCGCCAAACCGGCCACCAGCCAGTGCCGCTCCAGCGCCACCACGAAGGCGACGAAGAGCACGCCGGCCAGCGTCAACAGCCGGGGCTGCACGGCCGGGGCCTCGGTCGCAGGGCGCAGCGTGATCGCGGTGCGCGGCACCAGCACCCACACCGCCACGAAGAGCCAGAACAGCATGATCGCCACCGTGGGCGCCATCATCCCCATGAAGCCGAGAAAGCTCTCGCCCGAGCGGTGCCAGAGGTACAGGTTCTGCGGATTGCCGATGGGCGTGAGCGCAGAGCCCGCATTCACCGCCAGCGCCTGCAGCACCACCAGCCGCGCCAGCGGCAGATCGGCCTGGGTGGCGAGCACGCGGGTCAGCGGCACCAGCAGGAACAGGCTCACGTCGTTGGTGACCAGCGCCGACAGCACCGCGGCACCGGCCGTGAGCAGCATCGCCAGGCTGCGCAGATCCGTCACGCGGCCCAGCAGCCGCTGGGCGGTGGCCTGCAGCATGCCGCTTTTCTCCACGCCCTGGGTGATGGCCAAAAGACCCGCCAGCGCGCCCACGGTCTGCCAGTCCACCAGCCGCAGGTAGTCCATGGGTGCGCGGGGCCGCAGCACGGCAAAGAGGACGGCCACGGCCACCAGCACCCACAGCAGGCCGTTGCCGCCGCCGGGCGCCTCATCGGCTGCAGAGGACGCGCTGTGGGAAGGCGCAGTGGATGTGGCAGGTGCGTTTGCGCGGGCGGGAGAGGAGTCGGTCATGGACGGGCGAAGGTAAGAAAACGAGGCGCGCGGAGCGATGAGAACGCGACAGCGACATCGAAAGCGGCAACGACGGCGGCGGACACAGAGGCAGGCATGGGCCGGTCACAGTGCCAGCCCAATGGCCAGTGCGTGCAGCGCGCAGGAAGTGGTGTGGCACTCAAGACCCGTGCCCGCTGTTCAACACTGCACGAACGCCGCCCCGTACAGGGCGGCCGGGCTGCCAGGCACGTTGGCGTGGATGCAATGCGGACAGGCGGTGTCCGCGGATGAGACACCTGGGCGCGTGACGGCGACAGCTTGTAGCCGCACTGGCGGCGCGCGCAGGCTGCCGGCCGCGCGCGCGGAGCGTTCATCGCCATCGCTACTCCAGCCCGTACTGCGACAGCTTGCGGTACAGCAGCTGCCGGTGGATGCCCAGGCGCCGCGCGGCTTCGGCGCGGTTGCCCTGGGCGCGCTGCAGCGCCTGCTCGATCAGCAGCCGCTCCAGCCGTTCCACCGCCACGGGCAGCTCGGTGTCGAACCAGTCGGCGGGCAATGCGCTGGCGGCGCCTTCCGCGCCCACAGCATGGGCATCGGTGGGCGCGGGGCCGTGTGCCACGTCGCCCTGCAGGTCCGCCGCGCTAATCACCGTGTGGCGCACCAGCGCCTGGCAGCGCTCCATGCGGTTGCGCAGCTCGCGCACATTGCCGGGCCAGCGGTACTGCAGCAGCGCCTGCGCCGCGTCGGCAGACAGCGCCTTGGGCACGCCGTGGCCCGCTGCCAGCCGCAGGAAATGCTCGGCCAGCGGCACGATGTCGGCCAGGCGCTCGCGCAGCGGCGGCACGCGGATGGACAGCACGTCGAGCCGGTAGTACAGGTCTTCGCGAAAGCGCCCGGCGCGCACCGCGGCGGCCAGGTCGTGGTGGGTGGCGGCCACCACGCGCACGTCGACCTTCACCGTGCGGTGGCTGCCCAGCGGCGTCACCTCGCCCGCCTGCAGCACGCGCAGGATCTTGGCCTGCACCGGCAGCGCCATGTCGCCGATCTCGTCGAGCAGCAGCACGCCCCCGTCGGCCGCACGGAAGCACCCGGGCCGGTCGCCGGTGGCGCCGGTGAAGGCGCCGCGCACGTGGCCGAACAGCTCGCTCTCCAGCAGCTCGGGCGGAATGGCCGCGCAGTTGATCGCGACGAAGGGCGCGTGGGCGCGGTCCGAATGCCGGTGCAGCGCCCGCGCCACCATGTCCTTGCCGGTGCCGGTCTCGCCCAGCACCAGCACCGGCACGTGGCTGGCCGCCGCCAGGCCGATGCGCTTGTGCACCTCGCGCATCGCCTGGCTGGGGCCGACGAGGGTGTTCTCGTCATCGTTGCCATCGCGGCTGTCCTCCGCGCCGTGGGTGAGCTGCCGCGCCGTGTCGGGCGACGCCGTCTCCTGCCGCAGCGCGCGGGCCAGCACCTCGATCACCGCGTCGCGGCCGATGGGCTTGGTCAGGTGGTCGAAGGCGCCCAGGCGCATCGCGTCGATGGTGTTGGCGCCGCTGGCATACGCCGTCAGCACGATGACCGGCGGCAGGCGGGGCAGCCGGGCCTGCAGCGCGGCCAGGGTCTGCAGGCCATCCATGCCGGGCATGCGGTGGTCCAGAAAGACGGCGTCGTAGCGCTGGCGCGGCATGCCTTCGAGCGCTGCATCGCCGCTGGCGGCCTGGTCCACCGTGTGGCCCAGGCCCTCCAGCGTCTCGGCCAGGGTTTCGCGGAAGGCGTCGTCGTCGTCGACGATCAAGAGGCGTGCCATGGCAGCTCCAGTGCAAAGCGGGTGCCGCGGGGCGGCGCGGCGGCAGGCGGCGTGGCGCCTGCGGGATCGTGGTGGGGCGCTGCGGGGGCGTCGATTGCTTCGGGTGCTTCGGGTGCTTCGGGTGCTTCGGTGGAGGCCGTGGCGGTGGCGCCGCCCAACGCCACATGGTGCAGGTCGCCGCCATGGGCCAGCGCCACCTCGCGCGCCAGCGCCAGGCCCAGGCCGGTGCCGTCGGCGCGGCCGGTGGCAAAGGGCTCGAACAGCCGCGCCTGCAGCGCCTCGGGCACGCCGGGGCCGTCGTCGTCCACCTGCAGCACCAGGCGGTCGGCAGGCTGCACCACGGCACCCAGCGTGACCGTGCCCCCCTGCTGCGCGTGGCGCACCGCGTTGTCGAGCAGATTGTCGATGGCGCGGCCCACGTGCTGCGGGTCGAACTCGGCCTGTGCGGGGGCGCCGGGCCGCAGCACCAGCGCCACGCCGCGCCCGGCGGCGCGGGGGGCGGCGGCCTCCAGCCGCTCCTGCAGCCACGCGGGCAGGTCGATGCGCCGGGATGCCAGGTTCAAGGGCTGCACCAGCGCGAGCAGGCTTTGCACCAGGCCTTCCAGCCGTTCGATCTGGCCGAGGATGGCGCGCAGCGCCGCCGGGTGGCGCTCGGGCGCGGCGGCCAGTGCGTTCTCGGCCTTCAGGCGCATCGCGGCGATGGGGTTGCGGATCTCGTGGGCCAGGCCGCCGGTCATGCGGCCGAGCGCGGCCAGGCGCTGGTCGCGGCTGCGCTGCTGGGCGGCGGCGCGCAGCTGGGCCCGCGTTTCCTCGAAGCGCAGGCGGTAGCGGTTGAAGCCGTCGACGATGCGGTCGATCTCGCGCACGCCCGTGAGCTCCAGCACCGGCACCGCGTCACCCTCGGCGGCGGCCAGGCGCGCCTCCAGCCGCTGCACCGCCCGCAGGCCGCGCAGCAGGATCAGGCCCAGCCAACCACCCGAGGCCAGCACGGCCACCAGCAGCACCGCCAGGCCGATGCGCAGGCTGTTCTCGGCCGCCAGCGCGCCCGCATGGGTGCGCGTCATGGTCCAGGCGGCCAGGTCGTTGCCCGGCGCGGCCAGCGGGCAGGCGGTGACGATGAGCGCCTCGCGGCTGCCGCGCACCACGTCGGTCTGGGGCTGGCGGGTGCGGGCGGCCAGCTCGGCCATCTCCAGGATCAGCGGCTGCTCGGCCGCAGGCACGTCGCGCTTGACGCCGCTGCCTTCGTAGGTGGGGTAGGCATACGCCAGGAACCCGCCCTGGGCCTGCCACACGCCGCCCTCGACATGCGGCACCTCGATCAGCACCAGCTGCAGCAGCACCTGCAGCAGGTCGATCTGCGGCTGCGCGGGCGCGGGCTGCGGCACCGACCGCGCGTAGCGTGCGGCGATGGCGCTGCACGAGCGCTCGGCCGCCGTGCGGCCGGCCGCCAGCTGGGCACCGGCACTGCCCCGGTAGACCGACACCATCACCACCGCCAGCGTGGCGCAGATGGCGAACAACAGGACCCAGAAGAAAACCAGCTGGCTTCGGAGCGATCTCATGGCAGGCGGGCGGTGAAGGGTGGCGGGGTTCGCGTTCGATGAGTTCGACGATCAAGACCAGCAATGGAAGCTGCGAGGGGCTGCGCCAGCGCCTGAGAGCACTCAGGAAGCAGGGCAAGCGACCCGGCAGCCATCGTACCCAAGCCAGGGCCCGCGGCGCGTGGGGCAAAAGGGCCAGAAGCGTGGGGCAAGGCGCCTACAGGCAGCCAGCGCCAGGGCTATGCACCCGAGCGTCACAGCCTGCTGTGCGCCCAAGCCTTTTGGCGAGGTTCGGACGCCCGCCGTCAACGCCCGCAGACCCGCTGGATGGCGGCCAGAGCCCACAGAGCTGCCAGCACCCTCAGCGCACCGACACGAAAATCGGGTTCGAGTAGAACCACAGGTTGCCGTAGTTGCGGTCGTTGATCTGGTCGTGCCGGGTGGCCGCGTCGGCGGTCTTGACGGGCTGGTCGGCCAGCGGCTCGCCCTGGAGCGTGAGGCCCGCGACGTTCTCGCCCAGGTTGGTGCCGCGCAGGCGGAAGTACTGGCTCTTGGCCGCGGGCAGAGTGATCTCCATGGCGTAGTAGCCGTCGCTCTCCTGCGTCCAGTCCGCCGCGGTGAAGCGCTTGACGACGCGGGTGCTCGCGTTCGTGGCCTGCTGGTAGGCGGCCGTGCCGGGCTGTGCCCGGGGGCCCACGTCGCCCGCGATCAGGTCGATGTGGTCCACCTTGGGCGTCATGTTGCCCAGGTTGCCGCTGCTGACCGGGCGCTGGTAGTTGTTGACCGGCGGGCTCTTGAAGCGGATGCGCACGGTGACGGTCTCGCCCTTGGTGGCCTTGAGGTCCTGGCCCATGGTGGCGGTGCCCTCGGCGCCCGTGGCGTTGAAGTCCAGGCCGTTGATCAGGTCGCCGAACACGCCGAAGCTGCGGCCCGCGCGCAGGCTGTCCACCACGCCGGCGATGCCGGCCTGCGACTGCGACTTGGTCTGCCAGACGTAGTTCTTGGCGTATTCGCCCGGGTAGTAGCCGCTGCTGTTGTTGTTGGCGTCGATCTCGAAGTGCGAGTCCGAGTTGGCGATGTTCCAGATGCGCCGGCCTTCGCCCAGCAGCGCGTCCCAGGTGCCGCCCAGCTGCGCCACCACGTAGTCGACACCGCCGTAGGTGCGGTTGGGCTTGTTGGCGTCGATGTAGGCCGAGGTGTAGCCGCCGCGGTCGGGTTCGAGCTGGTTGCCGACCATGCCTTCGATCGCGAAGACGATCCGGGGCGCCAGGTCGTGCATCTCGCGGAAGTTGGCGATCGTGTACTTGCCGGGGTTGCGCGAGGGGTGGTTGATGGTGGCGTAGCTGGTGCTCGGGTGCTTGTCTTTGAGCCAGGCGATGGCCTTCATCGCGTCTTCGCCGGTCTTGTTGTAGCGCTCGGGCAACTGCGCCTTCCACCGCGCGACGTCGGCCGCATCGAACAGCGACTCGTCGCCCGTGGTGAAGCGGTACTGGAACTCCTTGGCCGCGCTGGCCGAGGTCTTGAAGGTGGGGCTGCCTTCGAAGATGCCGACGTTGACGTGGTCGCGCGTGGGCATGTCCCACTCGAAGGCCGAGAAGATGGTCTTGTCGGCGTAGGTGCCCGCGGCCTGCAGTGCGGCCACGCGGGGCATCTCGTAGGCCTCCATGCCGTAGGCAAAGGCCTTGGGCGCCGGCAGGGGGTTGGCAGCGTGGTCGTACTTGGACGAGCGCAGGTGGTTGCTCAGCGACATCCAGTCCAGGTGGTAGGTGCCGAACGCCTTGCCCAGCACAAAGTCGAGCGTCTGGGTGGTGCGCGAGTCGTCGGACTGCACGGTGTGGACGTGCAGGTCGCCGGTGGTCCAGCGGCCGGGTTCAGCGGCCGGCGTGCCGTCGCCGGAGCTGCCGCACGCGCCGAGCAGCAGCAGGGAAAGGACGGCAGCAGACGCCAGGGGCGCGCGGCGCGCAGGGGGGACGCGGGATGGGAATGGGGAGTTCATGAATCAAAGGGATGGTGAAGTGGCGGTCGGGCCAGTCCGCCATGGAGCCCGCACAGCGCGTGGTTATAGGCAGGGCATATGAACGTTCCGTGACGCCGTCGGGAGGCTCTTTCAGCGTTGAAAAAGGCACTCTTCAAGCGCTGCGCGCCTATGGGCAGGCGTGTTTTCGGACGGTGCTGGCGCGCCCTGACACACACACTGCGATACTGAAACCACAGGCACCTTCAACAGGAAATGGGGAGCGCGCGCCGCACTTCAGCGCAAGCTGCGGCAGCCGAAACCGGGCCGTCGGGGCCAGTGGTGCGGGTGGCAGGCGCTGAGGGATCGGGGCCGGGCGCCCCAGGCCTCAGCCGTACAGCACGTCCGAGCGCAGCACGTACTTGGTGCCCTCGGTGACGGCGGTGCCTTCGTGCCAGGTGTCGTGGACAAAGAGCAGCGCGCTGCCCGTGCGCGGTGCCACGGCGAACTCGCGGAAGTCGGTGGTGCCGCCGGAAAAGTCGTCGTTCAGATACACCAGGAGCGTGAGCTGGCTGGTCAGGCCCGACTCCATCCACGGGCCGTCCTTGTGCATCTTGAATCGCTGGCCGGGGGCGTATTTGTAGAACCGCAGGTCCTTGGGCAGCCCCTGCGCCACCTGCGTGCCCACGGCGGGCAGGGCCACCTGGCCGAGCCGCTGCCACAGCAGTTGCACCCACTCGGGTGCCTCGACCATCACGCGCTCGTTGTTGCGCACCAGGGGCATGGCCTTGGGGCCGCCGGTGGTGCGCACGCCCGCGGCGCTGAAGCCGCCCGCCTCGGCCAGGTCGACCAGCTGCGCGCACTCATCGGCGGACAGGAAGTCCTGCAGCGAAAAGGCCCGCTCGGAGTGACGGATGAGGCGCATGGGGATGCGGCGCAGTGCAGTGCAGTGCAGTGCGGTGCGGTGCGGTGCGGTGCGGTGCGGGTGTGGTGTCAGATGACCGGTCTCAATGCTGGTGACCGTGGTCGCCGTGCACGTGGCGGTGCGCAATCTCTTCGGCGCTGGCGGCCCGCACTGCGGTGACCTTGCAGCTGAAGGTGAGCGCCTGCCCGGCTAGGGGGTGGTTGCCGTCCAAGTGGACTTCGGGGCCCTTGATCTTGACCACGTTGAACACCGCGGGCTGGCCGTCGGAGCCCACGCCCTGCAGCTGGCCGCCGACCTTCACGCCGGGCGGGAACTCGCTCTTGGGGATGGTGCGCACCAGGCCTTCGTCGCGCACGCCGAAGGCGTCTTCCACCGCCAGTGGCAGCGTGGTGGCAAAGCCCACGGCCTGGCCCTCGAGTGCGGCTTCGACCTTGGGGAAGATGTTGTCATAGCCGCCATGCAGGTAGGCCAGGCTGCCGGCATCGAGCGGCTTGCCTTGGGGCGTGGTCACCTTGTAGGTGATGGTGACGGCGGAGTCTTTGGTGATGGTGGTCATGGCTCGCTGGCGCTTTCGTCTGGGTGTCTAAAAAAGAGGGCGCAGCGCAGCGGTCGGCCAGCGGGCACCAACCCCTGGCAGCGCTGCGCGCGTCGAAACCCTGGATTGTCCACGAGCCGCCCGGCGCCTGCCGGGCACCCCCGGCGACCCACCGGGCGAAGGTGTTCAGGCCTGCACCGCCGCTGCGGCGTCCTCGCCCGGGCGCTCTTCCTGGGCTTGGCCGGGGTAGCGCGCAAAGCGGCGGGCTTCAGTGCCGTGCACAGGGTCCTGGTCGTCCCAGGGCCAGCCGCCGAACTGGGTGCGGCGGTAGTCGTTCATGGCCTGCATGATCTCGGCCTGCGTGTTCATCACGAACGGGCCGTACTGCGCCACGGGCTCGCCGATGGGGCGGCCCTGCAGCACCAGGCATTCCACGGTGGTGGGGCCGGTGTTGGTCAGCAGCCAGTCCTCGGTGGCGCGCACCTGCAGCGCGGCGTGGCGGTCCACGTCCTGCGGGCCCACGCGCAGGCTGTCGCCGACGAAGAAGTACAGCATGCGCTGCGTGCCTTCGCCCTGCGCGGCGGGCAGGGTCCACTCGGCGCCCGGGTCCATGCGCAGCGTCCAGATGGCGACGTCGCCCTCGGGCTGCGAGGCCCAGGACTCGGGCGGCGGCGCCAGGGGGTCGGGCGCGCCGGGCAGCGCACCCGCCACCACGGTGACGGTGGTCGCGCGGCCGGCGGCGTCGTTGTGCACCAGGCGCGGAATGCGCTCGTCCCACAGCATGGTGAAGTGCGGCTCCACCATCTTGTTTTTGGCAGGCAGGTTCAGCCAGATCTGGAACAGCTCCAGCGGATTGGGCTCGGTGGCGTTGAGCAGCGGGAACATCTCGGAATGCACGATGCCCTTGCCGGCCGTGACCCATTGCACGTCACCGCCGCCAAAGCGCGCAGCCGCACCCAGCGAGTCGGAGTGGTCGATCAGGCCCTTGCGCACCAGCGTCACGGTCTCGAAGCCGCGGTGCGGGTGGCCGGGAAAACCGGGCACGGTGTCGCCGTGGTACATGCTCCAGCCGTCCTTGCCGCTGAAGTCGCTGCCGATCTGGCGGTCTTCCACCGGCACGGCGGGGCCGAACGCGGCGTTGCCCGCGGGGTAGGCATCGTCGTGGTGGGCGCAGAAAAGAAACGGGTCCATGGTGGGCCACTGCGGGCCCAGCAGCTGGGCCCGGACGATGGGGACCAGCGTGGCGGTGGTGGCAGGGGTGGACGACGACATCAGGGGGCTCCTCGTGTTGTGCACCGCCACTATCGGACGGTTGCCTGTCGAATATGGAGCCCATGGTGCCTGAACAGAAGTGCGGCGGATAGGACAGTGCGGTGCGCCGGGCGGGACAGTGGGGGCTTGGCGGCTCACCCAGCCATGCCGGAGATATTTGACAAAATTCGGCTCCAGCGCTTGTCTGGCAAGCGCAGATAGCTATGGTTTTGATATCAGGACAGCCATCGTGATGGTCGCCCTTCTCGTCCCATGGCCCGGGCCCGGGCGGCACGACTGCGACAGCGGCTCAGGCCTTCACCTCGACCACCGGTACGAAGCCGCCGAAGATCATGCGTTTGCCATCAAACGGCATGGGCGGGTTGCCGGGTGTGGAGGGGTCCATGCGCGGGTCTTCCATCATCTTCTTCATGCCTGCATCGCGCGTGGCTTTGTCCGGCCATTCGATCCACGAGAAGGCCACCGTCTCCTCGGCCGTCGCCTGGACCGCGCGGCGGAAATCGGTGACTTTGCCGTCGGGGACGTCATCGCCCCAGCCTTCGATCACGCGCAGAGCGCCGAGCTCGATGAATATCGGGTCGAGCTGGCGTGCGTGCTCAATGAATTTCTGCTTGTTGGCGGTGGGGACCGCGATCACGAAACCATCGATGTAAGACATATCCTGACTCCTGTGAGGTTGACTGTTCGAAGTGCCCACCTGGGGCGTCTCATCCTGTATTCACCCGGCCCGGCGGACCGGAGCCCGCCTTGCCATCACTTGCGACGGTACGTCGCCTGCATGAACTGCTTCCAGCTCCCGTCCGGCTGCTGGCCGAACGAGGTGAGCGTGCGTTCACGGGGGCCGACAAGGGTGATGACGTCGCGGTAGCGCGCCGTGGCGCCATCGCCCTTGAAGCTCGGGCCTTCGGTTTCTAGCGTGAGCACCTTCTGGCCCGCGTCCAGCGTGCCGCGGTACACCCACATGTGGGTCATCATCGAGCCGACCCAGGTGCCGAGGAACACGTTCTGCTCAGGGTCATAGCCCAGCGTCATCTGCATGCGCGCCTCGCCGCCACCGCCGGGCATGGTGCCTGTGCCTTCCATGATGACCCACAGGTCGCCGAGCGCGCGCACGTGTTCTGTGCCGGTGCCCGTTTCGGCGGGCTGGTCGGGCCCCATGTCGCAGTCGGACGTGCAGGTCCAGTCGCCCAGCAGTTGCTGCAGCCAGCGGTGCATGGCGTGGGGTTCGGTGTTCATCATGGCGGTCTCCTTATGGGTTCAGTCAATGCTGGGATGGAGGATGGGGGGGAAGGTGGCACGGGCTTCACTCAGTCGCGGTCGGGTGCGCCCAGCGGAAAGTAGTGGCGGTAGGGGCGACCGCCGTCCACCGCCTGCGCAAACGATGGGCGGGCCAGCAGCCGGGCCCGGTAGGCGCGCAGCATGGGGCAGGCGTCGGCAATGGGATGCGTCCAGTCGGCGTAGAACAGCGCGGGTGCCGCGGCGCAGTCCGCCATCGTGAAATCGGCGCCTGCGGCCCAGGTCCGGCCGCCCCACTCGCCTTCCAGCCACGCGTAGGCCTTTTGCAGCTTGTCGGCCGCCGCGGCCACGCCCTCTGCGCGGCGGGCCGGGTCGCCGGTGAGCGCCGCGCTCACGGCCTGCTGCACCGGGGCCATCACGTGCAGGTCGAAGAAGCGGTCCATGAACCGCACCTCCAGCGCGGCCTTCGGGTCGAGCGGTATCAGGCGCACGGGGCCCGGGTGGGCCAGTTGCAGATGCTCGATCACGATGCTGCTCTCCACCACCGTCCGCTCGCCGTCCACCAGCACCGGGAACATCGCCAACGGCCAGTGGCGCAGCCACTCGGCGGCGTGGCCGCCCGGCGCGGCGGGGTCGAGATTGCGCAGCTCGTACGGTGTGCCGGTTTCATGCAGCGCGGTCAGCACCTTCTGGGTGTACGACGAAAAGGGGTGGCCGTAGAGGGCAAGCATCGGCGCGCTCATTCGGGTGCCACCACCATCCACGACACGCCGAAGCGGTCGGCCACCATGCCGAAGGCCTTGGAGAAGAAGGTCTTGGTCAGCGGCATCTGCACCTGGCCGCCGTCGGCCAGCGCATCGAAGTAGCGCCGGGCCTCGGCTTCGTCGGCAGGGCTCAGGGCCAGCGAGATGCCCTGGAAGCTGGCCTTGCCCGAGCCCATGCCGTCGGACGCCATGAGCTGCGTCTCGCCCACGGTGAACGCGGCGTGCATGACCATCTCCGGCGTGGGGCCGGGCCCGCCGCCCTCGGCGCAACCCGGGCCGGCGGCGGGGTCGGGGTTGTCCTTGTAGCGCATGAGCGTGGTCACCTGGGCGCCCAGGGCGCTTCGGTAGAAATCCAGGGCTTCTTCGCAGCGGCCTTCAAACATCAGGTACGGCTCGATCTTCATGGCGGTCTCCTTGGGGTCGTGTGGGGTGCGGCGCGCAATTGTGAACACCGTCCACAAACAATACCAGAGATAATGGACAGTGTCCACATCTGCCCCACCCATGAACGTAAGCACCCGCAACACCCCGGCCGCACGAAGCACCTACCGCCATGGAGACCTGCGCCGCGCCCTGCTGGATGCCGGCATCGAGCTGGCCCGCCAGGGCGGCCCCGACGCGGTGGTGCTGCGCGAGGCCACGCGCCGCGCGGGTGTGGCGCCCAACGCGGCGTACCGGCATTTCGCCAACCGCGACGATCTGCTCGATGCCGTGCGCGCCGCCGCCGTGGCCTCGGCCGCGCGCTTAATGGAGGCCGAGCTGTCCCGGGTGCCCGCCACCGGTACGCCCACCGAGCAGGCCCACGCCCGGGTGCGCGCCGTGGGCGCGGGCTACATGCGGTTTGCGCACGCCGAGACCGGGCTGTTCCGCACGGCGTTCGGCGGCCGCTTCACGGTGCAGCACGACCCGGACCCGGCCATGGGCGGCGCCACGGGGCTCAACCCTTTCGAGCACCTGAGTGCGGCGCTCGATGACCTGGTGGCCGCTGGCGCGCTGCCCGCCGAGCGCCGCCCCGGCGCGGAGTACCTGGCCTGGTCCACCGTGCACGGCATGGCGCTGCTGGCCATCGACGGCCCGCTGCGGGGCACGCCGCAGCCGATGCTGGACGCCCTGGGCCAGCGGCTGCTGGACATGGTCGAGCGCGGGCTGTAGACCGCGGCGCACACGGCGCAGCCCACCCTCCCTCCGACCCGCATCGCCTGGAGGCGGCCCCTTCGCTGCGGCCAGGGACCGCTCAAAGGGGCCTGCACCCCCTCGCATTGCCACCCGATGCCCCCTTTTTAGACTGGGTTGTCGAAGTTCGCCTACACAGCCGCGCTGCCTGCGTACCAATAATTCACATATTGAAACCAAAAGTCACAAACCAAACCAATTGGTCACAAAGCCGCTAACCGCCAGTGCGTCCCCCGGGAGCCGCACGCCGATGTGACCGTTGCAGCGCCCCTTGAGCACCACCATGAACTTCCACAGCAAAACCGTCACCCAGAAACTGACGATGGCATTTTTTGTACTGATCGCGTTGTTGATCGGTGTCTCCATCCTGTCGCTGCGCAGCCTGGGCGGCGCACAGGCCGAGTTCCAGAGCTTCGTCGGCAACGAATTCACCCGCGGCAGCCTGGCGCGCGATGTGCACGCCGCCGCCAGCGCACGGGCGATCTCGGCGCGCAACCTGATCCTGCTCACCGGTGCGTCCGACATCGCGATGGAAACCGCCGCCGTGAAGGCGGCGCACGAGCGGGTGCAGGACGGGATGTCCCAGCTGCGCGCGGCACTGGCCCGCGGCACGCACGTCGAGCCCGGCGAGCGCGCGCTGTTCGAGAAGCTCGAGGCCATCGAAAGCCGCTACGGCCCGGTGGCGCTCGACATCGTGGCCCTGGCGCTTGCCGGCAGGAAGGACGAGGCCACGGTCAAGATGAACGCTGAATGCCAGCCGCTGCTGCAGCAGCTCATCGCCACCACGTCGCAGTACACGCAGCTCATCACCGCGTCGGGCGCGCAGGAGATCCG
This sequence comes from Acidovorax sp. NPDC077693, assembly GCF_044542805.1. Lineage (NCBI taxonomy): Bacteria > Pseudomonadati > Pseudomonadota > Betaproteobacteria > Burkholderiales > Comamonadaceae > Acidovorax > Acidovorax sp. NPDC077693. The sequence goes on along the minus strand of NZ_JBITVD010000014.1, from coordinate 73,156 downwards.
CATCGCCGCTGAACACTACAGCGACAACCGCCTGGCGCTCGTGGCGGTGGCGCTCGTCGCCATCGCTGCGGCCGTGGGCCTGGCGCTGCTGATCAACCGCAGCCTCATGCGCTCCCTGGGCGCCGACCCCGTGGAACTAAGCGCCGCGGCCCGCCGCGTGGCCTCGGGCGACCTGGGCCCGGTGCCCGGCGGCGCGGCAGCGCCGGCCGACAGCGTGCTCGCCTCGCTGGGCGGCATGCAGGCGGCGCTGGCGGGCATCGTGGACCAGGTCCGCGCCGCGGCCACCGCCATCGAAGCGGGCTCGCGCGAGATCGCCACGGGCAACACCGACCTGTCCCACCGCACCGAACAGCAGGCGCGCAGCCTGCAGCAGAGCGCCGCGTCCATGGAAGAAATGACCGCGACCGTGCAACAGAACTCCGACACCGCGCAGCAGGCCAGCCAGCTCGCATCCTCCGCGCGCGCCGCCGCCGAAAACGGGGGCACGGTGGTGGCCCAGGTGGTCACCACCATGAACGACATCGCCACCAGCTCGCGCCGCATCGCCGACATCACCAGCGTGATCGACGGCATCGCGTTCCAGACCAACATCCTCGCGCTGAACGCTGCGGTCGAGGCGGCGCGCGCCGGCGAGCAAGGCCGCGGCTTTGCCGTGGTGGCCAGCGAGGTGCGCACGCTCGCGCAGCGCAGCGCCCAGGCCGCCAAGGAGATCAAGTCGCTCATCGAAGCCAGTGCGGACAAGGTCAAGACCGGCTCGACCCTGGTCACCACCGCGGGCTCGGCCATGACGGAGATCGTGGGCGAAGTGCACCGCGTGGCCGACCTGATCGGCGAGATCAGCGCCGCCACCCGCGAGCAGACCACCGGCATCAGCCAGATCGGCAGCGCCGTGGCCGAGCTCGACCAGTCCACGCAGCAGAACGCGGCCCTGGTGGAGCAGATGGCCGCCGCCGCGCACACCCTGAACCAGCAGACCCACGGGCTCGTGCAATCGGTGGCCGTGTTCCGCGTGGAAACCCGCTTTCAGCTGACGCACGCGCATCCCGCACCGGCACTGCTCGCGGCCTGATTCAGAATCTTTTCGGCCTCTACCGCGCGACCATCCAGCGCTATCAGCTACAAATTTAATAGCACCCTATTACCCATCGACCGACAGGCCATAGAGCGTTGCCGTGCGGCGCAACCGATCCACCAGCGCGCGGCGCAGCGCGGCGGGCTTGACCACCTCGACCTGGGGCGACAGGCGCATGAACTGGCCGCAGGCATGCTCCACCGATTCGATGGGCACCGTCACCGCCACCCGCCCGTCCTGCCGGCGTGAGGCCGGCGCCGCTGCCACCGCCCGCGCCACCGCGCTGCTGAGCATGCGCAACCCCTTGAGGCCTGCCGGCGTGGCCAGCAGCGTGGCCTCGCCGGTGTACAGCGAAGACTCGAAGCGCTCGATGGATGCCGCCCAATACGCGGGCAGGTCGAACCGCGCCGGGCGCCGCACCGCCGCCTCCAGCGCCTGCGCCGCCAGGATGTTGGAGACGCGGTAGGTGCGCGGCCCGCCCTCGCCGCGCGCCGGGGCATCGCCCCCTGCCCGGGCGGCAGGCAGCGCCACCAGGTACCAGACACCGGCCTTGAGCACCAGGCCCAGCGGGCTCACGGTACGCTGCACGGTGTCGGCCCAGCTTACGTAGCGCATCGTGATCTGGTGGCCGTTCCACACGGCGGCGGCCACGGTGGCGAGGTGGGGCGTGGGGTCGCTCTCGCGGTACCAGTCGACCGGGTCCAGGTGCAGGCGCGTGCTCACCCGCTGGGCGTCCTCGCGCCAGGCTGCGGGCAGGGCCGACAGCAGCTTCAGGCGCGCGCCCTCCACCTCGTCGCCCAGCCCCAGCTGCTGCGCGGGGCCGGGCAGGCCGCTCAGGAACACGGCCTGCGCCTCCGACGGCGTGAGCCCGGTGAGCGTGGTCTTCCAGCCCGGCAGCAGCGCGAACCCGCCGTGGCGCCCGCGCTCGGCGTAGATGGGCACGCCCGCCGCGCTCAGCTGGTCCACATCGCGGTACAGCGTGCGCACCGAGATCTCCAGCGCATCGGCCAGCACGGTCGCGCTCATGCGGCCCTGGGTCTCGAGCAGCATCTGAAGGGACAACAGGCGGCTGGCGCGCATGGGTGGATCGATGAGGTCGGTGGCGTGACGGGGACCGGCGGGCCGAACGGCCGGCCGCACCCCGCCAGAAACAGGCATCGCAAAGATAGCCGAAATACCTGCCATGCGGTGGCAGGTATGCGGGCGCAGACTGCGGCCCTGGTTGCCTTTCAACGCCTTTCACCCGCCATTTCCACCAGGAGCCCGCATGCCCGAAGACACCCTCACCGCCACGACGCCCGACACCTCCGCCACCGCCGCCCCGCCCGCTGCCGCCGACGAATGCGCCATCGTCGAGCTGCGCCAGTACACGCTGCACCCGCACCAGCGCGACGTGCTCATCGACCTGTTCGACCGCGAGTTCGTGGAGACGCAGGAGGCCCAGGGCATGCGCGTGCTGGGCCAGTTCCGCGACCTGGAGCGGCCCGACCTGTTCGTCTGGCTGCGCGGCTTTGCCAGCATGCCCGCCCGGCGCCAGGCGCTCGAAGCCTTCTACGGCGGGCCCACCTGGGCGGCGCACCGCAGCGCCGCCAACGCCACCATGATCGACTCGGACAACGTGCTGCTGCTGCGCCCCGCCTGGCCCGGCGCCGCGGCGGCATTGCCCCAGCACCCGCGCCCCGCACCGGGTGCCGCCGTCGCCAGCGGCGCAGCCCCCGGCCTGCTGGCGGCCACCGTGTTCCACCTGCACGAGGCCGCCACGCCCGCGCTGCTGGACTTTTGCCGCCACCGCATGGCGCCCCTGCTGCAGCGCAGCGGCGCGCGGCAGGTGGCGTGGTACTGCACCGAGACCAGCCCCAACACCTTTCCCCGCCTGCCGGTGCGCGAAGGCGAGCATGTGCTGCTGGCACTGGCACTGTTCGGCAGCGAATCGGCGGCGCAGGCGTTTGCCACCAGCGGCGCCTGGGAGCGCGGCGTCGCGCCGGGCCTGGCGCCCTGGCTGGCCCGCGCGCCCGAGTCCTTGCGGCTGCAGCCCACGGCGCGCAGCGCGTTGCACGCCTGAAGCGGCCTCACCGGAGCACCACCATGGCCACGACACCCCACCTCATCACCATCCCCTCGCCCGCCGTGGCGCCCAGCGCCGCGCGCGACTTCGACTTCCTCATGGGCCCCTGGCGCATCCGCAACACGCGGCTGGTGCGGCGTCTGGCGGGCTGCAACGACTGGGAGGTGTTCGACGCCACCGGCCATGCACGGCCCTTGCCCGGCGGCATCGGCAACTGCGACGACTTTGTGCCGCTGGCCTGGAAGCCCGGCTTCGTGGGCATGACGCTGCGGGTGTTCAGCCCCGCCGCGCAGCGCTGGAGCATCTACTGGCTGGACAACACCACCGGCGGGCTTGATGCCGCCACGGGTTTGCTGATGCCGCCGGTGGTGGGCGGCTTCGACAACGGCGTGGGCATTTTTGAAGGCCAGGAACTGCTGGACGGCCGCCCCGTGCAGGTGCGCTTTGAATGGACCCGGACCGGCACGCCGACGCCGCGCTGGCAGCAGGCGTTTTCAGGCGACGGTGGCGGCACCTGGGAAGTGAACTGGGTGATGGAGTTCTCGCGGCCGGTGTGAACACGCCGCGCTGCAGGCCGCCGTGCCAGACAGTCCCCCTGGCCGATGCCGGGCGCGGCCTGGCGGTGGCCTGGCAGTGCCCCGGCCGAAGCTCGTTCGCTACCTCGACACCGCCGTATCGCCGCGCCCCGGGCGCTCCAGCGCGACCGACAATTGCGGTACATCGGCGATGTCGGGTCGGTCGGCACCGCCCAGGTCCTCCAGCGCGGTGAACTGGCCGTCCAGGAAGAGGAAGGTGGTCGTCTGCGCGATGTGCGCCAGCGCCGCCTGCGCATCGGCGAACCCGCTGCCCGTGGCCTTGTCGCCATCGAGCAGATAGGCATACGTGCCATCGGCCCCGTCGTGCGACAGGCGGCCCAGGTCCACGAGCTTGTTCTTCACGTTGCTGGCGTACACGCGGCCCCGCACCGCATACAGCACGAAGGGCACCGCGGCCCTGCCCGCAGCAGCCACAGGCGCAGCAGGCGCAGCAGGGGCAGTGGGAACAGCGGGAGCGACCGGTGCCGCAACGGGCGCCGACGACAGGGGGATGGAATCCGGCATGGCAAGCTCCTTGGAGCGGCTGTAAAAACTCTGCGGGCGTCGTTGCAGCGGCCGGCCAGAGCCGCTGCGCTGGGTTTCGTTATCTGCGCTGGGTCGTCCCCATCATCATCATCAACGGCGGCGGCCCGCCCACACGCCCAGGGCCAGGCCTGCGGCGCCCAGTGCGGCCACCAGGCCCAGGCTGTGGCGCTGCGCGCGGCGCTGGCCGCCGTCGATGGCGGTGCCGCGCGAGGGCTCGAACAGGTTGCCGTCACCGGACGGCACGGCGCGCGCGCTGCCCAGGGCGCGCTCGGTCACCCAGCGCATCACCGCGCCCAGGCGCTCCGGCGCCAGCGTGTGGGCCACGCGGCCCGGCACGGCGGCAGCGCCGAGCCAGGTCACCGCCCGGGGGCTGTCGGCCAGCGCCACGATGGCGTCGGCCACGCGGCGCGGGTCCAGCATCGGGATGCGGGGCTGCAGGTTGCGGCCGGTGTAGTTGGCGCCGTGCGACAGACCTGGCGAATCGACGAAGGTGGGCGCCACATCGCACACATGCACCCGGGGCAGGTCGGACACTTCGGCCCGCAGCGCCTCGGACAGGCCGCGCAGCCCGAACTTGCTGGCCGTGTACGCGGCCGCATACGGCGACGGGATCCAGCCGCCCGCAGAAATCATGTTGATCAGCGTGCCCTCGCCGCGCTCGCGGAAGTGGCGCAGCGCTGCATGTGCGCCGTGCAGGTGCCCCAGCAGATTGGCCTCCAGCACGCGGCGGTGCGATGACACCGGTGTCTCGTCGAACCGACCCACCGCTCCGACGCCCACGCCGTTGATCCACACGTCGATGCGGCCATGGTGGCGCAGCGCGGTATCGGCCAGCTGGGCCACGGCGTCGGGGTCGGTCACGTCGGTGGGCACGCCCAGCGCGGTGTTGGCGCCGGCCTCGCGGCAGGCCATGGCCACGGGGGCCAGGGTGTCGGGGTTGCGGGCGGCCAGCACCAGGCGCGCGCCGCGGCGGGCGAAGGCCAGCGCGGTGGCGTGGCCGATGCCGCTGGAGGCACCGGTGATGACCACCACCGGCGCCACCCGGGCGCTGGCGGTACGGAAGGCGTTGGAAGAAGCGGGGGATGGAGATGCCATGGCAGAAGGGGGATCAGCGCCGGCCGGTGTGTCGGCAGGGCATGGACAACAACGATGTCCGGTTGTAATCCACGCGCTGCCGCGCCGCTGTAGGACGGTTGCCAGAACCCCCACCCGATGCGGCGGGCGGGGCGCACGCCGCCCAGCCCGCGCCGTGCATGCGGACTGCGTCAAGCCGCGCGCAATGCCGTCTCTGCCGGAAAGTCCGTGGACGCCGCCACCGCCCGCCACTGCGCGGTTTCGCGCTCGACGAACGCGTGCTTGTCGGCAATGGTCTGCAGCGTGTCCGTGCCCAGCGGCAGGCGCAGCGGGGGCGTGGGGCTGGCCACCAGTTGCATGATGGCCTGGGCCAGGCGCACCGGGTCGCCGGGCTGGTTCAGGTTGATGCGGCGCGCGGCCTCGCGCACGGCGCCGGCGCTCATGGCGTAGTCGTCCATCACCTGGGGCGACACGGCCAGCGAGCTGCCGTCCAGGAACTCGGTGCGAAAGTACCCGGGCTCCACCACCGTGGCGTGGATGCCCAGCGGCGCGAGCTCGGCGTGCAGGGCCTCGGTCAACCCTTCGACCGCGAACTTGGTCGAGCAGTACACGCCGAACCCCGCGGCCGACTGCACGCCGCCCAGCGACGAGATGTTGACCACGTGCCCGGCGCGGCGTGCACGCAGGGCGGGCAGCACCGCGCGGGTCACGTGCAGCAGGCCGAACACATTGGTGTCGTACAGGCGGCGCACCTCGTCGGCGGTGGCTTCTTCGACCGCGCCCAGCAGGCCGTAGCCAGCGTTGTTGACCAGCACATCGATGCGGCCGAAGTGCGCCAGCGCGCGCTGCACGGCGGCCTGCGCCTGGGCTTCGTCGGTCACGTCCAGCGCCAGGGGCAGCAGCGCGTCGCGGGCGCCCAGGCGCTGTTCGACCGATGCGGCGCTGCGCGATGTGGCGACGACGGCATCGCCCTGGGCCAGCGCGGCCTCGGCAATGCGCGCGCCGATGCCGCGCGAGGCGCCGGTGATCATCCAGACGCGGGGATACGAGGAATGGGTGGTGGTGGCTGTGGTGGAAGTCATGGCAGGTCCTGGAGGTGGTGTTGAGCAATGGGCGGTGCCCATGGCCGTGAACTCTAGGCACGTCATTGCCACGCGACTAGCCCATAATCTCTGGATTCATTCGCAAGCATTGCTTGCCAATCCACCACACACTCACCCCGCACCCGAACCGCACAATGCCTGCCCACCATGGCCATCAATGAACTGCGCGCCATCGCCAACTTCGCCAAGGCCGCCGAGCTGGGCAGCCTGCGCCAGGCCGCCGCCACGCAGGGCATCACGCCCCAGGCGGCCAGCCAGTTGCTGGTGCAGCTGGAGTCGCACCTGGGCGTGCGGCTGTTCCACCGCACCACGCGCAGCCTGAGCCTGACCGAGGAGGGCCGGCAGTTTCTGGCGTCGGCGCAGCCGGGCCTGGCCACGCTGCAGCACGCAGTGCAGGGCGCCCGGCGCGGGCGCGAGGAGATGGCCGGGCCGCTGCGCATTGCGGCGCCGCGCTCCATCGTGCTGGAGGTGATCTGGCCGGTGCTGCACGAGTTCTGCCGCCGCCACCCGCGGGTGGAGCCCGATGTGCAGCTGGACGACCGCATCGGCAACTGGGTGGAAGACCGCGTGGACGTGGGCTTTCGCTCGGGCTACCCGCCCGAGGGCGGCGTGGTCGCGCGGCGGCTGATCACCCTGCAGCTCATCGTGTGCGCCGCGCCCGCCTACATCGCCCGCCACGGCGCGCCTGCCAGCATCGACGACCTGGCGCAGCACCGCTGCAGCGGGTTTCGGCACCCGTCCACCGGCAAGCCCATGCCGTGGGAGTTCCAGGTGGGCGACGACATCGTGGCGCGCACGGTGCACCCCGCGTTCTGCACCAACGACATCGAGGTCGAGGCGCGCGCCGTGGTGGGCGGCCACGCGGTGGGCCAGCTGGTGGGCGTGACCGCAGCGCCGCTGGTGCGCAGCGGCCAGTTGGTGCCGCTGCTGCCCCAGCACGTGGCGCAGCACCTGGCGCTGTACGCGTACTACGGCAGCCGCACCGCGCTGCCCGCGCGGGTGCGGGCCTTCATCGACTTGGCGGTGGAGATGGTGGCGGGCAACCCGGCCTACACCCTCACGCCGCAGGAGCTGGCGGCCCACGGCCCGGCAGTCCAGAAAAAGCCCCGCGCACGCAAGCCGGCGCAGTGACGGTAGCGCACCGGGCGATGCACGGGCCGCTCAGGCTGGTCACGCCGGTCAGGCCGCGAAGCCGCCGTCAATCAGCAGGCTGGCACCCGTGACCATGCCCGACTCGGGCCCCGCCAGGTAGGCCACCATGCCCGCGATCTCGTCGGGGTGCGCGTGCCGGTCCAGCGCCATCATCGAATGCATGTTGCCGGCGAGCGGGCCGTCGGCCGGGTTCATGTCGGTATTCACCGGCCCGGGCTGCACGTTGTTCACGGTGATGCCGCGCGGCCCCAGGTCGCGCGCCAGGCCCTTGGTCAGCCCCACGATGGCGGCCTTGCTCATGCCGTACACGCTGAAGCCCGCCCATGGAATGCGGTCGGAGTTGGTGCTGCCGATGGTGATCACACGGCCGTAGGCGCCGCCCTGCCCCATGTGGCGCACGGCGGCCTGCGTGGCAACGAACACGGCGCGCACGTTGACGTTCACCGTGTGGTCGAAGTCCGCCAGCGAGAAGCTGTCGATCTCGCCCGCCACCGCCACACCGGCGCTGTTGACCAGGATGTCGATGCGGCCCAGCGTGCGGGCGGCGTTGTCGATGGCCGCTGTGAGGGCCGCGGCATCGGTGCTGTCGGCGCGCAAGGCCATCGCACGGCCACCGGCGGCCTCGATCGCTGCGGCCACGGCCTGGGCCGGCGCCTCGGAGCTGCTGTAGGTGAAGGCCACCGCAGCGCCGTCGCGCGCCAGGCGCCGCACGATGGCCGCGCCGATGCCGCGCGAGCCGCCGGTGACGAACGCCACCTTGCCGGCCAAAACGCCCGCGGTGAATGCGGGGGACGATGAAGGCTGCACGGAAGCAGGGGCAGAGACAGGGCTAGAGGTGCTGGTCATGGTGTTCTCCAGGGAAATCAGGGGGTTGCAAAAGAGCGGCTGTGGAAGCCGCGAAACACCTGCAGTGTCGGCAAACCATTGCATTGGCGGTAGCCATGAATGGGCTGTATTTATTTCAACCCCTGGTTGAAAATGGCACATCACACCGAGACCCACCATGCAGCCCCTGAGCCACCTCGAATCCTTCGTCAAATCCGCCGAGTCCGGCAGCTTTTCGGCCGCCGCGCGGCTCATGGGCCTGACGCCTGCGGCCGTGAGCAAGAACGTGGCGCGGCTCGAAGCCGGCCTGGGGGTGCGGCTGTTTCAGCGCAGCACGCGGCGCCTGGCGCTGACCGAGGGCGGGCAGCGGCTGCTGGCGCAGATCAGCGAGCCGCTGGGCACGCTGGCCGACGCGGTGGCACACGCGGCCGAGGCCGACGGGCAGCCGGCGGGCACGCTCAAGGTCAGCATGGGCCTGGCGTTCGGACGGGCCTACCTGGTGCCGCTGCTCGATGAGTTCTTGCAGCGCTACCCGGCCATCCAGCCGGACTGGCGCTTCGAGAACCGGCAGGTCGACCTGATCGGCGAGGGGTTCGACGCGGGCATTGGCGGCGGCCTCAACCTGAACCCCGACATGGTGGCGCGCACGCTGGGGCAGATCCACCTGGTGGTGGTGGCCGCGCCCGCGCTGCTGCGCGGCCGGCGTGCGCCGCGCCACCCCGCCGACCTGGCGCGCTGGGACGGTATTGCACGCCGCACCATCCGCACCGGGCGCGTGCAGGTGACCACCCTGCGCAACAAGGCGGGCGATGCGGCCCCTGCGGAGCTGCGCCCGCGCATCGTCTTCGACGACCCCGAGGCCATGTGCCAGGCCGCGATGATGGGCCTGGGCATGGCCGTGCTGCCCATGCCGTTTGCGCAGCCCTGGCTCGCGCGCGGCGACCTGGTGCGCGTGCTGCCCGGCTGGTGGGCCGACTCGGGCCCCACCTCGCTGTACTACCCCAGCAAGAAGCTGCTGCCCGCGCGCACCCGGGTGTTCGTGGACTTCATCGTCGAGCAGTTCGCGCAGCGCGGCTTTGCGCAGCGCGTGCGGGGCGACTGACGGCGCACCGGCCAGGCACGGGCAGCACGGCGCTGCGCTGACTTGGGCAGGTGGCGGATGGCGCGGCTGGCGCGGCTGGCGCGGCTGGCATCATGGAGGCCTCCCCGTCGCCCACCCGGCCACCGTGCCCGCCGCCGCATGACCGCATCCACGCCCGCCCCCCACACCCCCTTGCCAACCCCGGCACACGCGCGCGCAAAGCCGCTGCACATCGGCATCGTGGGCTGCTCCGCCGAAGGTGCGGCCCTGTGCTACCGCACGCTGTGCACCGAAGGCGCAGCGCTGATGGGCCGTGCGCACGCGCACCCCGAGGTGTCGATGCACACGCCCTCGCTGGCCGACTACGTGGACTGCCTGGACCGCGGCGACCTGCAGGGCGTGGCCGACCTGATGCTGGCGTCGGCCCACAAGCTCGCGCGGGCGGGCGCGGACTTTCTGATCTGCCCCGACAACACCATCCACCAGGCGTTCGACCGGGTGCAGCCGCATTCACCGCTGCCCTGGCTGCACATTGCCCAGGTGGTGGCCGCCGAGGCCGCGGCGCGTGGCTACCAGCGCCTGGCGCTCACGGGCACCCGCTGGCTGGTGGACAGCAGCGTGTACCCCGACGCCCTGGCTGCACAGGGCTTGGCCTGGGTCAGGCCCGCCGAGGCCGAGCGCAGCGAGATCAACCGCATCATCATGGACGAGCTGGTGCCCGGCGTGATCCGCGCGCCGTCGGTGGCGACGTTTCAGCAGGTCATCGCGCGCATGCAGCGCGACGAGGGCTGCGACGCGGTGGTGCTGGGCTGCACCGAGATCCCGCTCATCCTCAGCGACGCGAACTCGGCCCTGCCCACGCTGGATTCGACGCGGCTGCTGGCGCGCGCAGCGCTGCGCAGGGCTGTGGCGGGCCACTGAGCGATAGCTCCCCGGGTCCGGCTCACTTCAACGCACGACCGCGTGGGCGCGCGGCACAGCGCGACGCCTTTGGCTGCCGCAAAGGTCTGCGCTTCTACACTGCGCGAACGCACCGTCCGCCCACCGCTTGATGAAGGAGTCTGCATGCGCACTCGTCGCTGGCCCATCCGATCGATCGGCATCACCGTCGGCCTGCTGGCGTGTCTGGCCGGGCCTGCCGCGCAGGCGCAATCCCAATCGCCAACGCAATCGACCCCTACGCCCTGGCGCGAAACCTCCACGCCTGAAGAGCAGGCGCTGGATGCCGCGGCGTTCGAGGGCGTGCAGGCCACGCTGGCCACGCCCCAGTTTGCCGATGTCGACAGCGCCGTGGTGGTGCTGCGCGGCCGCGTGGTGTACCGCTTCTACCGCGATGGCGAGCCGGACAAGCTGCGCGACACGCAGTCGGCCTCCAAGAGCGCACTGTCGGCCCTCCTGGGCACGGCCATCGCGCAGGGCCGCATTGCCAGCGTGGACCAGCGCGTGGTGGACCTGGTGCCCGAATGGGCGCCCCTGAACCCCGACCCGCGCGCCGCCACCATCACGCTGCGGCACCTGCTGACACTGACGGCGGGCTTTGCGCTGCCCAGCGACCCGCGCACCCGGTCCGGCAACGCGCCGCCGCTGCCCGCGCGCGAGGCCTGGGCGCGGCCGCTGGCGGCAGACCCGGGCCAGGCCTTTGCCTACGACAACTCCGTGACGCCGCTGCTGGCCGCCGTGCTGGAAAAAGCCACGGGCATGCCCCTGCCCGACTATGCGCACCAGCAACTGGTCGGCCCCATGGGGTGGGCCGCGCCGCGCTACCAGGGCAGCATCGTGCACCTGCGCACGCTGGACATGGCCAAGCTCGGCCAGCTGTACCTGCAACGCGGCCAGTGGGACGGCAAGCCGCTGGTGCCCGAGGGGTTCGCCGATGCCTCGGTGCAAGTGCAGAGCACCGGCGGCCCGCCGGTGGGGCTGTCGTACGGCTACCTGTGGTGGGTGGTGCCCGGCAAGGCGCCGCGCCCCACCTTCATGGCCAGCGGGTTTGGCGGGCAGTTCATCTGGGTGTATCCGCCGATGGACCTGGTGGTGGCCACCACGTCCACCGTGTCGGCCGAGAGCGGGCAGCGCGGACAGGCGTTGCAGTGGATTCGCAACCATGCGTTTGCAGCGGCGCAGCGGCGGGTGGCGGCGGAGCGGAAGTAGCAAGGCGGGGCGTTGAATCCGCCCTCCTGGCCTGAGGAGGGACAAGCGCCGCACTCCCCCGCAAAAGCCCCCTCTCCCCGGCCCTCTCCCGCGGGGGGAGAGGGAGTCAGGCAGGGCGCTGCGGTGGCGGTTGATGGCCGCAGCGCCCCACCGGCGTCACTGCTGCTTGTTCACGAACGCCACCGTGAGCCCCTTGGCCGTCACCGTGATGGCCCCCGGCTGCAGGCCCATGCCGTCGAACATGGCGGTGTCTTGCGGGCGCAGCTGGTGCAGCGTGACTTCGCCCAGCGACTGCTCGGCCAGCACCGGGCCGTAGGCGTTGAGCAGTTCGTTGACCGCCGGCTTGAGCGTGGGGAAATCCAGCTTGCCCAGCTTGATCTGGTGCGCCCGCAGCGTGCGGTCGCTGGCCTCGTAGCGCAGCGCAAACTCCACATCGAACGTGCCCGCATGGCTGCGCCGCAGCGCAGCGCCCGCCGCGTCCACCGCCATGGTGGCGCCGATGCGGTTCACCTCGGGCAACAGGCGCAGCCGCGGCGCCTGCAGGGTCAGGTCGAACAGGCCCTGCACCGGCACGCTGCGCGGGAACTTGGTGGCCGTCATCTCCTGCAGCTGCGACAGCGGCACGGTGTAGCTGGGCAGGGCCCACGCGGCACGCCCCGCCAGCGTCAGCGCAGCGCCGCCCAGGGCCAGGCTGCGGGAGGCGGTGGTCAGAAATCGTCGGCGGTGCAGCATGGGGGTTCTCTCCTTGAAGGGTTGGGTGAGACACGGATGCTTTGAAAAGGTGCCGGGCCATCACCGCCATCGTGCCATCTTCGCGCCAGCTGCATTCCAATTTATCTATTCAAAAATATCAAAAAACCATTGAATTCATTGGCTATCCACTGATTTTTATCCATTCATATAATCATTCATGGCGCGCGCCCCAGACCTCACCTCCAAAGCCCTTGCCGCCCTGCGCCGCCAGGGCGGCGTGCTCACCAGTGCCGAGCTGCAGGAGCGGCTGGGCGTGAGCCAGCCCACCGTGTCGCGGGCGCTGGCGCCGCTGATCCACGGGGGCCAGGTGCAAAAGGTGGGCGCGGCGCGGTCGCAGCGCTATGTGCTGCCGCGCACCGTGCCCAACGTGGGCAACGAAGTGCTGGTGATGCGCATCGACGCGCACGGCCACCCGTCACCGTTTGCGCGCATGGTGCCGCTGGAGGGCGGCGCCTTCTGGGTGGACGAGGCCGACGGTGTGAGCGCGCGACACGACGGCCTGCCCTGGTTTCTGGACGACATGCGGCCCCAGGGCTTCATGGGCCGCACCTTTGCGCACGCCCACCCCGAGCTGCAGCTGGGCCACGACCCGGGCCACTGGAGCGACGACGACGTGCTGCGCGCGATGACGCTGTATGGCGACGACCTGCCGGGCAACCTCATCATGGGCGAGGCCGCGTTCCAGCGCTTTCACACGCTGCCAGCACGCGCCTCGCGGGTGGACTCTGCGGCGGCCTACCCAGCCCTGGCCGAGCAGGCCATGCGCGGCACCCACCCCGGCTCGTCGGCGGGCGGTGAGCAGCCCAAGTTCTGCACCATCACCGCGGGGCGGCACGTGATCGTCAAGTTCTCGCCCGCGGGCGCCGCGCCCGCCGACCAGCGCCTGCGCGACCTGTTGGTGTGCGAGCACCTGGCGCTGCAGACCCTGGCGCAGGCCGGGCTGCCGGCGGCGCCCACGCAGCTGTTCATGGACGCGGGGCGCGTGTTCCTGGAGTCGGAGCGTTTTGACCGCACGCCGCTGGCGGGGCAGGGCGCCGACAGCCTGGGCGGACGCATCGGCATGGTGTCGCTGCAGGTGTACAACGCCGAGTACGTGGGCGAGATCGACAACTGGGCCGCCACCGCCAACCGCATGGCAGCGCGCCACCTGCTGACCCCGGCCGACGCCCGCACCCTGCGCCTGCTGGAGGCCTACGGCCAGCTCATCGCCAACACCGACCGGCACTACGGCAACATCTCGCTGGTGCTCAAAGATGACGACTGGGCGCTGTCCCCCACCTACGACATGCTGCCCATGCTGTATGCCCCGGTGGGTGGCGAACTGGTGCCGCGCGACTTTGCCAGCCGCCCCCTGCAACCCACCGCCGCCACGCTGGGCGAATGGGCCGACGCGCGGGGCCTGGCACTGGCGTTCTGGCGCGCAGCGGCGGCGGATGCGCGGGTGTCGGCTCAGTTTCGGGGCATCGCGGCCGAGAATGCAAGCCACATAGGTCACATAGGTCACATAGGTCAAATAGGCCGCTAGCGCTTATCCACAAAGCGCTGCCAGCTATTATTTCAATAGCTGAAATTCCCTGGCGTCTCAGCGCCCCACCACCGACCAGCCGACCTTCTGGTCGGTCTTGTCGTTCTCATACTCCCACGCGGTGCCGCAGCGGTCGCACACATAGCGGGTGATGGTGACGGTGCCGTGGTCGCGCTCTTCCTTGCGGTTGCCGCGCTGCACCAGCTCGGCGTGGCCGGGGGCCTTGCGCCAATTGCGCTGAATGCCCTGGCACGGCTCGCACAGAGCCATGGGTTTGAGATCGTTCTGTCGGGCCAGGTCTTTGGTCATGGGTGGGGCAGCCTGGGGGCTGTGGTGGGGGTGGTTTGCGTGCTGCGGGGCGGCTACTGTAAGGCACCGGCGAACACGGGAGCCCGGCAGGGCAGGCTGACTGCAAGCCAAATCGGCCTGTGGTGCCCGATGATAAAGCGCCACCAGCTATCGAATCAGGAGTGGGCGCCCATCCCCACCCCCAGCGCCTTGTCCATGCGCGCGTTGTGCAGCAGCACGCCCGCGCGCTCCACCTGCTGGCGCGCCTGCACCACAAAGCCCTGCGCGGCAAAAAACGGCTCGGCGGTCAGGCTCACGTGGGCGTGCAGCCGGGCGATGCCACGCGCCACGGCCTGCGCGTGGATGTGGGCCATCAGCGCCCGCGCCACGCCCTGGCCCGCAAACGCCGGGGCCACGTAGAACATGTCGATGGTGCCGTCGGCCTGCAGGTCCGCAAACCCGGCGATGGCGCCACCGTCGCCGGCCTGAGCGATGAAGGGCTGGTTGGCCTGCATGCGCTGCGCCCACTGCGCAGCGTCGTGCTCCAGCGGCGCCCAGGCTACGAGCTGTTCGGCGCAATAGTGCTTGCAGGCCAGGCCGTGCACCGACGCGTGAAACACGGCGCGCAGTGCGGTTTCGTCGCCCGTGCGGAAGTGGCGGATGAGGAGGGAGGGCATATGGTGACGATTGGATCAGCGACCTAGCGCGAAGCGCATGGCGGGCGGCACGCACAGGGCCTGTGGGTCGCATGGAAAAGCGCGCGATTGTGCATTAGTGGGCTGCATGCACTGCACACGGCCGCAACAGCAGCGCGCGTAGGCCATGGCGCACAGCACGACAGGCCGCGTCACCGCGCCTGCGCCGCGTGCGGTTCGCTAGTGTTTGGGGTGGCAATCGGTTGCGTCATGGCTCGTACCTGGGCAGGACAACACAGCACTTGTGCACTTGTGCACATGGCCTTGGTCACGCTCCACGCGGCCACCTTGCCCTTCGCTGACCACTCACCGAATCACCCGCCACTGCCTGTCCACCGACCGATCCACCGATGCACCGCGTTCAATTCAAGCCACCAGGATCGCCCACATGCCTCGCCCCTTTTCAACCACCGCACCGCCTGCTGCAGCGCCTTCGCCCAACCCACCACTGGTGCTGGCCACCATCGACTTTTCAGCGCCCGCACACGAGGTGGCGCGCCGCCTGATCGGCGTGACGCTGCTGGTGGACGGCGTGGGCGGGCGCATCGTGGAGACCGAGGCGTACGACCAGACGGATGCGGCGTCGCACACCTTTGGCGGCCCCACAACGCGCAATGCGGCCATGTTCGGTCCACCGGGTTGCGCGTATGTGTACCGCTCGTACGGCCTGCATTGGTGCGTCAACACCGTGTGCCGCGAGGCCGGGCACGGCGCCGGGGTGCTGCTGCGCGCGCTGGAACCCACCCATGGCATCGACACGCAGCAGGCACGGCGCGGGCTGCAGGATGTGCGCCTGCTGTGCGCGGGTCCGGGGCGCCTGGCGCAGGCGCTGGGCATCGACGCCAGCTTCAACGGCCAGCCGCTGCACCTGCCGCCGTTCGCGCTGCTGGAGCCCGATGCGGTGGCTGCCGCGGGCATGCCGCCCAACGACGTGGTGACCGGCCCGCGCATCGGCATCTCCAAGGCGGTCGATGTGCCCTGGCGTTTCGGGCTGCGCGGCTCGCGCTACCTGAGCCGCGGGTTCGCAGCGGCGCCAAGCGTCGGCAGGTAGCGCATGCCCGGCTGGCGCGACCACGGCGCGTTGAACCCGGCGTCTCAGCCTGCGGCCATGCGCAGCCTGCGCGCCGCGTCTTCGTCGCGCGCATCGTCGATCTCGCGCAGCACGGCCTGCATGTCCACATCGACGTGCTCGGGCGCGTAGCGGCCGGTGAGCGGGGTCTCGTTGGTCAGCAGGCCGCTTTGGTACAGGCTCCAGATCTCGGGGCCGTACTGGGTGGCGCGCAGCTCGGGCGCGAACTGGCCGAAGAAATCGCGCAGGTTGGCCACGTCGCGCAGCAGCATGCGCTGGGCGTGGTTGTTGCCGGCAGCGTCCACCGCCTGGGGCAGGTCGATGATGACGGGGCCGTCCGCCGCGGGCTGGGCGTCTTCGCCGGGCAGGTGCGCCAGCAAGATGTTGAACTCCGACAAATCGCCGTGCACCACGCCCGCACACAGCATGCGCACCACCTCGGCCACCAGCGTGGCGTGGTGGGCGCGGGCATCTTCGGGCGTGAAGCTCACATCGTTCAGGCGGGGGGCTGCGTCGCCGTTGGCGTCGGTCACCAGCTCCATCAGCAGCACGCCGTCGTGAAAGTTGTAGGGCTGCGGCACCCGCACGCCCGCGGCGGCCAGGCGGTACAGCGCATCGACCTCGGCGCTTTGCCACGCGGCCTCCTGCTCTTGCCGGCCGAACTTGCTGCCCTTGGCCATGGCGCGGGCCGAGCGCGAGTTCTTGACCTTGCGGTTCTCGGTGTAATCGACCGCCTGCCGAAAGCTGCGGTTGTTGGCCTCTTTGTAGATCTTGGCGCAGCGGGTTTCGTCGCCGCAGCGCACCACGTAGACCATGGCCTCCTTGCCGCTCATGAGCTGGCGGACTACGGTGTCGATCAAGCCTTCTTCAACGAGGGACTGCAGGCGGGGGGGTGCTTTCATCGGTGCATTTTGCCCGTGTGGCGCCGCCTGCCGCGCCGTGCCGGTGGCGCGGGGGTTTTTTCAGCGCGCGCTGCGCAGGCCCATGAGCCGCTGGTGCACGGCATCGCTGCCATCCACCGGCAGCTGGTGCTTGGCCTGCAGGTAGTGGTCGGTGAACACGTCCAGGTAGGCCTCCAGCGTGTGCGCGGCGTGTGGCTCGCCGGCCAGCTCCAGGCACAGCGCGCCCACCTCGGACGTGCAGAAGTGGTCCATGCGCGTGGAGCGGCGCAGGTGGTAGCGCGACAGCTGCTCGGGCTGCAGGCTGAGCACGGGCAGGTGGTCGAGGTAGGGGCTTTTGCGGAACATCTTGCGCGCCTCGGGCCAGGTGGCGTCCAGCAGCACGAACAGCGGCCGCTTGCCATTCGGTGGCGCGACCTCCGTGACCACGCGCTCCGGCGCCACGAACTCGCCGGGGAACACCACGTAGGGCTGCCACTGCGGATCGGCCAGCAGCGCCAGCAGGCCGGGCTGCACCTCGGTGCGCGCCCAGCCAAACGCAAACGTGTCGGCCACCACGTCGGCGATCAGCCATCCGGTGTTGCTGGGCTTGAGCGGCTCGATGTCGGCCATCAGCAGGCACATGCCCGCGCGCGTGGGGACCTCGGGGCGCAGCGCGCACATGCAGTGGCTGGGCACCAGCCGGCAGCCGGCGCAACGCACGCCCTTGGGGCCGCCGCGCGCGAGGAAGGGCTTGGCGCTGCGGGCCAGGCGCTCGGTGCGCAGGCGGGAGACGGCGTGGGGCGCCACGCTGGCCGGCAGGGCCGTGCCTGGCGCCTCGCTACGACCCACCCGACTGCTCCAGCGCAAACAGCGGCAGCTCGGCTTTGCGGCTGAGCCACACGCCGCCGCCCAGCTCGATCGCGCCCTCTTGCAAGCCGCGGCGGTACAGATCGGCGCGGTGGCGGAACACGCGGTTGTCGGTCAGGTCTTCGTCGATGATGTCGCGCTCGTAGTCCTCGCGCGATACCGCCTCCACATACAGCGCGCCTTGGCTCAGGCGGCCCAGGTTGTGCAGCGCGGCCTTGAGGTCCGGCGGGCTCAGGTAGGGCAGCACGCCCTGGCAGATGACCAGGTCGAACGGCTTGTCCGCCGCGTAGTCCACCACGGAGCCCTGCTCCCACCCGAAGCGCTCGCACAGGTAGCTGCTGATCTCCACGCCCTGGTAGCTGGCCTGCGGAAAATGCTGCGCCACGATGCCCTTCCACAGCCCGATGCCGCAGCCCACGTCCAGCACGCGATGCACCGGCACCCGCAGGTATTTGAGATAGCTGCACACAAACGTGCCCAGCCGCTCCATGTGCGCCGGGTCCACCACGCTGGTCTTTTTGTCGAAGTAAAAGCGCTGGTAGTAGGCCTCGTCAAAAGTGGTGGCGCTGGCGGATTTCAATGGCGGGTCCTCGTGTTGGGGGGTTCCCCTCACCCGGTGGGCGGGCGGGGAACGAAGCGGCCAAGTATCCCCTACGCACCAAGGCGCTGCGCCACCGGCGCCTCACCCCTGCGGCGGGGTGCATGCCGTGCAGCGGCCACGGGCCGGCAGGGCAACGGCGGCGGCAGCGGTGACGACATGGCCCTGCCGATCACGCCGCAGCAGGCTTGGGCGGGCGGTGCAGCGCGCACAGCTTGTTGCCGTCCGGGTCGCGCAGGTAGGCCAGGTACAGCGCACCCGACGGGCCTTCGCGAAAGCCTGGCGGGTCTTCGCACGTCGTGCCGCCGTGGGCCACGCCGGCTGCGTGGAACGCGTCGGCCTGCTCGGGCGACTGCACCGCAAAGCCGATGGTGGCGCCATTGCCCTGCGTGGCGGGCTCGCCGTTGATGGGGGTGGAAATGGCGAAGGTGCCGTTGGGGCCGCGGTAGAAGTAGCGGTTCTTGTTGGCCACGCCGGGCGGCACACCGAGCGTGCCCAGCAGCGCGTCGTAAAACTTCTTGGACACTTCCAGGTCGTTCACGCCGACCATCACATGACTGAACATTGTTGTTGTCTCCGTTGGGCCCCTGCAGGGGCGGGTTGTGGGCGGGGGGATGTTACTGGCTCATCGGTGCGTGAGCCGGTCGCCAGCGTGCCACGTTGCGCGCATGCAGGGCGCCCCGATGGCCTCCACCACCCGCCCCGCAAACGCCAACCGCTATTGAATAGATAGCACTCCACCCAGGCAGCGCCATGTTGCCCACGCCCCAGCAGGCGACTGCGCGCACGCGCACTGCGGAATACCCGAGTGGGGTTCTGCCCCTGGATGAACCGATAATATGCATACATAGCGAACGCGGGCCCCACGGCCGGCTTCGCTGCGTGTGTTTCATCGAGTGGTTGATAAAAAAGGAATCCGAAAATGAATGTAGGCATCCGAAAGACCGTGTCCGCCCTGGCGGGTGGCGTGGCAGTGTCGGTGTGTGCGGTGGGCGTGGTGCACGCGCAGTCGCTCACCATCGCGTTGGCCGCAGAGCCGACGGCGGCCGACCCGCACTATCACAAGATGACGGCGAACGATGCCTTTTCGGCGCACGTGTACGACTCGCTCGTGGCGCGCAACGCCAAGATGGAGCTGGTGCCCTCGCTGGCCACGTCGTGGAAGAACCTGGACGACCTGACGTGGGAGTTCAAGCTGCGCCCCGGGGTCAAGTTCTCCAACGGCAAGCCGTTCACGTCCAAGGACGTGCTGTTCACCATCTGCCGCACGCTGAACAACGAGACCAATGTCTCGGAGTCGTACACCGACACCACCAAGCGCATCACCGACGTGAAGACGCCCGATGACCTGACCGTCATCATCAAGACCATCGCGCCGCTGCCACTGCTGCCCGCTGAAATGGCGCGGTCGTTGCCCATCGTGTGGAGCGGCATTGCGCAAAGCGGCAAGCTCGCGTTCGCCCCCAAGACGGGCTGCGGCGTGACCGGTGCCTGGCCCACCGTGACCGACTTCAACACCGGCAAGACGGCCATCGGCACCGGCCCGTATTTGATGAAATCCTACGTCAAGGGAACCGGCATCCAGCTGGAGCGCAACGATGCCTACTGGGGCGAGAAGCCGCACTGGAAGACCGTGAAGATGGTGCCCGTGCCCAGCGCCGGCCCGCGTCTGACGGGCCTGCTGTCGGGCGACTACGACGTGATCGAAAACCCCGCCGCGCGCGACCTGACCCGTGTGAAGGACAACGCCAAGTTCGACTTCGTCGCCACGCCGTCGACGCGCCTGGTGTTCCTGCAGCCCGACATCGGCCGCAACCCCAGCCCGCAGGTGAAGGCCGCGGACGGCAAGAACCCGCTGCAGGATGTGCGCGTGCGCCGGGCCATGAACATGGCCATCGACCGCAAGGCCATCGTGCAGCGCATCATGGACGGCATGGCCACGCCCGCCTACCAGTACATGCCCGACGGCATGTTCGGCGCGCTGCCCCAGGCCCCCGAGATCAAGTTCGACCCCGAAGGCGCCAAGAAGCTGCTGGCCGAAGCCGGCTACCCCAATGGCTTCGAGCTGACGCTGTCGTCCACCAACGACCGCTACGTGAACGACGCCCAGGTGGCCCAGTCGGTGGCGCAGTACTTCACGCGCATCGGCATCAAGACCAACGTGGATGCGATGACGGCATCGATCTACTTCCCCAAGCGCGCCAAGCGCGAGTTCAGCCTGCCCATGGGCGGCTGGCCTGCGGAAACGGGCGAGGCATCGGCGCTGTTCCAGCTGTGGGTGGCATCGCTGGATGCGCCCAAGGGCCAGGGCACCAGCAACTACGGCGCGAACTACAACCCCGAGTTCGACAAGCTGTACCTGCCGGCTGCCGACCTGGTGGACCCCGCCAAGCGCAAGGCCGGCCTGGAAGCCGCGACCAAGTTCGCGCTCGACAACGTGGCGCTGATCCCGCTGCACTTTGAAAGCAGCATCTGGGCCTTCAAGAAGGGCCTGAGCTACGAAGGCCGCCGCGACCAGTACACGCTGGCCACCTCGGTCAAGCCCAAGTAAGCCGTCGCGGGTCAGTGAACGATACGGGGTGCGCCTGGCGCACTCCGTATTTTTATTTTTCCTTCAGCGCCACGTCGCGCCCTCATCGCGCAATGCCGCGCAATGCCGCGCCCAGCCACGTCGTCACAGGCCAGCCATGTCCAAAGCCCCCTTCTTCACCCTGCCCAGCGGCCGGCGCCGTGCCGCTGGGCCGAGGCGTCCATCCATTTCGCGAGGGGGTGCCTGAGTGCTCATCTTCATCCTGCGAAGGCTCATGCAGAGCCTTTTTGTCCTGCTGGCCGTGTCGCTGGTGGTGTTCTTTGCGGTGTATGCCGTGGGCGACCCGATCGAACTGCTGGTCAATGCCGAAGCCAGCGAGGCCGATCGCCTGGCGATGATCAAGCGCCTGGGGCTCGACCTGCCCATCTGGCAGCAGTACACGAGCTTCCTGGTGCGCGCGCTGCAGGGCGACCTGGGCACCTCGTTCGTGCACGGCATCCCTGCCATCGAGCTGATCGTGCAGCGCATTCCGGCCACGCTGGAGCTGGTGCTGGTGGCGATCACGCTGACCATCGTGGTGGGTATTCCGCTGGGCCTGATCGCCGGTCTGAAGAACGACAAGCCCACCGGGCGCGGGTTGATGGCGGGCTCGGTGCTGGGCTTTTCGCTGCCCAGCTTCTGGCAGGGCATGGTGCTGATTTTGTGTTTTGCGGTGTGGCTGCAATGGCTGCCCGCCGCGGGGCGCGGCGACACGGTGGCGGTGTTCGGCGTGCCGCTGTCGCTGCTGACGGCCGACGGGTGGAAGCACGTGATGCTGCCGGCCGTGAACCTGGCGCTGGCCAACATCGCGCTGGTGCTGCGGCTCACGGCCACCGGCGTGGTGGACGCCAAGACGCAGGAATACGTGAAGTTCGCGCGCGCCAAGGGCCTTAAGCCCCGGCGCATCCTGACGCGCCACATCCTGCGCAACATCTTGATCCCGGTGGTCACCGTGATCGGCATGGAGTTCGGCACGCTCATTGCCTACTCCACCATCACCGAAACGGTGTTCGCCTGGCCCGGCATGGGCAAGCTGCTGATCGACAGCATCTACCAGCTGGACCGCCCGGTGGTCGTGGCCTATGTGCTGCTCGTGACCTTCATCTTCGTGATGATCAACATGCTGGTGGACATGCTGTATGCCGCGCTCGACCCGCGCGTGCAGCTGCAGGAATCGGAATAACCGCGGGCACCGACAACGATGACAATTCCAGAATCTCCCTCCACGCCGGTCGCGCCGATCACCCCGAAGACGTCGATCACACTGAACACACCGGCCCCATCCGCCGCGACACCGCTGTCGGACACGCCGCGGCGCCGCGCCATCCTCAAACATCTGCGCAGCCGCCCGTCCGTCAAGGGCTCGGTGATCGCGCTCATCGTGCTGCTGCTGGTGGTCATGCTGGCGCCGTTCCTGGCGCCGCAGAACCCGTATGACCTGGCGGCCCTGGACCTGATGGACGGCCGCTTGCCGCCAGGCTCCAAGAGCATGGACGGCCTGACCTACTGGCTGGGCACCGACAGCCAGGGGCGCGACATGCTCAGCGCCATCCTGTACGGCCTGCGCATCAGCCTGACCGTGGGCCTGGCCGCCGTGGCGCTGGCCACGGTGATCGGCAGCCTCGTCGGCCTGGTGGCCGCCTACATCGGCGGTTTTGTCGACACGGTGCTGATGCGCATCGTGGACTTCATCCTGGGCTTTCCGACCATCCTGGTGGCGCTGGTGCTGCTGGCCATGCTGGGCCGCGGGGTGGACAAGGTGGTGATCGCCATCGTGACCGTGCAGTGGGCGCACTACGCGCGCATCATGCGCAGCCGCGCGCTGCAGGAGCGCCGCAAGGAATACATCGAGGCGGCGCAGAACCTCGGGTTCCCGGCGTGGCGCATCATGCTGCGCCACCTGCTGCCCAACTGCCTGGGCCCGGTGATGGTGTTCGCCACCATCCAGATCGCCAATGCCATCGTGCTCGAAGCCACGCTGTCGTTCCTGGGCGTGGGCGTGCCCATCACCGAGCCGTCGCTCGGCCTGCTCATCGCCAACGGTTTTCAGTACCTGCTGTCGGGCGACTACTGGATCAGCATGTTCCCGGGCCTGGCGCTGCTGCTGTTGATCCTGACGATCAACGTGATCGCCGACCGCCTGCGCGCCGCACTGGACCCGAGGGGCTGACGATGACCACGACGACGACGACGACGACGACAACAACGCCTTTGCTTGAAGTGCGTGGCCTGCACACCGTTTTCCACACCGAAGAAGGCGCCTGGCCGGCCGTGAGCGGTGTGGACCTGTCCATCCAGCCCGGCGAGATCGTGGGCCTGGTGGGGGAGTCCGGCTCGGGGAAATCGGTCACCGGTTTTTCCGTCTTCGGCCTGATCGACCCGCCCGGCGAGGTGATCGCCGGCGAGGTGCTGTTCCAGGGCCAGGACCTGCGCGGCCTGACCGAAGAGCAGATGCGCCGGTTGCGCGGCAACCGCATCGCGATGATCTTCCAGGACCCGTTGATGACGCTGAACCCGGTGCTGCGCATCGAGGAGCAGATGCTCGAAGCCATCCAGACGCACCACCCCGAGGTCTCGCGCGCGGCGGCCCTGCAGCGCTGCGTGCAGGCGCTGGAGATGGTGGGCATCCCCGCCCCCGCATCGCGCCTGCGCAACTTCCCGCACGAGTTCTCGGGCGGCATGCGCCAGCGCGTGGCGATTGCCATTGCGATGCTCAACCAGCCCGCGCTGATCATCTGCGACGAGCCGACCACGGCGCTGGACGTGACCATCCAGGGCCAGATCCTGTACCGCATGCAGGAGATCTGCCGCACGCACGGCACGGCGCTGGTCTGGATCACGCACGACCTGGGCGTGATCGCCGAGCTGGCCGACAAGGTGGCCGTGATGTACGCGGGCAAGATCGTGGAGTCCGGCCCGGTGGCGCAGGTGCTGGACGCCCCGGCGCACCCGTACACCCGCGGCCTGCTCGATTCGCTGCCCGGCGCCATCGCGCCCGGCGAGCGCCTGCGCCAGATCAGCGGCATGGCGCCCACGCTGAGCAACCGCCCCGCAGGCTGCGCCTTTGCGCCGCGCTGCAGCCGCGCCCTGCCCCAGTGCGCCACCACCGAGCCCGAGCGCACGGTGGCCGGCGGCCGCACCTACCGCTGCTTTGCCCCCCTTGTTGCCCTGGACCCTGCCGCATGAGTACGACCCTGCCTCCCGTCATCGAGCTGCGCAATGTCCACAAGCGCTTTACCAAACACCAGGACCTGATAGGGCGCGCGCTGGAGCTGGCGGGCAGGAAGCCCGTGCCCCGCACCGTGCACGCCGTCAACGGCGTGAGCCTGTCCATCGCGCCCGGCGAGGTGCTGGGCCTGGTGGGCGAATCGGGCTGCGGCAAATCCACCCTGGGCCGCGTGGTGGCCGGCCTGCACCACCAGACCGAGGGCGAGCTGCTGTACCAGGGCGCCGACGTGGCGGGCCTGAACCGCGCCGACAAGCTGGCCTACACGCTGGGCGTGCAGATGGTGTTCCAGGACCCGCAGGCCTCGCTCAACCCGCGCCAGCGCCTGCACCAGATCCTGGGTGAGGCGCTGCAGGTGCACAAGCTCGCGCCCGCAGCCGAGATCCCCGCGCGCATCGACCAGGCGCTGGCCGAGGTGGGCCTGGCCGCCGAGTACCGCGACCGGCTGCCGCACCAGCTCTCGGGCGGGCAGCGCCAGCGCGTGGGCATTGCCCGGGCGCTGATGGTGTCGCCGAAGTTTCTGGTGTGCGATGAACCGGTGGCGGCGCTGGATGTGTCCATCCAGGCGCAGGTGATCAACCTGTTCATGGACCTGCGCGCGCAGCACGGCCTGACCTACCTGTTCATCAGCCATGACCTGGGCGTGGTGCGGCACATCTCCGACCGCGTGGCCATCATGTACCTGGGCAAGATCGTGGAGATGTCGACCACGGCCGAGATCTTTGCGCGCGCCAACCACCCCTACACGCAGGCGCTGATGGCCGAGGTGCCGGACCTCGCGCGGCGCAAGCGCGTGTTCGTGCCGATAAAGGGCGATATCCCCTCGCCGCTCAACCCGCCATCGGGCTGCACCTTTCACCCCCGCTGCCCCCACGCCATGCCGCGCTGCCGCGAAGAAGTGCCGCCGCTGGAAGCCATTGCACCCGGTCACTGGTCGGCCTGCCACCTGAACCACACGGCCCCTTGAACCCGCCTGACCCCACCTGATCCACCCGACCCAGCTGACCCACCTGACATGCCCCACGAACCACGCCTTCAAACCCTGCGCGACGCCGTGCTGCGCGTGGGCCGCCACGCGGTCGAATACGGCAACGGCGTTGCGACCGGTACACCCGATGCGCGCACCATTACCCTCCACACCTACCGGCCCGCGCACGCCACCGCCCAGAGCCCCGTCGTGCTGGTGCAGCACGGCGTGATGCGCAACGGCGACGACTACCGCGACTTCTGGATTCCGGCCGCCGAGGAGCACGGCCTGGTCATCATCGCGCCCACGTTCTCCGACGCGCAGTGGCCCGACGTGGTGAGCTACAACAACGGCAACCTGCTGGCCACCACCGACCGCGCCGCGCTGGCCGACACCGCCCCCACCACGGCGCCCGAGGCCTGGTCGTACACCGTGGTCACCCGGCTGGTGGACGACCTGAAAGCCGCCGGGGTGCTGGCGGACCAGCCGCTCTACCTGTTCGGCCACTCGGCGGGCGGGCAGTTCGTGCACCGCCTGCTGAGCGTGCTGACCCCTGGCGTGTTCACCCAGGTCGCCGCGGGCAACCCGGGGTGGTACACGCTGCCGCTGCTCGACCTGCCCTTCCCCGAAGGGCTGAGCGGCACCCCGGCCGATGCCGACAGCCTGGCCCGCTTGTTCGCCGCCCCGCTCACGATCCTTGCGGGGGACCAGGACACCGAGACCGCCGACCCGCACCTGCCGTCCGAGCCCGCCGCGCTGCGCCAGGGCCCGCACCGCTATGCGCGCGCGCTCAACTACTTCGCGACGGCCCAGGCCGAGGCGGCGCGCCGGGGCCTGCCGTTCGCGTGGCAACTGCACACCATCGCAGGCATCGGCCACGACGGCGAAGCCATGTCGGCCGTGTGCGCGCATCTGTGGTTTCACCACCGCCTGCCCGACGCTGCGCAGCTGGCCGCGCTGGCGGGCCGGCACACGGCCTGACCGCGTCCGACCCGAAGCCGAACGCCAACGCGTCGCCCATCGCCCATCGCCACACCCTTTTTCGGAGCCGCCCCCATGACCTCACCCACCACCCAGTCCCTCGTCGATGGCATCACCGCGTGGATGCAATGCGAGTCCCCCACCAGCAGCCCCGAAGGCCTGGCGCGCATGGTCGCGGTCATGCAGGGCTATGCAGCAAGCGCCGGCCTGCAAGCCACGGTCACGCCGCTGGGCGCTGCGGTGGGGCCGCTGCTGCACATCAGCAACCGGGCTGCGGGCGACGTACGGCCGGGCCTCTTGATCCTGGGCCACTCGGACACCGTGCACCCCATCGGCACGCTGCAGGACAACCCCTGCCGCATCGAAGGCGACCGCTTCTACGGCCCCGGCGGCTATGACATGAAGGCCGGCATCTACCTGGCGCTGACCGCGCTGCGCGACCTGGCCGCCGCAGGCGCCACCGCGTTGCCGGTGGACTTTGTGGTGGTGCCCGACGAAGAGACCGGCAGCCACGCATCGCGCGCACACATCGAGGCCTTTGCACGCAACGCGCGCTACACCCTGGTGTGCGAGCCCGCCCGCGCCAACGGCGGCAAGTGCGTGACGGCGCGCAAGGGCACCGGCATGCTGCGCCTGGGCGTGAAGGGCCGCGCCGCGCATGCCGGCGTGCAGCACGAGAAGGGCCGCAGCGCCATCCGCGAAATGGCGCACCAGATCCTGGCGCTGGAGGCCATGACCGACTACGCGCGCGGCGTCACCGTCAGCGTGGGCACCATCGAAGGCGGCACCGCCACCAACACCGTGCCCGACCGCTGCCGCTGCGTGGTGGACTTTCGCCTGCCCGACCTGCAGGCGGCGGACGAGCTGGTGGACAAGATGCAGGCGCTGCGCCCGGTGGGTGCCGACATGGAACTCGACATCGACGTCGAGGTGAACCGCCCGCCCATGGTCAAGAGCGAAGCCGTGCAGGCCCTGCTGGCCCGTGCGCAGGACTCTGCCCGCCACGCCGGCTTCACGCTGGAGGACGCCCCCATGACGGGCGGCGGCAGCGACGCCAACTTCACCTCGGCCCTGGGCGTGCCCACGCTCGATGGCCTGGGCGCCGATGGCGACGGCGCGCACACGCTGCACGAGCACATCCTGGTGTCCACGCTGGAAGCACGCTTGAACTTCTGGCGCCATCTGCTGGCGCATCTGGCGTAGGCTTCGGGGGAAGACCTCCACCACCGTCCAGCACAGCCAGCATGTCCACCACTGCCACCACCTCCACCATCGCCACCATCGCCACCGCAGCCCCCGAGCACTTCACCCCCGTCCCGCTCGACAAGGCCTACCGCCTGCTCAACCACGGCCCCACCGTGCTGGTGTCGGCCGCGCACGCCGGCCAGCACAACGTGATGGCCGCAGCCTGGGCCTGTGCGCTGGACTTTGCGCCGCCCAAGGTGACGCTGGTGCTGGACAAGGCCACGCGCACGCGCGAGCTGGTGGAGGCCAGCGGCGAGTTCGCGCTGCAGCTGCCCACCGTGCCCATGGCGGCGATGACCGTGGCCATCGGCACCGACAGCGCCAAGACCCACCCGGACAAGCTGCAGCAGCACGGCGTGCCGCTGTTCCACGCCCCCAGCCACGCCAGCACCCACATCAGTACCCACATCCCGCTGGTGCACGGCTGCGCCGCCTGGCTGCTGTGCCGCGTCATCCCCGAGCCCCACATCCAGCAGACCTACGACCTCTTCATCGGCGAAGTGGTGGCCGCCTGGGCGGACGAGCGCGCGTTCCGCCACGGGCACTGGGAGTTCGACACCGCGCCCGATACGCTGCGCACGCTGCACTACGTGGCGGGTGGGCAGTTCTATGCGACGGGGGCGTCGGTCAGGGTGTGAGCGGTGGTGGTGGTGCGCGGGTGATGCACAGGTGATGCGCAGGGGCCTGGAGCGCGCGGGGCGGATGAGGCTGGCCGCGCAAAACACTGTGCAAAAATACAGTCATCTGCGCATTTCACCCCCTGCCTGAGGACCCGCCATGACGAAGACGCCCCGCGCTGCTTCCGCCCTGACCGACCCCGAGTCGGCGCTGTTTGCCAGCATCCGAACGCTGATCGAGTCGGCCCGCAGCACGGTGGCCCGCGGCGTCGACCTGGTGCAGGTGCACACCCACTTCGAGATCGGGCGGCACATTGTCGAGTTCGAGCAGCAGGGGGAGCAGCGGGCGGGCTATGGAAATGCCTTGCTCAGTCTCTTGTCCGAGCGGCTGACCGCAGAGTTCGGCAAGGGCTTCGGGCGCAGCAATATCGCCTATTGCCGCAGCTTCTACCTGGCGTACCGGGAGCGCGTGCTGATTGTCCAGACAGCGTCTGGACAATCATCGCTGGCGCTTGGCACCGCGCCGTTTCAGATCGGCCAGACAGCGTCTGGACAATCTGAGCGCCCCTTCACCCTCAGCTGGTCCCACTACGTCTTCCTGCTGGGCATCAAGCATGCCGAGGAACGCAGCTTCTACGAAATCGAGTCCACCCAGCAGCAATGGACCTTGCGGGACCTCAAGCGCCAGTTTCAGAGCGGGCTCTACGAGCGCCTGGCCCTGAGCCGCGACCAGGACGGCATTCGCCAGCTGGCGCAGCAGGGGCACACCGTCAGCCGCGCCAGCGACCTGCTCAAGGAGCCGCTGGTGCTGGAGTTCCTGGGGCTGTCCGAGCAGGCCCGGTTTTCCGAATCGGACCTGGAGGCGGCCATCATCAGCCAGATCGAGCGCTTCCTGCTGGAGCTGGGCAAGGGCTTTCTGTTCGAGGCGCGCCAAAAGCGTTTCACCTTCGACGACGAGCATTTCTTCGTGGACCTGGTGTTCTACAACCGCCTGCTGCACTGCTACGTGCTCATCGACCTCAAGCTGGGCAAGCTCACGCACCAGGACCTTGGGCAGATGCAGATGTACGTCAACTACTTCGATCGCCACGTCAAGACCGACACCGAAGCGGCCACGGTCGGCATCGTGCTGTGCAAGAAGAAGCACGAGGCGCTGGTCGAGATCACCCTGCCCCAGGGCGCCAACATCCACGCCAGGGAGTACCAGCTGTACCTGCCCAGCAAGGAAGAGCTGCAGCAAAAGCTGGCGGAATGGGCGGACATTGAGACGAAACAAGCCCCTGCCGCTTGATCAGCAAGCGCCAGCAGCTATCAAAAGCATAGTATTCGACCTATTCGGCTCGTACAGTTCCTTCAGCCCATTCCACCCACCCATCCCATGCGCATCCTCCACACCTCCGACTGGCACCTGGGCCAGCATTTCATGGGCAAGAGCCGCCAGGCCGAACACCGGGCGCTGATCGACTGGCTGCTGGTCCAGGTCGATGCGCATGCGGTGGATGCGGTGCTGATCGCGGGCGACATCTTCGACACCGGCGCCCCGCCGAGTTATGCGCGCGAGCTGTACAGCCACCTGGTGGTGAGCCTGCACCGCGCAGGCGTGGCGCTGTTGCTGCTGGGCGGCAACCACGACTCGGTCGCCACGCTGGGCGAAAGCCGCGCGCTGCTCGCGGTGCTGAACACCACGGTGGTGGCGGCCGTCAGCGACCCGGCCGACCATGTGGTGGTGCTGCCCCGGCGCGGCGGTGATGGCGGCAGCAATGAGCCCGGCTGCATCGTCTGCGCCGTGCCGTTCATCCGCCCGCGCGATGTGTGGCAAAGCCAGGCCGGGCAGAGCGCTGAGGACAAGCAGCAGTCCCTGCAGGCAGCCATCCAGGCGTACTACCAGGGCGTGCATGACGCGGGCCTGGCCCTGCAGGCGCAGCTGCAGCAGACGCTGGGCCGGCGCGTGCCCCTCATCGCGACCGGCCACCTCACCACCGTGGGCGCCAGCAGCAACGAGTCGGTGCGCGAGATCTACGTGGGCTCGCTCGACGCCTTTCCCACCGCCGCATTTCCGCCGGTGGACTACATCGCGCTGGGGCACATCCACAAGCCGCAGAAGGTGGGCGGCCTCGCGCACATCCGCTACTGCGGATCGCCCATTCCGCTGGGCTTTGACGAGGCGCGGCAGCACAAGGAAGTGCTGCTGGTGGACCTGGATGCCACCGGCCTTGCAGGCGTCACGCCGCTGCCCGTGCCGCGGTTTCAGGCGCTGGTGTCCGTGAGTGGCAACCTCGCCGCCTTGCCCGCGGCCATCGCCGCCGCCGCATCGGAAGGCACGGCTGACAAGCCGGCCTGGCTGGAAGTCACCGTGGCCGAAGACGACTACCTGCAAGACCTGCCCGAGCGCATCAACACCATGACGCAGGGCCTGCCGGTGGAAGTGCTGCGCGTGCGCCGCCAGCGCGCCAGCGCCACCGCCACGCTGTTCTCCGAGGCGCTGGAAACCCTGGACGAGCTGAGCCCGGGCGACGTGTTTGCACGGCGGCTGTCGCAGGAAGACCTGTCGCCCGACCTGCGGCAGGCCCTGAACCAGCGGTACACCGACGTGGTCCGCAGCATCACCGAAGGCGCGGCATGAAGATCCTGAAGCTGCGCCTGAAGAACCTCAATTCGCTCAAGGGCGAATGGGCCATCGACTTCACCCAGCCGCCGTTCACCGAGAACAGCCTGTTCGCCATCACCGGCCCCATGGGCGCGGGCAAGTCCACGCTGCTCGACGCGATCTGCCTGGCGCTGTACCACCAGACGCCACGCCTGCCCAGCGTCTCGAAGTCGTCCAACGACCTCATGACGCGCCACACCGCCGACTGCCTGGCCGAGGTGGAGTTCGAAGTGAAGGGCGCCGTGTACCGCGCCTTTTGGAGCCAGCGCCGCGCCCGCGACAAGGTGGACGGCGCGCTGCAAGACCCCAAGGTGGAGCTGGCCCAGGTCGACACCGCCACCGGCCTGGGCACCGTCCTGTGCAGCCAGAGCAACGACAAGCTGCGCCGCGTGGCCGACATCACCGGGCTGGACTTTGGCCGCTTCACCCGGTCCATGCTGCTGGCGCAGGGCCAGTTCGCAGCCTTTCTGAACGCCAGCGCCAACGACCGCGCCGAGCTGCTCGAAGAGCTGACGGGCACCGAGATCTATGGCGACATCTCCCGCCGCGTGTTCGAACAGGCGCGCGACGCCCGCGAGCAGCTGAACCAGCTCAAGGCCCGCGCCGACGGCGTGGAGCTGCTGCCCGCAGAGCGCAGCGCCGCCATGCAGGCCGAGTTGCAGGAATGGACCCGGGCGCTGGCCGAGGTGCAGCACGCCCACGCCGCCACCAGCACGCAGCGCCAGTGGCACATCGACGTGGACCACAGCGCGCAGGCCGTGCTGGCCGCCACCACCGGCCAGCAGCAGGCCGCTGCCGCACTGCAGGCCGCCGACCCCGACCTGCAACGCCTGGCCGACAGCGAGCCCGCCCAGGCCCTGCGCGCACCGCATGCGGCGTGGCAGCAGGCCCAGGCCGCCTGCGAAGCCAGCGACACCCTGCTGGCCAGCCTGCAGGCGCAGCACCAGCGCGAGTCCGCACAACACGCCCAGCACCACCACGCCGCCGCCGTGCTGGCCCGCCGCGTGGCCGACGCCGCACAGACCGAGCTGGCGCAGGCCGAGGCCGCGCAGCAGCGCCACACCGACTACTGCACCACCCACGCGCAGCACGCCCACTTGGGCGAGCGCCTGGGCGAATGGCGCCAGCAGCTTTTGCAACAACAGCAACTGCAGGGCAAGCTGGCCGAGCACCACACGGCGCTGCAGGCGCTGCAGGCGCTGCAGGCAGACATCGCCCAGCGCAGCGACCAGATCATCGCCCAGAGCGCGCGCGTGGACGCCGCCACGCAAGCCCAGGCCACCGCCACCACGGCACTGCGCACCGCCCAGGCAGAGCAGCAGCAACAGCTGGGCGGCCACACCATCGCCACCCTGCGCGAGCGCTGGCAACACGCACAGGGCCGCGTGGCCGCCTGGCGCCATGCTGTGCAACTGGGCGAGCAGCGGCGCGAACTGGCAGAGCAGCAGGCCTCACTGGGCACGGAAGTGCAGCGCATAGAAGCGGCCACCGCCAGCCAGGAGGCCGCACGCCTGGCACTGCGCGCGCAGTACAACGGTTTGAAAGAACAGGTGGCCGACAAGCGCCAGCTGCTGGAGCAAGAACGCCGCATCCAGAGCCTGGACCAGCATCGCCACGCCCTGCAACCCGGCGAGCCCTGCCCGCTGTGCGGCGCCACCGCGCACCCCGCCATCGACGCCTACCAGGCGCTGGACGTGTCGGCCACCGAGGCTGCGCTGCAACACAAACAGGCCGAGCTGGAGGCGCTGACTGCCCAAGGCCAGGCCGTGGCAGAGTCGCTGGCCACCAGCAAGACCCGGCTGGCCGAGCGCATGGACCAGCAACAAAAGACCGCCCAGCGCATCGGCCAGTGGGATGCTGAGTGGGCCACCTGCATCGAACCCCTGAATGCGCCGAACGTGCAGAGCGAACAGAACGGGCTGAACGCAGCGGCCCCCTCCGAAGCGCCGAACGCGCTGACCTCGTTGCCCGCGCTGCACCCCGAAGACTGGCAACACGCCGACCAACTCGCGGCCGGGCACACAGCCGCCCAAGCCGCTCAGGCACGCCTGGCCGACGCCCTGCACAACGCAGAGGCCGCAGAGCAGCGCGTGCAGCAAGCCCAGGCCGCTGCCAGCCAGTGCGACCAGGCCCTGCAAGCCGCCACGCACCAACTGGCCCTGCAGCAGCAAGCCGTGCACGAAGCGCACGCGCGGCAAGCCACGCTGGCAGACACCATCGGCACCGTCCAGGCCGAATGCACCGCGCTGGACACCCGCCTGCGCGCCGCCGTGCAAGCCGCCGGCTACGACCTGCCCGCCGACCACGCGCCCTGGCTGCAAGCGCGCGATGCCGAATGGCAACGCTGGCGCCACACCCAGGCCGAGCTGCAGACGCTGGCCCAGAGCATCACGCGCCTGCAAGCCCAATGCGACGCTGCACAGGCGCAGGCTGAACTGTGGTCGCAACGCTGGGCTGCGCTGCAAGCCACTTCCGCTGGCGGTGCAGACCAGCCCGCCGACGCGAACCTGCAGCTACCCCTGTCGGCTACCCTGGACGACGACAGGGCCCACGATGGCACGGCCGATGCCGCCACAGCCTTGCAGGCCAGCGTGGCGGAAATAGAGCGCCTGCAACGCACCCTGGCGGCTTTGGAAGGCCGCCAAGCCCAGGCACAAACCACCCGCACCCAACAAGCCACGGCCCTGGAGGCCGCGGCCCACGCATGGCACGCCGCGCTGCAGGCCAGCCCTTTCGCCGACTTGGGTCGGTTCGAAGCCGCCCTGCTGCCCGAGCCCGAGCGCCAGCGCCTGGCCACCCAGCGCGACGCCCTGCTGGCCGCACAGCAACGCGCCGACGCCCTGCTGCAGGCCGCGCACGTCCGCCATGCCGAGCTGCAGGCCCAGGCGCTCACACCGCAGTCACTGGACGAACTGACGGCCCGCCTGGCCGAGCTGGAAGCGCAGCGCAGCGCCGTCAGCGAACAGATCGGCGCCCACCGCGCCCTGCTGACGCGCGACGACCAGCTGCGCACCACCCAACAAACCCTGTTCGCGCAGATCAGCCAGCAGACCGCCGACAGCGACGTGTGGCAGCGGCTGGACGCGCTGATCGGCTCCTCCAAAGGCGACAAGTTCCGCAAGTTCGCCCAGGGCCTCACGCTGGACCACCTGCTGCAGCTGGCCAACAAGCACCTGGCCCGCCTGCACGGCCGCTACCTGCTGCGCCGCAAATCCACGGGCGAGCTGGAGCTGGAGATCGTGGACGCCTGGCAAGGCGACGTGGCGCGTGACACGCGCACCCTGTCCGGCGGCGAAGGCTTTCTGGTCAGCTTGGCGCTGGCCCTGGCGCTGTCGGACCTGGTGAGCAACAAGACGTCGATCGACTCGCTGTTTCTGGACGAAGGTTTCGGATCGCTGGACGGCGACACGCTGGAGGTGGCGCTCACGGCGCTGGATTCGCTCAACGCCAGCGGCAAGATGATCGGCATCATCAGCCACGTGGAGGCGCTGAAGGAGCGGATACCGGCGCAGATCCGCGTGGTGAAGGGCGGGGGCGTGGGGTACTCGCGGCTGGTGGTGTAGGGCACTCGCCGGCAACATCCGCTCGGGTTGGGACTGTCGATGCCTGGCGCGGCGCTTCGACTGGCTCAGCGTGAACGGCTCCAGTGGATGCCTGCCGCAGGATTCCTGCCGCATCAGCCGCAGGCCTGCGGCGGCAGCTCCTGCACCGCGCCCATCTTGTCGATGACCAGATCCATGAACGCCGACACGGCCAACGGCAGGTAGCGCCTGCTGGGGTAGACGATGTGCACGCCGTGGCCCACCTGGTGGTAACCGGGCAGCACGGGCACCAGCAGGCCCGCGCGCAGGTCGCGTTGCGTCAGCGTGGAGGGCAGCAGCGCAATCCCCAAGCCCGCCAGCGCGGCCTTGCGCAGGGCCTGCGCCGTGTTGCCGCTGAAGCGGCCGGACACCTGCACCTCGGCCGGCGCGCCATCCGGCCCCGTCACGCGCCAGGTGGCCTTGCCGCTGGGGTGGCCGAACACCAGGCAGTCGTGGGCTGCCAGGTCTTGCAGCGTGGCCGGCACGCCCTGGCGGGCCACGTAGGCGGGGCTGGCCACCAGGCCGTCGGTGCCCGCGTCCAGCACCTTGCGGGCAAACAGGCCCGAGTCCTCCAGGATGCCGCCCCGAAACGCCACGTCGATCCGGTCTGCGATCAGGTCGGCGCGCCCGTCGCTCAGCACAAAGTCCACCCGCACCTTGGGGTGCGCCACCAGGAACTCGGTCAGCCACTCCATCGCAAAGAAATCGAAGAAGTCCGCCGGGGCCGCCACCCGCACCAGGCCGCTGGGCTCCTGGTTCACTGCCAGCAGTTCCTCGCCTGCATCCATCAGGCCCTCCACCGCGCCGCTGCAGCGCTCCAGAAACACCTGGCCCGCGCTGGTGAGCGTGAGATGGCGGGTCGAGCGCTGCATCAGCCGGGTGCCCAGGTGTGCTTCGAGCTGCTGCACCCGGCGGCTCAGGGTGTTGGGCGGCACGCCCAGGCGGCGCGAGGCCTCGGCAAAGCTGCCGCAGCGCACCACCTGCACAAAGACCGCAACGTCGTTCAGATCCAGCATGGCGGCGCTCGCTCGCTCTTTCATCGGCTTATTCATTCGATTTATGGACGAGTGCAATCATATTGCGCTAACTAGTCAATCAATCGATGAATTTTTAAGCTACAGGCACCACTTCAACACCTTCAGGGTTTTCAGGATGTCTGCACCAGCTTCAGCCCCACGCGCCATCGCCCACCGCACCCGCGGCACCACGCACGGCCCCATCACCCGCCTCATGAGCCCCGGCGACCTGGGCCAGGTGCTCAAGCCCTTCATCTTTCTGGACCTGGTCCACTTTCAGCCCGGCGCGGCGCAGCAGGGCTTTGGCATGCACCCCCACTCAGGCATCGCCACGGTCACGTTCTTGTCGGAAGGCGATGTGCGCTACGAAGACAGCACCGGCCAAGCCGGCCTGTTGCCCGCAGGCGGCGTGGAATGGATGCGTGCTGGCAACGGCGTGTGGCACACCGGCGCCCCCGTGGGCGACACGCCGGGCCGCGGCTTTCAGCTGTGGGTGGCCCTGCCCGCCGCGCTGGAAAACGCCCCCGCCCAGAGCCAGTACCTCGCCCCCGAACTGGTGCCGCAGGTCGGCCCGGTGCGGGTGCTGATGGGCACCTACGGACCAGCGCGCAGCCCGGTGGCGGCGCCGGGTGGCATGACCTACTTGGCAGTGCAACTGGCCCAGGGCGAACGCTGGACCTACACCCCGCCCCAGGGCCACACGGTGGC
Source organism: Acidovorax sp. NPDC077693 (assembly GCF_044542805.1). Taxonomy (NCBI): domain Bacteria; kingdom Pseudomonadati; phylum Pseudomonadota; class Betaproteobacteria; order Burkholderiales; family Comamonadaceae; genus Acidovorax; species Acidovorax sp. NPDC077693. The sequence goes on along the minus strand of NZ_JBITVD010000014.1, from coordinate 37,282 downwards.
GTGGGCCGCGGTGGCTACCGGTGCCCTCACTGCAGGCGAAGGCCTTGACGCAGGCGAACTGGTGGCGTTCAAGCCCAGCAGCCAAAGCATCGACTTTGTCGCCACCGAACCCACCCGGTTCGTGCTGGGCTCTGCCGTGCCGCACCCGCACGACCTGGTCATGGGCCGCTACTCGGTGCACACCAGCCCGGCCGCACTGGCACAGGGCGCCACAGAAATCCGGCGCATTGCAGGGCAACTGCGCCAGGCCGGGCGGCAGGCCTAGGGCGAGGCTGAACAGGGCCCGCCGCATGCCGCAGGCCTGTCCAGTGTCGCCTTGGCTCTACTCACTTTCCATCACGTTCTCTTTCAACCCACTTCACTCACTACTCACCCAAGGAAACATCATGAACATCGGCATCATCGGCTCTGGCGGTCTCGGCTCCAACGTGGCCCGCGCATTGGCCCACAAGGGCCTGTCGGCTACCCTCTCCACCCGGCGCGGTCCGGAATCCCTGGCCACGCTGGTGGCCGAACTGGGCCCCACCATCAGGGCCGGCACCGTGGCAGAAGCTGCCGCCGCAGACATCGTGCTCATCGCCGTGCGCTGGGAAGACCTGGGCCAGGCGCTGGGCCCCCTGCCCGCCTGGAACGGCCGCATCGTCATCGACGGCACCAACCCCGTGGAGTTTCTGGACCCCAACTCGCCCGACGCGCAGGACCCCACCAACCCGCTGGCGGCCTACGGCATCAAGGCCATCGACCTGGGCGGACGCTCGTCCAGCGAAGTGTTCAGCGAATTCGTGCCCGGCGCCCGCGTGGTCAAGGCGTTCAACCACCTGGACGTGAACGTGCTGGCGCAGCCCCAGGTCTCCGGCGGCCAGCGCGCCATGTTCTACGCCGGCGACGACGCCGCCGCGAAGGCTGCAGTGCGCGAGGTGCTGGACGCCATTGGCTACTTCCCGGTGGACCTGGGCACGCTGGCGGTGGGCGGGCGGCTGTCGGAGCTGCCGTTTGGGGCCTTGTCGAGTACGCAGTTCGTCAAGATTTGAGGGGGACGCCTGCCCCGAAGGCACCGGCTCAAAGAACACAGCTGGGGCGCGCTCCAGGCCGGTGCGCAGTGCAGGTGCTGTTGTGCAGTGCGTGGGCGTTGGATTGAGAGCCAAATTTAGCGCTAATGCTTTTGGAATAAGCGCTGGCAGCTCCCAAAAGAGAAGCAAATCAGTTAACCACTGCACCCCGTCCCTCATACGCCACCATGATGAACGGCTTGACTGCGTCCAGATCAGCCTGCGTAGTGAGGGTGACTTCCAAATTGCCCGTGCCCCAATGCCCAATGTTCGTCACGTCCCGTGCGTTGAGCAGTACCGGCAAGGCGGTGGCAGGGTCTACGTGCAGGTACAGCAGCAGGTAATTTCTACGGTGCAACACCACCGTGGCAAAGTTCTTCAGGCGCTTGAAGGCCAGGTACAAGCGCAGCTCTTTGCGCTGCACATCGTCGCCCAGCGACAGCGTGTAGCCCTCCAATGAAGCCAGCAGCAATTGCATGGGCTCAGGTAAATTCACCAGCAGCTCGGCAAACGACTTGTCAGGTCCCGTGCCCTTGGCGCCGATGGGGTCTACTGCAGCAGGCAGCACATTCACTGCCTCCGCCAGCTTGCTGTGCGTGGCCTTGGGCGGCTTGGCTGTCGTGGTCTTGCTACTGCCAGCATCGCTGCCAGCGTTGACCGACTCCAGCAGAAGCAAGTCACCCCCAAACTGCCGGTAGCGAATCAGCTCGATGTTGCGGCCAATCTGCTGCACTGCGTGGCCGTCGTACTTGGTGAAGTCCGCCGCTATGCACACCACGCGGGGTGCGCTCCAATCAATCGCATCGGCTGCAGCGGCACCCAACTTGTCCAGCACCAGCAGCTTGAACTCGGCCTTGTGGTCCAGCAGCCAATCCAGGTAGAACAGGCCCTGATTGATGACGTTCTCGCCCACCGACCGCTTGTATTCCAGGATCACGGGGCAATTGTTTTCATCCAAGCCCAGTGAATCGATGCGACCTGCATGCGTTTTGCCGGTGGAATGCTCGCTGGCGATGAAGCGGATGTTGAGCAAGGGCTGCAGGTTGGCTTCGATCAGCGTTTGCAGAGGCTTTTCCAGGTCGGAGGCGCTGCCTTGCAGTTCGGTGGCGGTGCCACCGATCAAGCGAAAGAGTTTGATGTCGCTCATGGCAGATCACAACGCAACAAGCGTTCATTCGATGGCGAGCCACGCAACTCAAGACGCAACCAGGGCTGCTTCTGAAACTCAGACGGTGGCTGCGTGGTGGTCGTGACGATGTATTGGAAAACGGAGTTTTCTTGGGCTTCCAGCGTCGCGACCGTGCTGAAAAGGCGGTGGTACACGCTGAGCCCCAAATCAGCCTCACGGGGGCTGTCATGCACGAGGAATGCGGGCAGGTGGGTAGTGCCTTCCATGCTCATGCACATCACGGCAATGTCGAAAGCAATCACCTTCAGCGATTCAATGGCCGCGGTAGACCGCTCTCCCCCCAATTGAACCGCTAGCTTCACGCCATTGCCGTCCAGCGAAACGCGCCCTGACGCCATGGGCCCCACCACCGTCCGAATCACCGCATCGAAGTAGTTCGATAGCCGATCAAAAACCAGACCCTTCTGCTCACGGAACGCACCCATGCGATCCCGGGTGTCCTCCATCTGGGTCACCAACTTTGCAGCGGCAGAGATGGCTTGATCCCAGTCGTCCCAATCACGGGCCAGACGCTTGATGTCGTCCACGCTTCGGGTCACCTTGAACCAACTGGTGGAACGGCCTTCGTTGAGCTTTTCAGCTTTGTTCAGTGCTTGCCGCAAGGAATCCCGTGCGGAGCTTGCCGGTGGTACCTGCTGCTTGAGCAACGTGATCTCGACACGGACATCGCTAATGGTTTTCTTCACCCCGTCCATTTGCTTCACCAATGCGTCGTGACGCGCACGCAGGCCATCAAAGTCGGGCAGCTTGTGGGAGAGCTTGCACCCTTGGGCCAATACGCGGTCAATGGGCACTTCACAGATTTGGCAGGCAGGGACTTCCGCACCCCGCACCCTGGCCGAACTGGCGGGCAGCTCTGACTGGTATTGCCTGAGCAGCGCTTCGCGAATGGGCAAGCTGGCTTCCAGCACGGCCAACTGTTTCTCCAGTTCACTCACGCGCTGCTCGCTGTCGCGCCAGCGTTGCCGCAATTCCCCCAGGTTGGAAACATCCACCCCCGGGCTCACCCTGGATGCCTGCGCCAGCTTCTGGCTGGCGGCCAGGCGAAGCACGCCAATGCACAGCCGCCCTTCGGGCACATCGGTGGGTGCCAAGTCCAGATTGCGGATGATCTCCAGGCGCAGCCGCTCGCAAGCCCACTGCCTGCGCCCGGCCTCCAAGGTCTTGGCTTTGTGGGCTTCGGCTTTGGAGGCAATCGCCTGTTGCAACTCAATCTCTTCGGGGGAAATGGCGGCAATCAAGCCGCGCAAAGCCTCTTGTAAACGGCTGCGCGACATGGATCGGGTGGGCGATTCCGACGCCGATTCCGCCGCACGCCAATCCAGCACATGGTCGAACCGGCATTCCTGGTCACGCGTGAGCCATGCCAGGGCCACCCGCCAGGCATCGTGCGGATGATCCACCGGCATCAAGGCGGCCACTTGCGGCGTGAGGACTTGGGTCTCAATGGCGTTCAGCAGGGGTTCCATCCCGGTCGGCTCGTTCTGCCGGTCAAACAGTTGTTCCGGCAAAACATTCGCCACCGCAAAATGCCCGCGCCCCAGGCCCAGCGGCCTCAACACGCCCCAAGGGATGCCGTTCAGCACTACCTCTGCCGAAACCCACCCGTTCAAAAACTCGGTGCTGATGCTCAGCCGCTGGTCCTCGGGTGCAAACTGGTCTTCGCCCAGGCAATAGCGCAGCAGGCGGCAAAACAGCGTCTTGCCCGCACCGTGCCCCAACGCGCCCGCATCGTTGCGGCCACCAAAGTCTGCCGGGTCGGGCGACCACACAAAGTTCAGCCCTGGCCGAAGCTCCACCGTCCGCACCAGCATGTGCGGTTCTTTCCAGATGGTGAGCCGCCGCACCCACAGCGCAGGCTGCTTGGCCCCCGCTGGCGGGGTGACCCACAAGGCGGGGCGTTCAAACAGTTCAGGCTGCTCTTGCATGCACAAACTCCACAGTCAATGGTTCCAGCAAAGGCAAGATGGCCTCGGCACCCTGCGCCCGCAGGTACGCCACCACCCAGCCCGCACGGCCCTGCGGCCAACCTGCCGTTTCCATCTGACCCGCGCCGGGCCCCAAAGCCCAGACGGCCTGCGGCCCAGAGCCTTCTTCCACCAAGTCACCACGCGCCCGCATACCCAGCAGGGCTTTGCGCCACGCGCCATCGGTAGCGGGCTGCAAGCGCGCCACCTGCGTGGGTAACGGGTCGGCAGCAGGGCCCACCAGCCGTTGCCATTGCGCGGCTTGCTGTGCGGGCAGCACCGCCGTCATCTGCCGGGGATGCAGACACAGCACGGCGGCAAGGCGAGCCTGCATCTGCGGCATGCGGCCGCCCCAGGCCTTGAGCACAGCCACCAGCATGGCCGTTACTACATGCTCGTCCACCACATCAGGCGCTGCCCACACACCATCGGGCTGAGCAATTTCGGGCGTGGTGAAAAGCTCTTGCGTTTTGATGCGTGGTCGCCCACGCGATGCCTTGGCTTGGGCGGGCTGAGTCGCTGCAAGGCGTTGCAGCAACACACTGGCGGGCTCGTCTTGCGGGTCTTGTTGCACAAGCTCTCCGCGAAAGGCTTTGGCTAACACCAAGGAGCTCAGGCGTTGTGCTTGGGTGCGGGCTGCCGTGGCGCGAGCTTCGATACGGTCGGCCAGGGCAAACAAGGCGTCTACGCGGCGGACGATTTCGGCTTGTTCCTTCTCTGGCGGCATAGGGATTGGTAATGCTCGACAGATTTCTAAGGTGAGATTTAGTTGACCGACTGTGGCCTTCGCTTGCGACACGGCATGCGCAATCAGCTCACTACTCATCAGGCAATGAGCCAAGTACGGGGAAAGTAAGCCAGGCGCTGGCCGAAACCGGGCAATTGCCTGATTAATGTTCCACTCTTGGTGCGAGTCTGGAACTATGGCCACCTTGCCTAAAGGGGGCCCAACTATGTTCATCAATACGTCACCGGGCAAAGTAATTGATCTTTTCAGGTCAACACTATGCGTTGATAAGTCCACGAAAGTGGGATCAACGCTGAAATCCAGCAGACCATCAAAGCCAAGGTTGTAAACCTTGATGTAGGGGACTTCACCACTACCACTAGTCATTTTTTCTTTGGAAGGTGTGGTTCCCTTGGTGATAAATCCTGTGACTTCGTCTGCTCTTGCCCACCGCCAGTTGGCCGGAATCCGCCAAAGTGAAGAGGCTGTTGAGTTGGAGGCAATTGCGTCTTCTCTGCGCAAATCACCAGTCAAGCGGCCCGATACGGCGGCAGAAAGCACTGAATTTCGAAACCGCTTGAGCAAGGCGGGGATGGCATCGAAGCGGTCGTTGCAGGACTGGATGCGCGTGAGCAGGGTGTCGAGTTGGTTGGCGATGCGGGTTTGCTCAGCGGCAGGAGCAAGCGGTACAACGTGTGCACGCACATCTTTAGAACGTACTGCAGGGTAGAGCGCTCCTTGTACCAACGCCGACATAGAGTCCACGAATTTCTCAGTTCGCACCAAATAGCTGATCCAGCGCGGGTCTACGCCCGGACCCGGACGCAACACGTCGAAGCCAGTCGATGCAATTTCTCCGTCCAACTCTTGGGACACGAGGGCGACAGCGTTCAAAGTAGGTCGCGTCATGGAAACCAATGTGTCGCCCGCAGCAACCTGCTTCCTCGCCCTGCTTGGTGCATCTTTACCAAGTAGCTTTTGCGGAGTCTCAATCCTCTTGGTGGTGCGATTTACCGAGCCGATGTCGATGTAGTGAATCGTCTCGTCATCGGAGGGCACGCGCTGCGTCACGTCGCTGGTGATGGCAGCGAGTGGAACTTGTGCCCAGCGTTCTGGCAACTCACTCATCCTCGCCCCCTCCCAACAACACCCCTCGCCGTGCCAGCCGCTCACGCGCTTCCAGCAGGGCCTGGTGCAGGTGCTGTTCCAGCTCGGCCTTGGGCGGCAGCTCGGTCCAGTATTCGGCCACGGTGATGCCGTCTTTGTGCATTTGCAGCAGCTCCACTTGCTCGCGGCTGGATTCGGCGCACAGGATGAGGCCGATGGGGACCTCTTCGCCGCTCTGGCGTTCGTGCTGGTCCAGCCATTTCAAATACAGCTCCATCTGGCCTTTGTGCGCGGCCTTGAAGCGGCCCAGCTTCAGTTCGATGGCCACCAGGCGGCGCAGGCGGCGGTGGTAGAAAAGCAGGTCGAGGTAGAAGTCTTCCCCGTCGATGACCATGCGCTTTTGCCGCTCCACAAACGCAAAGCCCCGGCCCAGCTCCAGGATGAAGGCTTCGAGCTGGCGCAGGATGGCGGCCTCCAGGTCGGCCTCGTCATGGCCTTGGCGAAGGCCTAGAAAGTCGAGGAAATACGGGTCTTTGAAGACGAGGGCGGGAAGGCTCGGGGCTTCGACAGGCTCAGCCTGAACGGAGGTGGGAGCTTGCAGTGCAGCCAGCTCGGTGCGTTCAAACGCCTTGCGCTCGATCTGGTGGGTCAGCTCGCGCACGCTCCAGCTGTCTTGCGCGGCTTGCTGGGCGTAAAACTGGCGGGCTTGCGGGTTTTTGAGCGCAACGATGGCGACCATGTGGCTCCAGCTCAATTTGGTCGACAGTGTCGACACAATCTCTGCACTGGGGAAAGCCTGCGCAAACTTGACCATGCGGCGCAGGTTGCGGGCTTCAAAACCCCGGCCAAACTCTTGCGAGAGCTGTTGGCCCAGTTGCTCCAGCAGCTGGCTACCGTACTGGGCACGTTCGCCGCCCAGCACTTCGGTGGCCAGGCGTTGGCCCACCGCCCAGTACAGGCGGGTGAGTTCGGCATTCACCGCCCCGGCCAGGCGCTGGCGGCTGCTGGCGATGAGGGTGCGCAGTTCGGCGTGCAGGTTGGTGGGCAGGCCGTCTGCTGCCGCTGCGGTAACCAGTTGGCTCATGGCTGCGCCTCATCGGCCGTGGCGTCGTCGACCAGGAGGTCTTCCAGCGCAGCGTCGGGGTCCTCACCCAGCTCTTCCAGCAGGCTGCGCAGGTCGGCCATGGCGCCGTCCAGTTCGCGCATGACCATGCGGGCTACCAGCGCGGGTTCGTCGCGCTGGGCCTCTGCGGTTTCGGCGTTATCGTCTTTGAGCCAGCTGATGTCCAGGTTGTCGCCACGGGCCTTGATTTGTTCGCGCGTGAACTTGCGCCAGCGCCCTGCCTCGCCCGCGTCCACGCGCTGGGCAAGGGCTGCAGGGCCGCCGCAGGGGTCGGCGCCAAACACGTCTTCAAACTTGTCGCGCGGCACACTGGCCGGGGCATCGGGCTTGGTACGGAAATACTCGCGGGTGAAGGGAGTGCGCTTGCCAAACTGGGGCATGTTGGCGCGCATGTCGTACACCCACACTTCTTTGGTGTTGCCCTTGTCGGTTTTGCCACGGGTGAAGAACAGCACGTTGGTCTTGACGCCCTGGGCGTAGAAGATGCCGGTGGGCAGCCTTAGAACAGTGTGCAGATTGCACTTGTCCATCAGATCGCGGCGGATGTCCGCGCCCACATTGCTTTCAAACAGCACGTTGTCGGGCAGCACCACGGCGGCGCGGCCACCGGGGGCCAGGTTGCGGTAGATGTGCTGCAAAAAGCAGAACTGCTTGTTGGTAGTGGGGTAGGTGAAGTCGGTACGGGTGGGCAGCCCGCCGCCTTTTTTGGTGCCGAAGGGTGGGTTGCTGAGGTTGAGCGTGGCCTGCGGCAGGCGGGTGCCTTCTTCGCCCAGAGTGTCGCCAAACTGGATGCCGCCTTCGATGCCGTGCAGCAGCATGTTCATGAGCGCCAGGCGGTGGGTGTCTTGCACCAGCTCCATGCCGTAAAAGGTAGTGTGGCGGTACTTGCGCTGCTGTGCTTCGGTGCGATCATCCACCGGGTACTTGTCGCGCAGGTAGTTGTTGGCGGCAATCAGGAAGCCGCCGGTGCCCGAGGCGGGGTCTTGGACCACGTCGTCCAGCGTGGGCTGCATGACGGCCACGATGCTGTCGATCAAATCGCGGGGCGTGAAGTACTGGCCTGCGCCGCTTTTCTTTTCGCTGGCGTTGCGCTCCAGCAGGCCTTCGTACAAGTCGCCCAGGTCGTCGCGCTGCACGCTGTACCAGTCGAGCTTGTCGATCTCTACCACCAACTTGGACAAGGTGGCGGGCTTGGTGATGAAGGTGCTGGCGTTGGCGTAGATTTGCTGCACGCTGCCACGGCCGTGCAGGCCGTAGTCCAGCAGCAGTTCTTTGTACATGTCCAGCCGGTCTGGAGCCGATGCCGCCATCAGGTCGGCCCAGCGGGTGCCTTCCATTCTTTCGACAGGCTCACCTTTCTTGGGCGACTTGTAGATGACCAGGCCGTCTTCTTGGCTAGTCTCTTGCATCATGCGCAAGAACAGCAGGTAGGTGAGCTCGCTCACGTACTGGTGGTAGGTCACTCCATCGTCGCGCAGCAGGTTGCACAGGTTCCAGAGCTTGGCGACGATGTCCGACGCCGCGGGTTTGATTGCAGTCATTGACAGGGAGCGGGGAAATAGCGGTCAGGCAGACTTTTGGTCGTCGGCCCACAGTGCGTCATTAAAGGCTTCCAGCACGGGCTGGAGCTGGCCGTTGAAAAGTCTGTCCAGGCGGGTAAAGCCCCCGCCGTCGCGCTTGAATATAAGGTCTGGGTCGTCCAGCGCTTCGCGGTCTACCAACATATTGGCTTTGGTTTGCGCCGCAATGCGCTTGAGCCAGTCGCGCTGGGGTTGCGTCCAGGGTTTGCCTGCCAAGGGTTTGGCCAGCAGGTCTTGCAGGGCGTGGTCCACGCGCTCGGCATAGGGCAGCAGGACATCGCCCATGGCTGCCTGGCGAATGTAGCCAATGATGCGGGCGGCAATGTCCTGGTTGCTGTGCTCCCGCCAGGCGGTGGCCAGGCGGGTTTCGGTAAAGCCAGCCTGGTCGAGCGCCAGCACCAGTTCTTTGAGCTGCTTGCGCGTGAGGTCGCGCGGGCGGGTAAGCACGGTGATGAGCGCCGGCAGCTCGTTGCCATGGCTGGCGATGAAGTCCTTGAAGGCTTTTAAATAGTCCTCGGGCTTGCTGGCGGTGCCGTAGCCGCGCTCGATGCCAGCGAGAGCATCGGGATGGTCGGAGACAAAAACAGACATGCCACGCCCTTCGCGCTTGCGGTCGAGTATTTCGCCCAGCTGGGGGTTTTGAATGAACCAGTTGGCGATTTCGTCCACCGACAGGGTGCGCAGCTTTTGGATGAAGGCCTCGGGCGTCATGCCTGCCTTGGTTTCAAAGTCTTGCTTGGCCTGTGCGCCGAGGTGGCGCTTCTTGACCTGCAACTTGGCCAAAAACTGTTCGCGCACTAGCTCGCGAGCGGCGGTGTCTTGCACGGCCAGCGTTTCTTGCTCCAGCTGCGCAAAGCTGATGCTGGGGTTGACCACCACGGGGCGCATGGCCGTCATGTTGCCGATGGCTTCAAAAATACGCACGGCGTCAAAAACGCGGAAGCTGTCTTTGGGGTCGCCGTCAAAGTCGCACAGGCGGGTGGCGCGGCCCAGCATCTGGTCGAACAAGATGCGGCTGTTGACCTGTCGCAGGAAGACGAGGTTGCAGATCTCGGGCACGTCCACACCGGTGGTGAGCAAGTCGACCGTGACCGCTACGTTGGGCAGGCGCTCGTTTTTAAAGCGGCGGATCAGCTCCAGCGGCTTGTCGGCATTGCCGGTGATTTTGATGACGGCGTCGTCCTCTACGCTACCGTACTGGGCTTCAAAAGCGGCTTTCAGCACATCCACCACCAAGTCGGCGTGGTCGGTGTTGACGCAGAAGATGAGGGTTTTGCGCTTGCCCGTGGGGTCGATCTCTTGGGCGAGTTGATTGCACACCACCTCATTGAAAGATCGGGTGATGACCTTGCGGTTGAAGTCTTCAACGTTGAGGTCGATGGCATCAGGTGCCTTGAAAAGCTCGATCTGGTTGCGCTGCGCGTCGTAGACCTTGACCTCTTCGCCCACCTTCCAGTGCATACCCCCTTTGGACAGATCGGTGTGGATCTGGATGGGTGGCTCGTAATCCACCAGGTAACCATCCACCACGGCCTCGCGGTAGCTGTATGTGAACACCGGAGCACCAAATATCTCGGTGGTGTGCAGTGCCGGAGTGGCTGTCAGGCCGATCTTGACGGCATCAAAGTAGTCGAGCACCCGTCGGTACTTGGAGATGTAGTCGTCAAAGCCCCGAAAGCTGAGTTCGGTGTCTGACATCTCGCGATCCAACGTGTAGCCGCGGTGGCATTCGTCGATCACGATGCAGTCGTATTGGTCCACTGTGGGTGGTGCAACGCCATCAACAGGAAGCAACACGCGCCGCATCATGCCCTGCACAGTGGCAATGTGGACGGCGGTGTCATCGTCTGGCACCTGGGCATCCAGCTCTTTGATGCCAAAGGCTTCGGCAAAGGTTTGCAGCCGCTCCATGCGGGTGTCTTTGAAGGCGTTGGCGGCTTGCTCGCCCAATGCCGATCGGTCCACCAAAAACAGGACGCGTTTGAAGCGTTGCGCTTTGAGCAGGCGGTAGATCAAGGCAATACAGGTTTTGGTTTTGCCGGTGCCTGTGGCCATGGCCAACAAGATGTCGCGCTGGCCCCGGCCTATGCGCGCCTCCGTCTCGCGGATGGCCTGTTGTTGGTATGGGCGCAGTGGAAAGCCGAAGTTGAACTCGGTGTTGTCCAATTGCTGGTGGGCTTTGACCTCATCTGCTGCCAGCAGATGCTTGAGCCCGTCGGGGCTGTACCAGCCATCCAGCGCCTGGCTACGGTTCTCAGGGTGGCGCAGGTCGCAAAACCAGATGCCGCTTTTGGTAGACAGCTGTCGCAAATACGGGCGTCCGTTGGCGGAGAAGACAAAGGGAATGCGGTATTCAGACTGGGAGCCCCAGTTGCGCTCATGGAGATGAACGTCTGAGCTGGTCGTGAATGTGCGGCTGTAGCGTTTGGCTTGCTGCAGAGCGCCGGACACATCGATGTTCTTTCGCTTGGCCTCGACCACTGCCATCGGTGTGAGCCCTTGAAAAAGCACGTAGTCGGCGGAGTAGCCATCGCAGGGCCATTCGGCGATGGCGATGTTGCGGCCACGTACCGGGCGGGCCCCTTTGCTGTACCGCAAGCTTTCACTGTCTGCTTCCCAGCCCGCTTGCCGCAACTGGGCGTCAATGATGCGACGGGTTTCTGCCTCGTCCAGCTGTACCTTGGTGGCTGCAACGTTGGCTGACTGGAGCAGCGAAGCGTACTGCGTTGACGGAGCTGCAACAGCTGCAGATTGCAGGGCCGAAAGTTGGTCTGCCAAGCGCGCTTTGGCTGCATCGGCCTCTGTCGCCAACTGTTCCCAGAGAGCACGCTCTTCACTCAGCGACGAAAGCTGCGTTTTGGTATGCGCAAGCTCTGCACCGGCCTGCTCATTTTGAACTTGGTAGTTTGCAACGGCCTCCCGCAGCCGCGTCAGCTCGGCTTGCAGCTCTGCGGTTTCGTTGCTCGGTGGCTGGGGCGGAACAAAGGGACCAGATCGGTGGTTTGCGTCTTTGAACGTGCGATGGAACCACAGCGCCAGCTGCCAGCAAAGTTTGAGTGTAGACAAGGCTCCCGCGTGATTCCCGGCCAGCGCGTGGTTTGCAGCGTTGCCGTTGATGCGGATCTGGTCGAAGACCTGCTTAACCTCTCTGGGCAAGGCCCCTTCGTTTTGCAGGCGCCGTACGAGTTCGTACTGGGTTTCCGCAGGATTCGTCAAAAGACCGACTCTGGCCGCCAGAGACTGCGCCAGTATTTCTGAGAATTGCCTGAGCTTGAGCAAGCTGGTGTTGGGGTCTTGCGCAAAATACCGCTCGGCCAAGGCCCCCAGGCGCCACAACTGCTCCTCATACGAGTGCAGCATGTCGAAGTTGGATTGAATACGTTGAGGCATAGGTGCTAGGGTCAGAGGCTACTTTGCGCTAGGCGCGCCGAGCTCAATTTTCCTCAAAGAGGGAATTGAGGAATGGTCTTCGACATCGACATCGCATTCACGCCAGAACCAACCTCTGCGGCGCCCGAGTTGCCGCACAACACATAGCCTCCTGCACCGTCTCTGCGTGCGCCACGCATCTGTGTATCTTGCTGTCGTTTTTGAAGTCAAAGTTGAGGTAGGTTTATTTGAGCCCAATCGGCACTTTGTGTCACAGCCCATAGTCGCCATCGCGTTTTTGCTCCACCCACTTAGCCAGTCGCGGTGCGCAGCGACATCAGACACGGCCAGTGCAGTGCCGGCATCGAAAGCCATGCTGCGCCGCCACTATATGGGCCTGCTTACTCATGTATCAATATGTAGTGTTTTACAGCGAATGGGGCAACTATCAAATGTCAGAGGCAGCTGGCCTGGCGCGAGACATGCCATCGAGTCCACAGCCGAGTCCCGTCCACTACACCCCACTTCGTGATTGCCAACGCACGGATCAAGTCAATGACCACCCCTCATGACAAGTTCGAGTACGTGGCGGGATAGAAGACGCAAGCTTTTTCGAATAACTCATCTAGCTGGCTTGCGAGCCTACGTTGCGTAACAACCTTGCGCCACCGACTATCGGGCGCTAACCGCATCATTGCTCATCGGCGCCTGCGGATTCGCTGGACAACCGTCTCACAGCTGTCAGCGACCCAGCGGTAAGGCGTACTTCAACGGCGCGTTTGGCTCTGGCAACTCCATCGTTTGACGACGGGCGGTGATCTATCGAGGTCGTGTTCTGCCGTGCAGCCGGTAACGCTTCGGTCGAGAGGCCTGGTGGCTACCGCAGACGTCCCGAAGTACTTACAGGCCACCCAATACTGTTGCGTAGAGGGCGTGAAAATCCATTGGGAGTGCAGCGTCTTGCCCCGGCGCTGCGTGCGGTGCGGTACCTGTTGCACGAGCAGCTCCGGCGGGCCTTCATAAAAACCCACGTTGTACAGGGGATAGCTGCTGTCGCTGCCGCGGACTTGCCAATCAGGGGGCACCTTGTCCGAAGGCGTTTGCTGGACTTGCAGGGATTGCGGACACGGGCTGCCCGTTGGCGTTGGCGTTGCGTCGGGGCCAGGTGCTGATTGCGCCATGGCGAGAGCCATTGAGCCAGGACCGATGAGCAGGAAGACGATGTGGCGGTGGATGATCATGGTGACGGCTGCGCTCGGTGTAGAGGGGGAGCGTGAGGTAAAAATTGAGCCGAATTGGCCTCTGCCGCTTACTGAACAAGCGCTAGCAGCTATAACTTTATGAGCAAAAACTTGACGAAGTCGTGAACCCACTGCGCTTGCCAGCGGCTCTTCACGATCCCCAAACATCCCACTGCCCCGCGGCTACCTCTTTCGCCCGATTTATCACAAGCCGCCACTGCTGCACGACCACCGCTTGAGGGTGATGGGTGAACTGGTCAGATCGTGTTGCACGGAGCACGATGTCAGGCTCTTGTCGAGCGGTTTGGCGACTATCGCGGCTGTTCGCCCGTACTCACAGCCGACCCAGTAAGGGAGGTCTTGGGGCGTGAGCGGCCAAGTCGACGTCAACGTCTTGCCCCTGCGCTGCTCGCTGTCGGGCGCCAGTATCGCCATCGGATCGGGCGACCCGTAGTAGAACGATACGTTGTTGAGGTAATGCTTGCGCGTGCTGCCAACCGCCTGCCAACCTGGCGGCAGTTCGCCGATGGGCGTTTGCTGTACCTCTATGAACGCAGGGCATGTGCCCTCGTGCGCGACGCTGGGCAAGGCGTGGCCGGTTTGGGCGATGACGCTACCCGTGGCTGCAAATAGCGCAAGAAAAAATATTGAGCTCCAGCGAATTGCCATAGCGACTACTCCACGACAAATAAAGGCGACGGCAAAGTGGAGAGGCGGCGGATGTTCAGCCAGCGCATCGGGTTGTAGCGACCGCGCTCGGATTAGCTGCAGCATGGCTCACCCGCTTGCGGCGATTCATCATTCACGTCGCGCTTCAGGGGCGCGCTGTGCTTTGGCAGGCCCAGCTTTTAACGGTAGGCGGTGACGTATTGAGGTCGTGTTCTGCCGTGCAGCCAGTAACACTTTTGTCCAGCGGCATTGTGGCTACAGCATCGGTGCTGGAGTATTCACATGCCACCCAATACTGTTGAGTAGAGGGTGGGAAGATCCACTGAGAGTGCAGCGTCTTGCCTTTACGGTAGGTGCGGTACGGTACCTTCTGCATGAGCAGCTCAGGGGGACCTTGATAAAACCCAACATTGGAAAGGGGAAAACTCTTGTTGCTGCCGCGCACCTGCCAATCAGGTGGCACCTTGTCCGAAGGCGTTTGCTGGACCTGCAGCGAGCGTGGACACACGCTGGCAGAGGGCGCCAGTGCCGTTTCGGTGGCCTGTGCGCAGGCGGAAAGAGCGCCGAGGGTTATGAGCACGAATGCCAGAGATTCTTTGCATGGCATAACGATTAATCCACAACTGAAAAGGCATCGCCATTGCCGCTGGGATCGACGAACTTACCGGTCTTGTCCTTGCCCAGGAAAGGCAGGACGCGCTTGCGGATTTTGCCGCTGCCGGTCCACTGGTCTACCACGGTGATGCCTGAGGCATCCTGAGAGACATAGAACGCTGCGTGGTTGCCGGTGGGCTTGTTGGGATACTTGCCGTTGACGAAGGTCGCAATGACCGTGCCCTTGGTGAGCAGCAAATTGCCTTTGACAGTAGCTCCTTCTCGCCACAACGAGGTGGCTGGCGCACGGGCGTAGTGCTTGACCAGCGCGACGCACTGATGGGTTCGTACCAGTTTCCCGCCGGCGAGCGACTCCGGGTCCTCATAAACGTACGGCATACATGACTTTCAGATGAGAGGTTGTTCACGCCCCAGCATCTGGGTCGGAAGGCCGCACTGCTTGAGCCGGAGGAGTCTAGAAGCAAAAAACAGAGCGCAAACGTGAGAGGTGCAACCAATTGCGCTCCGAACCTGCCACCCCCGCTACTTCTGCAAATACCGCCCCACCAACGCCTCCTGCGCCGCCGCATCCACACCCAGCACATCCACCAGATACGCCTGCACGCCGCCAAAGTCGTTGTCCACCATGTGCAGCGCCGCATCCAGAAACTCTTCCTGCACTCGCCACAGCACCGACAGAACTTCTTCCGGTACGTGGCTCCCCATGCCCTCAGGCCGGCGGTACAGGGTATTGGTGAGCAGGTAGTCCTGCATGACCACATCGCGCGGCACGCCCAGGCTTAGCAGGATCAGGGCGGCGGCGAAGCCGGTGCGGTCTTTGCCTGCCGTGCAGTGAAAGACGACGGGCGTCGGCTCGCTGCCTGCCAGCAGCAGTTGGAACAGCTCGGCAAAGCGCGGCGCGTTGTCGTGCACGAAGCCGCGGTAGGTGTCCTGCATCAGCACCACGGCGTCTTGCGCGGTGAGTTGGCGGCCTGTGCGCTGCAGCTCCAGCGCGCGCTGCACCACCGTGGGCTCGATCACCAGCGGGTGGTAGGCCACGCCGGGCAGGGCGTAGGCGTAGGCGGCGCTTTCGGCCTGGCCGCGAAAGTCGATGGCACGGGTGACGCCCAGCTGGGCCAGCAGGGCCTGGTCTTGCGGGGTGAGCGCGGCCAGGTGGTCTGACCGGAAGAGGTGGCGCCACTTGACCGCGCGCCCGTCGCGGCCGATGTAGCCGCCCAGGTCGCGGAAGTTGCTGGCGCCCGCGAAGGGGAGGGATCGGGTGGGGCTGGCGGTGGAGTGCGTGGAGGCGGGCTGCTGGGGCATGGCGAGTGCGTGCTTTTGTACGTGGCTATGTACGTGGGGACTTTCGTGGGGTGGCTGGTGGTGGTGCTGGGCCGGCGCCACGGGAGTGACGGGCCGGCACAGGCTCCAAGCCTAGCCCAAATGCGCAGCCCGGGCTGTCACCGCCGTGGGCCACACGGCGGGCCGCTCCCCTCAGCGCGCCGTTACTTGCCCTGCACGTAGGCGTTGCGCGTGGTCACGGCCAGGTCGGGGTAGTTGGCGAACATGCCGTCCATGCCCATGTCCAGGTACTTGCGGAACTCTGCAGCAGCCAGCGTGGCGTCGGCCTGCGCAAAAGTCCAGCCGTGCACCTTCAGGCCTGCGGCGTGGGCCTGGTCGATGAAGGCCTTGGTGACGGGGTAGGTGGTGTTGTTGATGAGCACGCCCACGCCTTCGTTGAAGCTGGCCACGTCTTTCAGCGTGAGCGGCTGCACGCCGGTGGCACCCGTCACGCCCATGCGCACGCTGCCGTCGGCCGCGGTGGTGGCCACGCCCAGCAGGATGAGCGGCATCTTGTTGTTCTGAGCGATCTGCTTGTTGCGCAGGCTGCGCAGCGTGGCGTCGCTGAACGACTGGATGAAGATCTTGCTGGTGCCGTTGTAGCCGTTGGCGTTCAGCGTCTTGAGGATGCCGTCTTCCATGATCGGGTCGGCCTGCTTGGCCTCGGGGTAGATGCCCACTTCGTGGCCCACGGCGCTGCTTTGCTTCTTGGCAAAGTCCACCACCTCTTGAAAGGTGGGCACGGTGAAGGGGCTGGTGGCGCTGGGCACAAAGCCGGGGTAGCTGACCTTGCCTGTGCCGGTGGGCACCACGGTCAGCGTCTTGATTTCTGCGAGGGTGAAATCGGCCACCTTGTAGCCGCCGTTGCGCTGCGCAAAGAGCGTGGCCACGTTGGTGGTGCGGTTCAGGGTGTCGTCGTGGATGGCCACGAGTGCGCCGTCCTTGGTGATCTGCAGGTCGGGCTCGATGAAGTCGGCGCCCATGCGGATGGCCAGTTCGTAGCCGCCCAGCGTGTGCTCGGGCAGGTAGCCGCTGGCGCCGCGGTGCGCGATGACCTGGGGTTGGGCCAGAGCGTCGTCGCTGCCGCCGCAGCCGGTGACGATGAGGGCACAGAGGCAGACGGCTGCCAGGGAGAAGGCTTTCATGGGGGATCGTTCCATTTTGGAAAAGAGGCCGACTCTATCGACGCACCAAGGCAGTCTGGTGACAGGGCCCGGGGGCCTGGCACATGCGGGACAGCCTTACTACCGGGAATGCCATGCGCTCCAATCTTGATGGCGCCGGCAGGAGTTACTTGCATTACTTCGGCAGCGAGGTCACGGCGCCGTCCACGGGTTGCTCGCGGCTGCCCTTGGGGCAGGGCTGGTCGGTGTAGGTGACACGGCCGTCCTGCACGCACTTGCGGGGCTGCGCGGGCAGCGGCTCCGAGGCGCCGCCGCGCGCTGCGCGGGCTTGGCCGGCCTGCTGGCCCGGTGGCAGCGTGTCCGGGCCGGGGCGGGTGATTTTTTTCCACGCCTGGTCGGCCCACGGGCCCGCGTGCGGCAGCCACTGGTCGGCCGTCCACCATGCGGCGGCGGCAGCGGCCAAGAGCAGCGCGAGGGCGATGGACCAGAGGGCTCGTTCGCGGGTACTGCGCATGGGTGGGACCTTCAGGGCTGTGGGCAGGGACGACCCGCGCTGGCACGGGCCGGACGCCGCGAGCTTACGGCAAGACAACGCAAGTGCCCACCTCGCCCCGCTCCACCCGACACGGTCACTGCGGTCACTGCGGCCACTGCCATGGCCCGGGCGCCCGGGTGCGCAGCGCGCCTACCGGGCCGCGGGGCGCCCGTAGCGGGCGGTGAGGGTGGCCTTGCCCAGGCTGTGGGCGTTGACCATATAGCCGGCCAGCGCCGCGGTGGCGTCGGCGGGCAGGTCGAGCCGCGGTACCTTGAGCGCATGCACCGTGAAGATGTAGCGGTGCGGCGCATCGCCCTCGGGCGGGCAGGTGCCGCCCCACGCGGCCACGCCGTAGTCGATGCGCACGTGGCTGGCACCTGCCGGCAGTTGCGCGCCGCCCGCCGCGCCCGCATCGGCACGCAGTTCGGTCACGCTGGCGGGGATGTTCACCACCGACCAGTGCCACCAGCCCGAGCCCGTGGGTGCGTCGGGGTCGTACATGGTGACCGCAAAGCTTTGCGTGCCGGCGGGCGCGCCGCTCCAGCGCAGCGCGGGCGACTGGTTGTCGCCTGCGCAGCCAAAGCCCTTGAACTCGAAGCGCTGGGGCAGCGTGCCGCCCGCGGCGAAGTCGGGGCTGCTGAGGCTGAAGGCCTGGGCGTGGGCGGCTGTGACGGCCAGCGTGCCGGCTGTCAGTGCGAGGCCCAGTGTGGCGATGGTGGTCAGAAGGCGGCGGTGAAGCAATGGACGTTGTTGCATCAAGAAGGCTCCTGCAATAGCGGTGTGGAACAAGGCCTTGATGGTGCTTCGCGCCCTGCTTTGGCGCTGGCCCGGCGGCGTCAATCGCTGTGCGCTGCGCGTCAGGGGGGTCGCGCTCGGTCACACCCCAGGGCGTTCGGGCTGAGCCTGTCGAAGCCTTGCGCGGCGCTTCGACAGGCTCAGCGTGAACGGACCGGGCTTCTTTTTCAGTGCATTTCCAACGGCATCACTTGCACAACCCGTTCGGGCTGAGCCTGTCGAAGCCTTGTGCAGCGCTTCGACGAGCTCAGCGTGAACGGACCGGGCTTCTTTTTCAGTGCATTTCCAACGGCATCACTTGCACAACCCGTTCGGGCTGAGCCTGTCGAAGCCCTGCGCAGCGCTTCGACGAGCTCAGCGTGAACGGTTTGTCGTTTTGTCGTTTGCCCGCAGATCAGAACAGCCCACGCGTCACGGCCGCAGTTGCGATGGCGGGAAGCCGAAGCGTTCGCGGAATGCGGCGCTGAAGCGGCTGTGCGATTCGTACCCGCAGCGGCCGGCGATCTCGGACACCTGCAGCGTGGAGCTTTGCAGCAGCACCAGCGCCGTCTCCAGCCGCACGTCGCGCAGGCACTGGCTCACGGTGTCGCCCTCTTGCGCCAGGCGGCGCTGCAGGGTGCTGGGGCTGATGGCGAAGG
The DNA here is from genome assembly GCF_044542805.1 of Acidovorax sp. NPDC077693. NCBI lineage: Bacteria > Pseudomonadati > Pseudomonadota > Betaproteobacteria > Burkholderiales > Comamonadaceae > Acidovorax > Acidovorax sp. NPDC077693. Next base: position 18,234 of record NZ_JBITVD010000014.1, on the reverse strand, counting down.
CCGCGGCGATGCGCTCGAGCGTCCAGTCGGCCTGGGGGCTCGGGCCCACCAGGCGGCGCACGCGTTCGGCCCAGCCCAGTTCGCCGGGGGGAGCGAAGACGATGCCCAGCTCGGCCAGGAGCAGCAGCACCTCCAGCGCGCGGTGTTCGCGCAGTGCCTGCGAACTGCCGTCGCTCTCCAGCGCGGCTACCGCGCGCATGTAGCTGTCTTCGAACGCCGCATCGGCAGCGATGCCGGCGCAGCCCTGCACCGGTGCCACCGCCGCGAACTGGCCGAACTGCCGGTGGAACTGCGCCACCAGCTCGGGCGCAAAACACAGCAGGCGCGCGACATAGCGGCCTTGCGGCGCCGGGTCGTTGACGACCTCCCACTGCGCGCCGCGCGGCAGTACGAACACCCGCCCGCTCGCGTAGCGGTGCCCGCCGCCGGGCGCGACCAGGTGCTTGGTGCCCGACACCACCCAGCCCACCGAATCCATGCGCACGGTGACGGTGTGGATGCGGTGGTGGACCGTGGTGGCGATCTGCAGGGACAGTGCGGGCTCGCCCATCACATCACTCTTTCCAGGGGTGCGGGTGGGCGGCGATCACCTGTGCGGTCCAGGCTGGTGACGCGATGCGATGCGATGCGATGCGGGCATGCCGACTGCATGCGGTGGCCACCGCGGCGCCGAATGGACGCGAGCGACGCTGAACCAGATGCACACCTCGGCACCTCAAGCCTCGCCGCCTCACCACCACAGGCCTTCACCTCAATACCTCAGCGCGTGCGCTCCCGCGTCACGTTCACATCGATATCGCCGAACACCGTCACGCCGCTGCCGCCCTGCTGCTGCTGCTGGCTCGCGGGGTCGCTGGAGCGCGCGGAGCCTGAGGTGCTGGTGCTGCCGCAGCCACCCAGCGCGCCCACGACCACGACGGCCCCCAGCGTGGTGAGGGCGGCGCGCCAGACGCGGCCTACCCGCGACGTTGTGCGTTCAGCTTGAGGGGTCATCATTCGCCTCCGAGGTGGTTGCCCAGGATGCCCGCCAGCTCGAACATGCCGGCGCTGTCCTTGCCGAACACCGCGCGCAGCTTGTCGTCGGCGACGATGGTGCGCTTGTCCTTGGGGTCCTGCAGGTTGTGGGCCTTGATGTATTCCCACAGCTTCTTCACCGCCTCGGGGCGGGCCACGGGATCGGTGCCGATCACGGCGGCCAGGGCGGCGCTGGGGGCCTTGCCGGCGGCGGCCTTGCGCGGTGCCTTGGCGGCCGCGGTCTTGGTGGCCGGGGCCTTCTTGGCGGCTGCGGGCTTGGCGGTTTTCTTGGCGGCGGCGCCGGGCTTGGCGACCTTGGCCGCGGCGGCCTTGGCGACAGCGCCGGGGCGCGGCGGGAACTTGCTCGGCGCGAACTCGAAGTTGACCTTGCCCGCGTCCTTGTCCCAGGCCAGGTGGGCCTTGAAGGCGCGGCGGGTGCGCATGCTCACGAACTTGTCGAGCAGGTCGGTCTTGCCGGTGTCCAGCAGCTTGGTCATCTGCTCGCGCTCCACGGGCTGCTGCAGGATGATCTTGCCGCTCTTGAAGGTGCAGCTCGGCGTGGGCTGCGCCGCGGTGGGCACGGCCTTGCTGCACACGTAGTTGCTGCCGTGCTCGTGCACTTCCGATCCGCAGATGGGGCAGGGGCCGAGCGAGGCGTCTTCAAACTCCACCAGCTCGCCGGACTCCTCGCCCTTCTTGTCGTCGCCGAAGTCGAATTCGAGCTTGTAGTTGTGCGCCTCGTCGTCGTACTTGATGACGATCTCGGACGTGAAGGGCCAGCCCGCCTTGGAGCGAAAGCCCTCCAGCGGGCCGATCTTCTTGTCGCGCAGCAGCGCGTTGGCCTCGGCCGTCTCGAAGGTGCGGCCCGCGGGCGACTTGCCGAAGCTGAAGCCGCAGCCTTCCGCACCCGGCTTGCCCACGCAGGCAAAGCGGCGGTAGTTCTCCTTCACCGTGCCGCCGCAGTTGGGGCAGGGCGATTCGAGCGTGGCGTAGTCGCCGGGGATGGTGTCGCGGTCGTATTCCTTGGCCTTCTTGACCATGCGCTCGGTCATGGCGGCGATCTCGGCCATGAAGGATTCGCGGCTGAGCTGGCCCTTTTCCATCTGCGAGAGCTTGAACTCCCATTCGCCGGTCAGGTCGGCGCGGCAGAGTTCTTCGACCTCCAGGCCGCGCAGCAGCGTCATGAGCTGGAAGGCCTTGGCCGTGGGGATGATCTCGCGGCCTTCGCGCAGCATGTACTTTTCGGTCAGCAGGCCTTCGATGATGGCCGCGCGCGTGGCTGGCGTGCCCAGGCCCTTTTCCTGCATGGCAGAGCGCAGCTCTTCGTCGTCGATCTGCTTGCCGGCGCTTTCCATGGCGCCCAGCAGCGTGGCTTCGGAGTAGCGTGCGGGGGGCTTGGTCTTGAGGCCCTTGGGGTCGGCGGCCAGGGTGTTCACGCTTTCGCCGGGTTTGACGGGCACGAGATTCTGGCCCTTGTCGCCCTCCTTGCCGCCTTCGACCTCGTCGGCCGCTTCCTTGCCGTAGATGGCCAGCCAGCCCGGCTTGACCAGCACCTTGCCTTCGGTCTTGAAGCTGTGCGGTGCGACGGTGGAAATACGCGTGGTGACGGTGTATTCAGCACTGGGGAAGAACACCGCCATGAAGCGGCGCACGACCAGGTCGTACAGCTTTTGCTCGGCTTCGGACAGGCCGCTCGGTGCCTGCAGCGTGGGGATGATGGCAAAGTGATCGCTGACCTTGCTGTTGTCGAAGATGCGCTTGGACGGGCGCACGTAGTTGTTGTTCAGCGCGGTGAGCGCGTGCGGCGCCAGATGCCGCATGCCGCTGTCGGCCAGCATCTCGAAGGTCTGCTTGGCCACCGGCAGGTAGTCCTCGGGCAGCGCGCGCGAGTCGGTCCGCGGGTAGGTCAGGGCCTTGTGGCGCTCGTACAGGCTTTGCGCCAGCGCCAGCGTGGTCTTGGCCGAGAAGCCGAACTTGCCGTTGGCCTCGCGCTGCAGGCTGGTCAAATCGAACAGCAGGGGCGACGCTTGCGTGGTGGGCTTGCTCTCTTCGGTGACGGTGGCCGGCTTGCCGCGCACGGCGTTGGCAATAGCCGTGGCCTCGGCGGCGGACCAGACGCGGTCCGCGCGCATTTCCACATCCTCGCCCTTCTTCCACTTGGGGTCGAACCACTTGGCGGGGTACTCGCCCGCTTCGGCGCCGAAGGTGGCGTGGATTTCCCAGTAGTCGCGGCTCACGAACTTGCGGATCTTTTCTTCGCGCTCCACCACCAGCGACAGCGTGGGCGTCTGCACACGGCCCACGGTGGTCAGGAAGAACCCGCCGTCGCGCGAGTTGAACGCGGTCATGGCGCGGGTGCCGTTGATGCCCACCAGCCAGTCGGCCTCGCTGCGGCTGCGGGCGGCGCTGGCCAGGCCCGCCATCTGCTGCTCGGTGCGCAGGGCGTCGAAGCCGTCGCGGATGGCCTGCGGCGTCATGGACTGCAGCCACAGGCGCTTGACGGGCTTGCCCAGGGGCTTGGCGCCGCCGGCGTACTGCTCGATCAGGCGGAAGATCAGCTCGCCCTCGCGGCCCGCGTCACAGGCGTTGATGAGTTGCGTGACGTCCTTGCGCTTGGCCTGCTTGACCACCGCGTTCAGGCGCGACTTGGTCTTGTCCACGGGCTTCAAGTCGAAGTACGGCGGGATCACGGGCAGGTGGGCAAAGCTCCACTTGCCGCGCTTGACGTCGAACTCCTCGGGCGCCTGGATCTCGACCAGGTGGCCCACGGCGCTGGTGACCACGTAGCGGTCGTTCTCGAAGTGGTCGTCGTGCTTGTCGAACTTGCCCGCCACGGGCGTGAGGGCGCGCACGATGTCCTGTGCCACGGAGGGTTTCTCTGCAATTACCAGGGTCTTGGTCATTTTTTGGGGGGCTCTTGCCTGTCGTCGTTCGTTCTGCGTTCTGGGGCCAAGCGACCGGGTCCGGCCCGGGCGCTTCTACAATTCGGGTTTCGCGCGCATGTACGTACGCATACATGCACGCGCACGCACACACGTGTGCACTATCAAGTTAACAGAGTTTTTGCCATGCCCCGCTTTGCATCGCCTGCTGCCCCCACCATCGCCCCGGGTCGCCGCATCCAGACCCGGCACTCGGCAGTGCACGGCAACGGCGTGTTTGCCGTGCAGGACATCGCCGAGGGCGAGGTGCTGGTGGAGTACACCGGCGAGGTCATCAGCTGGCAGGAGGCGCAGGACCGCCACCCCCACGACCCGCTGCAACCGAACCACACGTTTTACTTCCATGTGGATGAAGACCGCGTGATCGACGCAAAGTTCGGCGGCAATTCGTCGCGCTGGATCAACCACAGCTGCAACCCCAACTGCTACGCCGACGAACGGGACGGCCGCATTTTCATCACGGCGCTGCGCAATATCAAGGCAGGCGAAGAGCTCAACTACGACTACGGCCTGATCATCGAAGAGCGCTACACCCCCAAGCTCAAGGCCGAATACCCCTGCTGGTGCGGCAACGCCAACTGCCGCGGCACACTGCTGGCGCCCAAGCGCGGCTGGGCACCGCCGGTGCCGCGCAGCCCGGCGAAAGCAGACAAAACAGCCAAGGCGGTGAAAGCAGGCACGAAGGCCAGCCAGGCCGCAGAAGCCGCCAAGCCCGCCAAGCCCATCAAAGCGGCCAAGACCGCAAAGACCCCCCAGACGGCAAAACCCTCCAAGGCCGTGAAGCCGGCCCAGCCCCAGGCGAAGACCGCCCAGGGCCGCCGCGCGTGACCGCGCCCATCCGCTGGCCCGCAGAGGCCGTGTGGGAAGCGGTGTCACCGTTGTTACCCGGTTTTACCGTCGAGGTGCTGCCCAGCATCGATTCGACCAACACCGAGCTGATGCGCCGCGCACGCGCCGGCCAGTGCGACCCCACGCTGCTCGTGGCCGAGCAGCAGACCGCCGGCCGTGGCCGCATGGGGCGGGCCTGGCAGAGCGATATCGGATCGTCTTTGATGATGTCTTTGGGCTTGCCATTGGCGCCGGCCGACTGGTCGGGTTTGTCGCTGGCGGTGGGTGTGAGCGTGGCCGAGAGCCTGCAGCCCGTGCTGCCGTCCGTCGGCGCGGCGCACCCTGCGCGCGTGGGCCTGAAGTGGCCCAACGACTTGTGGCTGGGCGGCGCGGGCGGCGACCGCAAGCTGGGCGGCATCCTGGTCGAGACGGCCAGCTTCGTGTCGCCGCAGGGCGCGGCGCCCGCCGCTGGCGGGCTGCCCCACACCCAGCGCTACCAGCGCTACGTGGTGGTGGGCATCGGCATCAACGTGCTGCCGCGCAGCGGCGACGGCATGAGCATGCCGCCCGGCAGCCTGCAGGACGTGGAGCCGGGCCTGGATGCACCCGCCGCGCTGCTGCGCATCGTGCCGCCGCTGGTGAGCCTGCTGCGCTCGTTCGAAGGCTACGGCTTCGGCCCCATGCAGCCCCGCTTTGCGGCGCGCGACGTGCTGCAAGGCCGCGCGGTGACACTGAGCGACGGCACGGCGGGCACTGCGCACGGCGTGGGCGAGGACGGCGCGCTGCTGGTGCACACGGACGCGGGCATGCAGGCGATCACCAGTTCCGAGATCAGCGTGCGGCCGGTGGCATGAGATTCCCCCTGAGCCGCTTCGCGTCATCCCCCACAGGGGGACGCCACCCCTGGCCCGGCAAAGCCGGCTCCACGGTGGCGCTGGCGGGGGTAGCGCCAGTTTTTACGGTAGGTGCGTTGGACTTACGCTGGTCGGACACCGCGACTGAAAGGACACCATGCTGCGACTTGCCGTGATCGTGCTGCTGCTGGCCAATGCGGGGTACTACGCGTGGTCGCAAGGGCTGCTCAAGAGCTGGGGGCTGGCTCCGGAGGAGCAGGCGGAGCCCCAGCGGATGGACCAGCAGATCCGGCCCGAGACGCTGCAGATACTGCGCGTAAACCCGGGCAAGACGTCCCCGTCGTCCTCCTCCGGTACCTCACCCTCCTCTTCGGCGGCCCCGGCCACCCCCGGCTCTTCGTCCGGCACGGCCACGGCGTCCAGCGATGCTGCCTCTTCGTCTTCCCCTCCCCCCACCCCCACCGAATCCGCCGAATGCCTGCAGGCCGGCGTGTTCGACGAACGCCAGGTCGAGGCGCTGCGCACTGCCGCCGCCAACCTGCCGCAAGGTACCTGGGTGATCGACCCCACGCCCGTGCCGGGCCGCTGGATGGTCTACATGGGCCGCTTCGAAGACCAGGAGACGCTGGACCGCAAGCGCGCCGAGCTGCGCGCCCGCAAGGTGGACCACGACCGCGCGGGCGGCACGCTGGAGCTGGGTTTGTCGCTCGGCCGCTTTGCCTCCAAGGACGCCGCCGAGCGCGAGCTGGCCAACCTGGCCACCAAGGGCGTGCGCACCGCGCGCGTGATCCAGGAGCGGCCGGACACCGCCGGCTTCACCCTGCGCCTGCCGGCAGTGACCGACGCGCTGCGCCCGCAGCTGGAGGTGCTGCGCACGGCCATGGCGGGAAAGACGCTGCGCAACTGCGGCTAGGCCCGTTGCTCGTTGCTCGTTGCTCGTTGCTCGTTGCTCGTTGCTATAAAAAATATAGCTCTTAGCGCTTGCCCAACCAGCGGTAGAGGCTCAAAGCATTCAGATCCTTGAGGCTACGCGCCTTTGCCGGATGCATCGGGGTTGTGCAGAGACAGACCGCGGCGCGCCGCAATCCACCGACATGGCACCCTAGGCAAACACCGCAGGCGATGTGTTGCCTGCCTGCGGCGGTGGACGCGGCAGCCCCCCTCTTCAATCCAGCGTGATCCGCGCAAACCGGCTCACGCGGCGCATCTTCTCCACCTCCTTGCGGATCTGCGCGGCAAACTCGTCGGGCAGGCTGCCGGATGCGAACAGGCCCTGCTCGGCCAGGCGCGCCAGCACGCCGGGGTCTTTGAGCACGGCGGCCACGCCATCGCGCAGCCGGCGCGCCGCGGCGGTCGGCATGCCGGCGGGGGCCACCAGGCCGAACCATGACGGGTCGTTGTTGGAGAACAGGCTCAGCTCGGCGTAGGTGGGCACCTGGGGCAGCACGGCCAGGCGCTGGTTCCACGACACGGCCAGCGCCCGCAGGCGGCCTGCCTGGATGTGCGGCAGCGACGAGGCCACCTGGTCGAAGTACACCGGCACCCGGCCCGCCAGCACCTCGGCCAGCGCGGCCGTGGCGCCGGCCTGGGGCAGGTGGGTCATGCGCACATTGGCGCTGCTCTTGAGCAGTTCGCCCCACATGTGCCCGATGGTGCCGTTGCCCGGCGATGCGTAGGCCAACTGGCCGGGCCGTGCCTTCAGGTGCTGCACGAACTGCGCAAAGTCGCGCACCGGCAGGCCGGGGTGCACCACCAGCACGCCCGGGGCCTTGACGATCTCGGTGATGGGGGTGAAGCCGTCGAGCGCGTTGTACGGCAGCTGTTTGTAGACCGCGGGGTTCACGCCATGCGTGGACAGCGTGGCCACGCCCAGTGTGGTGCCGTCAGGGGCGGCAGCGGCCACCTCGGCCATGCAGGTGGCGCCGCCCGCGCCGGGGCGGTTTTCCACCCCCACCGGCACGCCCAGCCACTGCGACAGCGGCCCCGCCAGCACGCGCGCGGTGATGTCGGTGGCGCCGCCTGCGGCAAAGGGCACGAGCAGCCGCACGGGCTGGCTGGGCCGGGCCTGCGGTGCGCTGCCGGCCGAAGCCGGCTGCCCCTGTGCGTGGGCGAGGCCTTGTAGTGGGCCGCCCAGGCAGGCTGCGGCGGTGGAGATCAGCAGCTTGCGCCGGCTGGTAGTGGTGGGCATCGTGGGGTCCTCGCCTCGCGGCATGTGCTGCGGCCCATTCTGGGCAGGCGATGCCGCGCTGGCTAACGATGTTTGGGCCTCATCACATTCCGCGGTGGAATGTGCGGCTACGGGGCTGGGTGTGCGGCGCGTTGGCGCGATGCCGTGCGATGCAAAGCCCTGCAGTGATGTCCCGTTCAGTTGACAGTCAACGGGCGCCGGGCACGCCGTCAGCCCCCCGCCACCGCGTCCCGCGCCGCAAACCGCACGCTGAAGCACGCGCCGGGCGGGTGGTGGCCGGGGCGCGCGTCTTCCAGCGTGACCTCGGCGCCGTGCTTGCGCGCGATCTCCAGCACGATGGGCAGACCGAGACCCGAGCCGTCGGCCTCGCTGCCCAGGGCCCGGTAGAACGGCTGGAACACCAGTTCGCGCTCGGCCTCGGGCACGCCGGGGCCGGAGTCTTCCACCTGCAGCAGCAGCACGTGGCCGAAGGTGTCGGCCAGCACGCGCGCGGTGACCACGCCGGGCTTGGCGGGTGTGGAGGGCGTGTAGTTGATGGCGTTGTCGAGCAGGTTGCGCACCAGCTCCTTGAGCAGCGTGGGATTGCCATCCAGCAGCACGCCCGGCGAGCCGGGCTCGGCGCCGTCGTAGCCCAGGTCGATGCGCTTGTCGAGCGCGCGGGGCACCGAGTCGCGCACCACCTCGATCACGAGCCGCGCCAGGTCGCAGGGCTGGCGCGCAATCCCCACGCCGCTGCCCTCGGCGCGCGCCAGGGCCAGCAGCTGGTTGACGGTGTGCGTGGCGCGGATGCTGGAGCGCCCGATCTGCTGCAGCGAGCGCTTGAGCTCTTCGGTGCTGGTGCCCTCGCGCTGGGCCAAGTCGGCCTGCATGCGCAGGCCTGCAAGGGGGGTCTTGAGCTGGTGCGCCGCGTCGGCCAGAAAGCGCTTTTGCGTGGCCAGCGAGTCGTTCAGGCGCTGCAGCAGGTCGTTCACCGACGAGACCAGGGGCGCGACTTCGAGCGGTACGGTGCGGTCGTCCAGCGGAGACAAATCGTCAGGGTTGCGCGCGCGGATGCGCTGCTCCAGCTGGTTCAGCGGCTGGATGCCGCGCGCGAGCGCCAGCCACACCAGCAGCACCGCCAGCGGCAGGATGACGAACTGCGGCAGCATCACGCCCTTGATGATTTCGGTGGCCAGCACGCTGCGCTTTTCGCGCGTCTCGGCCACCTGAACCAGGGCCAGGGGCGTGCCTTCGAGCGGCAGGCGCACCCAGATGTAGGCCACGCGGATCTCGATGCCGCGCATCTCGGCATCGCGCAGGCGCACCTCGCCGGACTGGGGGACTTCGTCGCCCGCCGGCTCGGGCAGCTCGCGCTCGCCCGACAGGAACTCGCCGCCCGGCGCGATGACCTGGTAGTAGACGATGTCGGAGTCGTCGGCCCGCAAAATCTCGCTGGCGGGCTGCGGCAGGTTGAACTGCACCTTGCCGCCGGACACCGACACCAGCTGCGCCAGCGCATGGGCGTTGTATTCGAGCGCCCGGTCGAACGGCTTGTTGGCCAGGCCCTGGGCCACGAGCCAGGTGAGCGCCAGGCTGACGGGCCACAGCAGCAGCAGCGGCGTGAGCATCCAGTCGAGGATCTCGCCGAAGAGGGAGCGCTGCTCTCGCTGGAAGATTTTCAAGGTTTCAAGCCTTTTGGGCCGCTACCGCTTGTCCATCAAGCGCCAGCAGCTATCAATTCAGGAGCTAGCCTGGAATTTTCTCGAGGCAGTAGCCCAGGCCGCGCACCGTGGCAATGCGGATGGGCCCGCCTTCGATCTTCTTGCGCAGGCGGTGGATGTAGACCTCGATCGCGTTGTTGCTGACCTCTTCGCCCCATTCGCACAGGCGCTCCACCAGTTGCTCCTTGCTCACCAGCCGGCCGGCGCGCTGCAGCAGCACTTCCAGCAGGCCCAGCTCGCGGGCCGAAAGCTCGATCATCTTGCCGTCGATGGTGGCCACGCGGCCGGCCTGGTCGTACACCAGGGGGCCGTGCTTGATGGCGCTGCTGGTGCCGCCCATGCCGCGGCGCGTGAGGGCCCGCACGCGGGCTTCGAGCTCCTGCAGCGAAAACGGCTTGGCCATGTAGTCGTCGGCGCCGAAGTCCAGGCCCTTCACGCGCTCTTCCACGCTGTCGGCTGCGGTGAGGATGAGCACCGGCAGCGCCGAGCCCCGGCTGCGCAGCTTCTTGAGCACCTCCAGGCCGTGCAACTTGGGCAGGCCCAGGTCCAGGATCAGCAGGTCGAATTCGTTGTTGGTGAGCAGGGCGGCGTCGGCCTCGGTGCCGCTGGCCACGTGGTCCACCACGGCGCCCGATCCCCGCAGCGTGCGCAGCAGCCCGTCGGCGAGCACCTGGTCGTCTTCGGCAATGAGGATGCGCATGCGGGTGTCTCCTGGTGGATGGCTGCGGTCTGGCGCCGCGCCTGCTGCCGATTCTAGGCGGCGCGGGCGCAGCGGCAGGCCACTGGCGCAAACCGGTTCACACCTGCCGACCGGGCGGGCAGGCGCAGACCGCCCGGTGTCTGCGCTGCCTGTGGGGCGTGTACAACCACCGCCGCCGCCGTCGTTGCCGTCGTCAGCGCGGGTCGTGCGCCAGCAGCTTGTGCACCAGGGTCTTCAGGTCGGCCTGCAGCCGTGCCATGCCTTCCGGGTTCTGGGCGAGCGTGCGCTCGTCCATGTAGAGCTTGCGGTTGATCTCGACCTGGATGCTGTGGCGGTTCTGCGCGGGGTTGCCGTAGCGGCGCACCAGCTCCACGCCCTTGTAGGGGTGGTTGTATTCCACGCTGTAGCCGCACGCGCGCAGGTGGTCGCAGATCAGTGCGGACAGCGCCGGGCTGGCGGTGGTGCCGTCGCGGTCGCCGACCACGAAGTCGGCATGCTCCAGGCCCGGGAACTCGGTCGCAAAGCGGCCGGCCACGGCGGGCATCGAATGGCAGTTGAGGTGGATGCTGTAGCCGTGGCGCGCATGGGCGGCCTGGATGGCCTGCGCCACGGCAGCGTGGTAGGGGCGCCAGCAGCGGTCGATGCGCGCACGCACTTCATCGACGGTGAGCAGGCGGTTGTAGATGGGCTCACCCTCGTCGGTGAACTTCCACACCAGGCCCTTGCCCAGGCGCACCTTGCTGAGCACCTGCGGGTCGGTGGAGATGGGGTCGGTCCATGGGCCGTCGAGCAGCGACGTGTCGAGCTCGGTGGTGTCGCGGTTGGCATCGAGGTAGATGCGCGGAAAGTGCGCTTCGATCCAGGCCACGCCCAGGGCCGGGGCAAAGGCGTAGATCTTCTCGACGTGCGTGTCCTCGGCGCGGCGCAGCGTGGGCAGGTCGCACGCCGAGCCGAAGTCGACCGGGTACTGGGTGCCGCTGTGCGGCGAGTCGAGCACCAGCGGCGTGCTGCCGGGCACGGCGGTCACCATGGCGGCAGCGGTAGCTGTGGCAGGAGCGGGCGATGTGTGCCCGGGCGAACCGCTCAGGCCGGGCTGGGCCTGCTGGAATCGGTGGTGGATGAGTTTCAAGGCTGCATGCATAGGCAGAGTGTGCGCAAATGGGGGCGGCTGGCCTAGCCTCCCAGACCGGAATAGGGCCATGGTTATCCCTCAGGCGCCATGGCATCCGGCTAACGGCCGGGCAGGGACGGCACCCTGCCCAGGTGGGGGCCTTGCACCTGCGGAACAAGGCCTCCCGGGGGTATCAGTTCAGGGCGAGTCAGTCCAGCGCGATCTTGGCGTATGCGGCCACGCGCTTCATCTTGTCGATCTCGCGTCCGATCTGCGCGGTGAAGTCCTTGGACGTGGTGCCCGAGGGGTACAGCCCCTGGCCGGCCAGGCGCTCGCGCACCGCGGGCTCCTTCAAGGCCTGGGCGACGGCCTGCTGGATGCGTTCGACCGCAGCGGGCGGTGTGCCGGCAGGTGCCACCAGGCCGAACCACGAGGGCTCGTTGGCCTGCTTGAAGCCCAGCTCGGCATAGGTGGGTACGTCGGGCAGCACGTCCAGGCGCTCGGGCCACGACACGGCCAGGGCCTTGAGCTTGCCGGACTTGATGTGCGGCAGCGACGAGGCCACCTGGTCGAAGTACACCGCCACCTGGCCGGCCAGCACGTCGTTGACGGCCGGTCCTGCACCACGGTAGGGGATGTGCACCATGGCGGTGCCGGTGCTGCTCTTGAACAGCTCGCCCCACATGTGGCCAATGGTGCCGTTGCCGGGGGTGGCGTACGAGATCTTGCCGGGGTTGGCCTTGAGGTACTTGACCAGGTCGGCGAAGTCCTTGACGGGCAGCACCGTGGGGTTGATCACGATCACGCCCGGGGCCTTCACGATCTCGGTCACGCCCACGAAATCCTTGGTGGGGTTGTAGGGCAGCTTGCTGAAGACCGCCGGGTTCACGCCGTGCGTGGACAGGGTCGCCACGCCGATGGTGAGGCCGTCGGCCGGGGCACGCGCCACTTCGGACATGCCGATGGAGCCACCCGCGCCGCCGCGGTTGTCCAGCACCACGGGCTGCTTGAGGATGCGGGCCAGCGACTCCTGCAGGCTGCGGGCCGTGATGTCGGTGGCGCCCCCGGGCGGGAAGGGCACGACGATGCGCAGGGGCTTGCCCTCTTGCCCCATAGACATTCCAGGAACGAAAGATACGGCAGCCAGAGCGGACAGCAGGTGACGGCGTTGCATGTGGGGTTCTCCTATGAAGAATCTGAAGGTTAAATGAACTGGTGAGCCCTACCAAGCAATGGATATGCCTGATAACATTCCTGAATGGAATGATGTGAGAACTTACGATGTCCTCCCTGCGCCGCCTTTCACCGCCCCTGCACCTGCTGCGGGCGTTTTCGACCGTCACGCGGTTCGGCGGGGTCTCGCGCGCCGCCGAGGCCCTGCACCTCACGCAGAGCGCAGTGAGCAAGCAGATCAAGGAGCTGGAGGGCTGGGTGGGCGTGGCGCTGTTCGAGCGCAACCGCAAGCGCCTGTCGCTGACCCCGGCGGGCGAGCGCTACGAAAAAGCCGTGCGCGCGGTGCTGGCGCAGCTCGAGGCCGCCACGCTGGAGCTGATCACCAGCGATGACGGCGGCGGTGCGCTGCACCTGTCCAGCCTGCCCACGTTCGGTGCCAAGTGGCTCATCCCGCGCCTGCCGCAGTTTCAGCAGCAGCACCCGCAGGTCACGCTGCACTTCGTGCCCTATGTGCACAGCTACGACTTCGAGCGGCCCGAGCTCGACTGCTCCATCCTGTTCGGCGAAGGCCACTGGCCCGGCGCCCATGCCCACTACCTGACCGGCAACGACGTCGCACTGATCGCCCCGCGCACCCGCGTGGCCGACTGGCCGCTCAACAGCCCCCGCGACGTGGCCCAGCACACGCTGCTGCGCCACGTGACGGTGCCCGATGCCTGGCTGCGCTGGAGCGAAACGCACCAGGTGGCGGGCCTCATCGACCCGCTGGCCGGGCCGCAGTTCGACCAGTTCCAGACCATGATCCGCGCGGTGATGGCCGGCATGGGGCTGGCGCTGGTGCCGCGCTGCCTGGTGCAGGACGAGATCACCGCGGGGCTGGTGCGCGAGCCCTTGGCGGACCAGCCCCTGCGCGGCGGCTACCTGAGCGACATGGGCTACTGGTTTTGCTACCCCGAGGGCCGCACGCAGCTGCATGCGCTGCAGTGCTTTCTGCAGTGGCTGCTGGTGTGCGCCGAGCCTCCGGGCGCAACGCCCGCGGTGCCTGCGGCGCAGGGCGCGGGCACGGGTGCATTGCCGGTGCCTTGAGCAGCGCAGCGGTGCATGGGCCCCGGCAGCCATGCGCGGGGCGGACCTGGTCGCGTTGCACGGGGTCAGGTGGGCTCTGCGGGGACGCGTGGTCAGCGGCGCGGCTCACTCGCGGCGGCCGGCGGCCAGCCACTGCGCATCGCCGCCCGCATACGCTTCCAGCCCGATGGCCACCACCGTGGCCACGTCAGGGCCCACCTCGGCACGGAACTCGGCCTCGGCCTGGGTGACGGCGTCGCGAAAGGCCTGCACCCAGGCCAGGCCGGTGGCCGTGAAGCGCACGCGCCGGGCGCGGGCGTCCAGCGGGTCGGCCTCGCGCGTGACCAGGCCCCAGGCTTCGCACTGGTCCACCAGGTTGGCCATGGCCTGCTTGGTCATGCCGGCACGCTGGGCCAGGTCGGTCAGCCGGTCGCCCTGGAGCGCCAGGTGGCGGGTGATGTGCACATGCGCGGCCGTCACCTGGTCGCGCGCCGCCAGGTTGGACAGCGCCAGCGGCACCTCCACGTTGTGCGCCATGAGTTGCAGCACCCGGGCATCGAAGCGGCGCATCGCATGGCCCAGCAGCCGGCCCAGGTGGGTCTGGCGCCAGCCGTCGTCCACGCGGGGCCAGGCAGCCCCTGGCGGGGGGTGGGCAGTGGGGCTAGACGGGGAGTTTTCGGCCATGCCGGATTGTCAGGCAAACTGACCAAATACTGCTTGGTTTTGGCGAAACAGGTCGCATAAACTACTGTTCAAGCATCCAGCCTGTGGTTAACCGCAGAGGACGCACACACATCCAACCTGTTGTTTTTCCTAGGAGTTTCTCATGGACGTCGCAGTCAAAGGCACCAACCCCGCAAACACCGAAAAGGCCAAGGCGCTGGCCGCCGCGCTCGCCCAGATCGAGAAGCAGTTTGGCAAGGGCACGATCATGCGCCTGGGCGAAGGCGAGGTGATCGAAGACATCCAGGTGGTGTCCACCGGCTCGCTGGGCCTGGACGTGGCCCTGGGCGTGGGCGGCCTGCCCCGCGGCCGGGTGGTCGAGATCTACGGCCCGGAATCGTCGGGCAAGACCACGCTCACGCTGCAGGTCATCTCCGAGATGCAAAAGCAGGGCGGCACCTGCGCCTTCGTCGACGCCGAGCACGCGCTGGACATCCAGTACGCCCAGAAGCTGGGTGTGCACGTGCCCGACCTGCTCATCAGCCAGCCCGACACCGGCGAGCAGGCCCTGGAAATCGTGGACAGCCTGGTGCGCTCCGGCGCCGTGGACCTGATCGTCATCGACTCGGTCGCGGCCCTCACGCCCAAGGCCGAAATCGAAGGCGAAATGGGCGACTCGCTGCCCGGCCTGCAGGCCCGCCTGATGAGCCAGGCGCTGCGCAAGCTCACGGCCACGATCAAGAAGACCAACTGCATGGTCATCTTCATCAACCAGATCCGCATGAAGATCGGCGTGATGTTCGGCAGCCCCGAAACCACCACCGGCGGCAATGCGCTCAAGTTCTACGCCTCGGTGCGCCTGGACATCCGCCGCACCGGCACCATCAAGAAGGGCGACGAAGCCATCGGCAACGAAACCAAGGTCAAGGTGGTCAAGAACAAGGTGAGCCCGCCCTTCAAGACGGCCGAGTTCGACATCCTGTTCGGCGAAGGCATCAGCCGCGAGGGCGAGATCATCGACATGGGCGTGACGGCCAAGATCGTGGAGAAGTCGGGCGCCTGGTATGCCTACAACGGCGAGAAGATCGGCCAGGGCCGCGACAACGCCCGCGAGTTCCTGCGCGAAAACCCCGACCTCGCCCGCGAGATCGAGAACAAGGTGCGTGAAGGCCTGGGCGTGGCACTGCAGGCAGCCGCCGTGACCAAGGCCGCGGCCGCCACCGAGGAGTGAGCGTCCGTTATTGATGAAAATAGCCCGCTACCGCTTGATTGACAAGCGGTAGCTGCTATGAATTTGATAACAACGACCATCCGCCATGGGCTTCACGACTTTGTCGCTCAAGGGCCGGGCGCTGCGGCTGCTGAGCCAGCGCGAGCACTCCCGCGCTGAACTGCAGCGCAAGCTCGCGCCCCATGTGCAGGAGGGCGAGGACCTGGCCGCCCTGCTGGACGACCTGGAGGCCCGCGATTTCATCAGCGAAACCCGGGTGGTGGAGTCGGTGCTGCACCAGCGCGCAAGCCGCCTGGGCGCCAACCGCATCCGCCAGGAACTGCAGGCCAAGGGGATCGACCCCGACACGGCGCAACAAGCGCTCACCCGGCTGAAAGACACCGAATGGGCCCGCGCGCACGCCGTGTGGCAGCGCAAATTCGGCGCGGTGGCCGAAGACCCCCAGCAGCGCGCAAAGCAGGTGCGCTTTCTGGTGACACGCGGATTCTCCAGCGAGATCACCTGGCGTGTGGTGCGCGGCGAGGCGCCGCAGGCTTGAGTTGAGGCCGCCAGCACCGGGCGGCTCCAGCGCAGCCCCCCCTCCTCAGAGCCCCAGCATCAACTTGAGGTTTTGCACCGCGGCACCGCTGGCGCCCTTGCCCAGGTTGTCCAGGCGGGCGATCAGCACGGCGTGGCGGTGCTCTTCATTGGCGAACACCCGCAGTTCCAGCTTGTTGGTGTCGTTGAGCGCGGTGGCATCGAGCTTGCCGTCCGCGGTGGGCGGCAGCACGCTGACCCACTGCTCGGGCGTGTTGCTTTTTGCGTAGTGGGCGGCCAGTGCGTCGTGCAGGTCGGCGGCCTTGGGCGCGCCCGGCAGCAGGTCGAGGTGCAGGGGCAGTTGCACCAGCATGCCCTGGCGGAAGTTGCCCACCGACGGCACGAAGATCGGCCGGCGCGTGAGGCCGGTGTAGCGCATGATTTCGGGCAGGTGCTTGTGCTGCAGCGTGAGCGCATAGGTCTCGAACAGCGGCGCGGTGCCCGCCTCGTACGCCTCGATCATGGTGCGGCCGCCGCCCGAATATCCGCTGACCGACGGCAGGGCCAGGGGGAAGTCCTGGGGCACCAGGCCGGCGTCCACCAGCGGGCGCAGCAGCGCAATGGCGCCGGTGGCGTAGCAGCCGGGGTTGGACACGCGGTCGGCCGCGGCCACGGCCTCGGGCTGCCCTGCAGCCAGTTCCGGAAAACCGAACACCCAGCCCGGCGCCGTGCGGTGCGCGGTGCTCGCGTCGATGATCTTGATCGCGCGGCCGGTGCTCTGCGTGATGCCGTCGACCATGGCCACGGTCTCGCGGGCGGCGTCGTCGTGCAGGCACAGCACCACCAGGTCCACGCCAGCGATCAGGTCGCGCTTGGCAGCCGGGTCCTTGCGCAGCTCGGGCGCAATGCTGACCAGCTCGACCTGCGGCATGGCCTGCAGCCGCTCACGGATCTGCAAGCCCGTGGTGCCGGCTTCGCCATCGATAAAGACTCTGGACATGGAGTGACTCCTGCAAGAAAGCAGCCGCTGGGCCGCCGAAGAAAACAAGGGTGAGTTGCCCGTGGCGAAGCCATGGGGGCCGTCAGGTCTGCACAAGGATGGTGCGTCGCAACATGATACAGTCGCCGGTTGCCATGTCCCAAGCCCGCGGCCAGACAACTGTTCATGGTAAACGGGTAACTATCACCCTTCCCTGAGAGAGACCTCATGAAGATTCACGAATACCAAGGCAAGGAAATCTTGCGCAATTTTGGTGTGCCCGTTCCGCGTGGCATTCCCGCATTCACGGTGCAAGAAGCCGTCGAAGCAGCCCAGAAGCTCGGCGGCCCCGTGTGGGTGGTCAAGGCCCAGATCCACGCCGGTGGCCGTGGCAAGGGCGGCGGCGTGAAGGTTGCCAAGACCATTGACGACGTCAAGCGCATCGCTGGCGAGATCCTGGGCATGCAGCTCAAGACCCATCAGACCGGCCCCGAAGGCCAGAAGGTCCGCCGCCTGTACATCGAAGACGGCGCCGACATCAAGAACGAACTGTACGTGTCCCTGGTCACCGACCGCGCCACGCAGAAGGTCGCCCTGATCGCGTCGAGCGAAGGCGGCATGGACATCGAGGAAGTGGCCCACTCCACCCCCGAGAAGATCATCACCGAGATGATCGATCCGATTGCCGGCATCACCACCGAGCAAAGCAAGAAGGTCGCAGCCGCCATCGGCCTGACCGGTGCCTCCATCGACCAGGCCGTAGACATCTTCGCCAAGATCTACAAGTGCTACATGGAAACCGATGCGTCGCTGGTGGAAATCAACCCGCTGAACTGCGACTCCAAGGGCAACCTGATGGCCCTGGACGCGAAGTTCAACTTCGACGCCAACGCGCTGTTCCGCCACCCCGAAATCGTGGCCTTCCGTGACCTGGACGAAGAAGATCCGGCCGAAGTGGAAGCCTCCAAGTTCGACCTGGCCTACATCAGCCTCGACGGCAACATCGGCTGCCTGGTGAACGGCGCCGGCCTGGCCATGGCCACCATGGACACCATCAAGCTGTTCGGCGGCGAGCCGGCCAACTTCCTGGACGTGGGCGGTGGTGCCACCCCCGAGAAGGTCACCGAAGCCTTCAAGATCATGCTCAAGAACCCCAAGGTCGAAGGCATTCTGGTCAACATCTTCGGCGCCGGCCCGTTCACGGCCCGGGAGGCCGTGTTCACCCCGGTGGGCATTGGGGCGCACGTCAAGATGCCGCCGCCGTTGGTGG
>NZ_JBITVD010000013.1:0-197155 GCF_044542805.1 Acidovorax sp. NPDC077693 | reverse complement strand
AACTCTTCGGGATATGGCTGCTTTGTCATGGCACCTCCTATTGGGCCTCAGGTTTGAGGCTCGAAGGTGTCTAGTTCAGCCGGGGCGATTCAGTTCAGGCCACCCTTTGCAATGTGCTCAAACCACTTTGTCGCCGCCTGGGTCGCCAGGTCGTAGCGCTGGTGGTCAGGCTGCAAAGAGAAGTCACCGAGGGCCTTGTAGGTCTTCTTGCGCGTCCCTTCATCGTAGTAGCGTGCAACCCAGGTGCCCGAACTTTCCGACATCTTGCGGTAGCCCACATGCCGGCCTTTGCTGAGGGGAATCCAGTAGGGCTCGCGGCGAGGCGCCAAGCGAGCTGAGTGACCTGGTGGATGTTCTGCATGGCCCATCTCCCGCTGGAAGGTCCCCGCGGAGTACGCGGACCGTACGGAAATTGTACGGAAAGAATGGGTGGAAAGCGCTGGATTTTTGTGAATCAAAAATTGAAAATTGTTAATTAAATCAAGTCCTTAGACGTCTATGGAGGTCCAGGATTTTTGCGTTGAAATGGTGGGGGTCGTTGGTTCGAGTCCAATCGCGCCTACCAAGTTTTCTTTTGAAGCAGACCAGGCTTCAATAATCTGAAAATTTGGCATACAAATTCAAGCCGCTCCCGCAGAGCGGCTTTTTTGTTTCCGGGATTCGAGTCGCATGGCACGTCGTCGAGCATGTCGCTCTCTGAGCCTGTCCCGTCCCGTCCCGTCCGTCTCATGGTGACGGCCGTAACTCCTCGTGACGATTGGCTTTTGTCTGACAGTGCGGGGAAGGGCGGGAAGTTACCTTCTAGGCTCACACAGACTAAAGGGTTACATCATGAATATCTCGACCAACCCACAGACTTCTGGCCACAACGTTGTAGATACTGATCCCGAGATGGGCATGTACGACATTCGCGTGTTCTGGCTGGCCGCCTTTGCGTCGGTGATGGCTGTCTTGATGGTGGCGTACTTCAAGATGGGCTACCAATTCTGAGTGCGTGAGCACGGAGTTGTGGAACAGTGTTGATCGACCGGGCCGTCCCCGGTCATACTGCTTCATCAACTCACGGAGGAACCCCCATGGCCCAAGATTCGAACATCGCGCTGGCGCGCACATTGCACCAATCGTGTGTGCTGGCTTCGGCGCAGATCCAGGAGGCGCAGAGTCTTGCCACGGAGTTGTTCCCGTCCGCGGCCATCACCCGTGCGGACATTCTGGGAATCGCCCAGGTGATTGCGATCAATCATGCGGCCTTGACCAGTGGCGGTGCTCACACCAAATGAGGTACCGTGCAACGCTCGCCATGGGCCCATCAGCGACGCGCTTGCATCTGTAACTGCCTGCGGCGCCAATTGACATCCCATCCCAAAGAAATGCCAGCCGTTAGGCTGGCATTTTTCGTTGCAGTTACTTCAATTGAAATGCGGAGGAGGGTCCTGCACGGGTGGGGTTCCGGGCTGGGCGGGTGGGTCTTCTTGCGGCGATTCCGGGGACCACGGTGGTGGGTTGTCGACGGGTGGGAATGGTGGGACAGGGGAGGGGGCTGGTGTTTCCATGGCGTAGTTCCTTGGGGTAGGGATAAAGCGTTCAAAACCTGACGTTAGGCGATGGCCGCGGGGCGTTCTGCCAGCCAACATGCCGACCTCGCTGCGGTGGAGTGATGACAGCGCAAGGTCAACCCGCTGTGGGGGCCTGAGGCGGCGGCTCTGCCTGTGCCGATGGTGTGTACAAGCTGGCTGGTGACGCCTCGGGAATGCGCACCTGCGGCAGGCAGTCCGGATACTCCCGCTGGATAAAGGTGACCAGCGCTTCGCGAACCCTGCATCGCAGGTCGAACGCCAGCCCGGAGGACCGTGCCGAGACCAGCACCCGGATCTGGATGGTGCGCTCGGTGACGTCGGTCAGCTGCAGCACGCTCACCCGCTTGTCCCATTCGGGCGCGGTAGCCAGCACGCGCTGAAGCTCGGCCCGCAAAGGCTCCAAGGGCAGGCGGTAGTCTGCGTACAGAAACACCGTGCCCAGAATTTCAGAGCTCGTGCGCGTCCAGTTTTGAAAGGGGTGCTCGATGAACCACTGCAGCGGAATGATCAGCCGGCGCTCGTCCCAGATGCGCAGTACCACATAGGTGGACGTAATTTCTTCCACGCGGCCCCACTCGCCTTCGATGATGAGCACGTCGTCGATGCGGATGGGCTGGGCCAGCGCGATCTGCAGCCCTGCGATCATGTTGCTGAACACAGGCCGCGCCGCGATGCCCGCCACGATCCCCACCACGCCGGCCGATGCGAGCAGGCTGGCCCCCACCTGGCGCGCGCCCGGAAATGTCATCAGCATCAGCGCCACGCCGGCCATCACCACACCCGTCATGGCGGTGCGTGCCAGCACACGCGCCTGGGTGGCGATGCGTCGGGCGGTGAGGTTGTCTTCGACGTCCGCAGGGTAGCGTGCCACGATGCCATTGGCCAAGGCCTGTATCGCCGTGATGGCCAGCCAGCAGGTGCCCGCGATGAGCGCCAGCCCGTTCAAATGCCGCACCCCTGCGATGTGCGGCAGGTCGTCGCTGGCGCCTTGCCAGACCGCCTGCAGTGCGATCAGGGGCAGCAACACGCGCATGACAGGGATGCACGCCACCACCACGGTGTGCACCAGGGGAAGCGGGGTGGTCACCCGGCGCAGCACCACTGCGGCTATGCGGTGGGCGACAGCGGCCACCAAGGCCGCGGCGAGGGCGATGAGCCCTGTGGATGACCAGGGAGTGAGCGATGGAAACTCAAGCATCGCAAAGGCGCCGGAGGCAGCAGGCTGCAGGTGTGCTCAATGCCCGAAGGTGTGATCGCGTGATGGATAGGCCGGTGGATGGCATGCCTAGCGAATCCATTGCCGCTTGGGGCGTGGCGTGACGGTGACATCCACGCCCTTGTGCACCGCCGGCTTGCCGGTCGATGGGTCGACTTCCACCATGTCCTCGAGGGCGATCTTCTGGACTTCCGAATCGGTCTCGTTTTCCAGGTCCGCCAGGACGTTGCCGATTTCCTTCTCGGCCTTGTCGACTTTGCTTGTGGTGCTGTCAGCCATGGTGATGCTTTCCCGCGTGATGTGGTCTGGATGCATTGTCGGGAATCACCCGGCCTGGCCATGTCAGCCAAGACCGATATCGCCACGCCGTGCGCGCCATGCGGCGCGGCTTTCGCCCCATTAGGGTTATCCTGCGCCGCCTGCAGGGGTTCGACTTCTAGAATCTGCTGCACTGCAATACAAGGGGTACCACCCCGAGGAGTTCGTCGTGCCCGATTCGCAAAGCGCCGCTGCCGCCAAGTCAGCCCAGCGCGTGATCAAGAAATACCCCAACCGCCGCCTGTACGACACCAACACGTCCACCTACATCACCCTGGCCGAAGTGCGCCAGCTCGTCATGGACCGCGAGCAGGTGGTGGTGCGCGATGCCAAGACGGGCGATGACCTGACCCGCAGCATCCTGCTGCAGATCATTCTGGAAGAAGAGGCCGGCGGCGCCCCGATGTTCACCGAGGCGGTACTGGCCAACATCATCCGGTTCTATGGCCATGCGATGCAGGGCTTCATGGGCGCCTACCTGGAAAAGAATGTGCAGGCCTTCACCGACATCCAGGCCAAGCTGGCCGAGCAATCGCAGAGCGTGACGCCCGAAATGTGGGCCCAGTTCATGAGCCTGCAGTCGCCGATGATGAAGGGCATGATGGGCAACTACGTCGAGCAGTCACAGTCCATGCTGACGCAGATGCAGGAGCAGATGCAAAAGCAGACGGAGCAGATGCTGGGGGCGTTTGGAATTAAAAGATAAGACCCCCTGAGCCGCTGCGCGGCTTCCCCCAAGGGGGACGCCTCCGGTGGACCGGCGGAGCCGGATCCACGGTGGCACTGGCCTGAATCGTGCCCGTTTTAAGCATCCCCTGGCAGCGTAAATCCTGCGATGGAGGGATACCTCCACCGGTGCAACGCCGGAACTGGGACAATACGGGGATGAGCGAAGTACTCTCCCCCACGAAAACACCCAAAGTCGGCTTTGTATCCCTAGGATGCCCGAAGGCTTTGACCGACTCCGAACTCATCCTCACGCAACTGAGCGCTGAGGGTTACGAGACCTCCAAAACCTTCCACGGCGCCGATCTGGTCATCGTCAACACCTGCGGCTTCATCGACGATGCCGTCAAGGAGAGCCTGGACACGATCGGCGAGGCCCTGGCCGAGAACGGCAAGGTGATCGTCACCGGCTGCCTGGGCGCACGCGCGTCCGAGGGCGGTGGCAACCTGGTGCGCGAGATGCACCCGAGCGTGCTGGCCGTGACCGGCCCGCATGCGACGCAGGAGGTCATGGATGCCGTCCACCTGAACCTGCCCAAGCCGCACGACCCTTTCATCGACCTGGTGCCGGGCGGCTTCGGCATTGCGGGCATCAAGCTCACGCCCAAGCACTACGCCTACCTGAAGATCAGCGAAGGCTGCAACCACCGCTGCACGTTCTGCATCATCCCGTCGATGCGCGGCGACCTCGTCTCGCGCCCCGTGGGCGATGTGCTCAGCGAGGCCAAGGCCCTGTTCGCGGGCGGCGTGAAGGAGCTGTTGGTGATCAGCCAGGACACCTCGGCCTATGGCGTGGACGTGAAGTACCGCACCGGTTTCTGGGACGGCAAGCCCGTCAAGACCCGCATGCTGGAGCTGGTGCAGACGCTGGGCGAGATCGCCGAGCCCTACGGCGCCTGGGTGCGGCTGCACTATGTGTACCCCTACCCGAGCGTGGACGAGGTGCTGCCGCTCATGGCCACGGGCAAGGTGCTGCCGTACCTCGACGTACCGCTGCAGCACAGCCACCCCGATGTCCTCAAGCGCATGAAGCGCCCGGCCAGCGGCGAGCGCAACCTGGAGCGCATCCAGCGCTGGCGCGAGGTGTGCCCCGAGCTGGTGATCCGCAGCACGTTCATTGCGGGCTTTCCAGGCGAGACCGAAGAAGAGTTCCAGCACCTGCTCGACTTCGTGCGCGAAGCGCAGATCGACCGCGCAGGCTGCTTTGCCTACAGCGACGTGAACGGTGCCGCCGCCAACGAGCTGCCCGGCATGCTGCCGATGGAAGTGCGCGAGGAGCGCCGCGCCCGCTTCATGGCCGTGGCCGAAGAAGTCTCCATCGCCAAGCTGCAGCGCCGCGTGGGCGCGACCATGCAGGTGCTGGTGGACCACGCCCCCGCGCTGGGCAAGAAGGGCGGCCGGGGCCGCAGCTATGCCGATGCGCCCGAGATCGACGGCGTGGTGCACCTGCTGCCGCCCGAGAAGATCAGCAAGCAGCTGAAGGTGGGCGAGTTCACCCGTGCGCGCATCGTGGGCACGCAGGGGCATGACCTGGTGGCCGTGCCGGTGTGACGATCGCCCGGGCTGTCTGATTTGCTATGGTTTAAATAGCTGCCAGCGCTTGCCCACCAAGCGCTAGACCAGAAAAAGCCGCACACAAAACAAAAAGGCTTCCCGAGGGAAGCCTTTTTTGTGGGCTGAAGCTGCGCTGCGCTGCGGGCAGCTTCAGGCGTTCAGACGCGCTTGCGGTATTCGCCGGTGCGGGTGTCGATTTCGATCTTGTCGCCTTGGCTCACGAACAGCGGCACGGGCACTTCAAAGCCGGTGGCGATCTTGGCGGGCTTGAGCACCTTGCCGGACGTGTCGCCCTTGACGGCGGGTTCTGTCCAGGTGATTTCGCGCTCGACGCTGGTGGGCAGTTCGACCGAGATGGCCTTGCCGTCGTAGAACACCACTTCGAGGGACATGCCGTCTTCCAGGTAGTTCAGTGCGTCGCCCATGTTTTCGGCTTCGACTTCGTACTGGTTGTATTCGGTGTCCATGCAGACATACATGGGGTCGGCGAAGTAGGAGTAGGTGCACTCCTTCTTGTCCAGGATCACGTTGTCGATCTTGTCGTCGGCCTTGAACACGTTTTCGGTGCCGAAGTTGCCGATCAAGCTCTTGAGCTTCATGCGCACGGTGGCTGCGCCGCGGCCGCCACGGGCGTATTCGGTCTTCAGGACAACCATGGGGTCCTTGCCGTGCATGATCACGTTGCCGGCGCGGATTTCTTGAGCGATTTTCATAGCGAGTTGCTTGGGTTGGGGCCGCTCAACGCGCGGGCCGGTGGCTTTCAGCTTTCTCTGGGAAAGGCAGAAGGCGCGCCGTGCCGATGCATGTTCCGCGGCGGGAATGCGCAAGCGCTGTGCACCGATGTGCCGCACCTGTTTTGCGCAAAGCCTTGGATTTTACCGTTTTTCGGCGACAAAGCCCAAAAGTTGCGTGACGAGGTGGTCCTGACTCAGCAGCCGGGCACGCGCGGCCCGCACGCAGGCGGTCCATTCAGCGCGGGTGGCCGCGTCGGGCACGACCAGCGCGGTGTCGTCCACGGCGTTCCAGGCCGCATGAAAAGCCCGCAGCGAGGGCGGCGCGCCCAGCCAGTCCAGGAACGCCCGCAGCTTGTCGTGGTGGGCGTTGTCGTGCTGCGGGTAGATGTGCCAGACCAGCGCCTGTCCGGCCCACAGGGCGCGCACCAGCGAATCCTCCCCGCGCACCAGGTTCAGGTCGCAGGCCCAGAGCATGTGGTCGAAGGCCGGCTGGGGGCGGGCCGGCAGGTATGCAATGGATAGCTGCTCGCGCTCATCTGGCAAGCGCTGCGGCCCGTTTTCACCCTGGATACCGGCAGCCAGCGCGGCGTGCACCGCTGCTGCTGGACGACCCGGTGCGACCAGCAATTGCACGCGCTGCGCATCGACCCGCCGGGTCAGTTGCTGCAGCAGCGCCGGCAAGGCCGGGGGCTCGTAGCAGAACAGCGAGATCCAGCAGGCATCGGCCCCGTCGGCCCCGTCTGCAGGCGCCGAGCCCGTGGCGGCTGCGTGCGCCGCCCGCCAGGCGCTGCGGTCGAACGCATCGTGCCGGTCCATCAGGTCGTCTTCGCGCAGCAGGCCGCCGGTGGCGGGCGTGAAGCCGGGGTAGAAGAACCAGCGGGTCCACCCCGCCGCGGGGCCCGACATGATCAGCGACGGCAGGCGGTGGTTGCGCTCCACATAGCCTTCCGCCGAAAGGTACTCAAGGTTGATCCACACAGGTTTTTGGCCGCTACCGCGTGCTGAGAGCGCGCTGTAAGCTATGAATTCAGGAGCAATCTCGCACCCGAAGGCCTCCACCATCACATCGGGCGCACGCTCGGCGGTTGCGGGCGGCGGGGCATGCCAGTCGCGCACCTCCACGCCGGGGCACCCGCCGGGCGCCATCCACGCCAGGGCCGAGGCATCGTCCACCCACAGGCGCACCTGCTGGCCGTGGGCTGCCAGTTGCGTGGCCAGGCGCCAGCACACGCCGATGTCGCCGAAGTTGTCGATGACGCGGCAAAACACGTCCCACTGCAGGGCGGGCAGGGCGGGATCGGCAGGCAAGGTGGGGGGGTGGGACGAGATCATCGGTGCCGCCTCATCCCGCGCGCAGGTGGTCCACCAGCAGCCGTGCCACGCTGGAGAGTGATTCTTCCGACCGCACGCACAGCACCAGCTGACGGTGCGCCCAGGGCTCGTCCAGTGTCACGACGCGGATCGGCTGCGTGCCCTTGTACAGGGCGGCGCTGCCGCGCGGCATCACGCCCACGCCCAGGCCGGCGGCCACCATGAGGCACAGGGCGTCGTAGCTGGTGACCTGCATGCGCAGCCGCAGCGGCAGGCCGGCCTCGGACGCAGCCCGGGTCAGCTGGTTGTTGATGGCGCTGCCGGGGTGCGCGCCGACAAAGTCGTAGGGCAGGGCGTCGGCCAGGCGGGCACTCTTGCGGCGTGCCAGCGCATGGCCCGTGGGCACCA
Organism: Acidovorax sp. NPDC077693; assembly: GCF_044542805.1. Classification (NCBI taxonomy): domain Bacteria; kingdom Pseudomonadati; phylum Pseudomonadota; class Betaproteobacteria; order Burkholderiales; family Comamonadaceae; genus Acidovorax; species Acidovorax sp. NPDC077693. Next base: position 189,311 of record NZ_JBITVD010000013.1, on the reverse strand, counting down.
GCAGCACCAGCTCATCGGTGCGGTAGGGTAGCTGCACCACCCGGTCGCCATACTGGCCCTGGTTCAGGATGCCCACGTCGGCCGCGTTCTCGGCCACCGACTGGGCTATCGACGTGCTGATCTGCTCCTGCAGCCGCACGTCCACCTGCGGGTGCAGCGCCATGAAGCTCTGCAACTGCGCAGGCAAGAACTGCGTGATGGCCGAGATGTTGGCCACCACGCGCACATGGCCGCGCACGCCGGCGCCGTATTCGCGCATCTGGCTGGCGATGCCGTCCAGGTCGTTCAGCACGCCGCGCGCCAGGTTCAGCAGCGCGTAGGCGGCCGCGGTGGGCTCGGTGCCCTTGTTGCTGCGGGTGAACAGCTCCACGCCCAGCGTGCCCTCCAGGTCCGCCAGGCGCCGGCTCACGGCCGAGGCCGCCAGGTGCTCGCGCGCGGCGGCGGCGGCGATGGTGCTTTCTTCCATCACGGCAACGAAGAGGCGCAGGGAGACGGGGTCGAGCTTCATGGCGGTGCGGGTGGGCGGGGGTGTCGATGGTAACGCTGGTGCTGCGCCACCATGCCGGTTTGCGATGGCAGCTTCGTGCATCAGCGTTTTGCAGACGGGCAGGCTGTGCGCATCATTCGCGCCAACGTACGGAGAGCCACGCGCGGCGCTGGCCCATACACCCGCCGTTCGGACTGAGCTTGGCGAAGCCGTGCTCTGCGCCGCGCTTCGACAAGCTCGGCGTGAACGGGCGGGGTTGTTGGGGCGCGTGGCGCGTCGTGCATTCACCCTCGAGGAGACACCTATTTCCATGGATTCACCCTTTTCGTCGTCCGCCCTGCACGGCGTGCGCGTGATCGAGATGGGCCAGTTGATCGCCGGCCCTTTCTGCGGCAAGACGCTGGGCGAGTTCGGCGCCGAGATCATCAAGATCGAAGCCCCGGCCGACCCCGAGCGGCCCGGCGTGCCCGGCGGCGACCCGCTGCGCAACTGGCGCCTCATCAAGGAGGGTACGTCGGTGTGGTGGCAGGTGCAGTCGCGCAACAAGCGCTCGGTGGCGCTGGACCTGCGCCAGGCCGAGGGCCAGGATATCGCCCGCCGCCTGATCGCCGAGGCCGACGTGCTGATCGAGAACTTCCGCCCCGGCACGCTGGAGGGTTGGGGCATGTCGCCGGACGAGCTGCACGCGCTCAACCCGGGCCTCGTGATCCTGCGCATCTCGGGTTACGGCCAGACCGGCCCCTACCGCGACCTGCCGGGCTTCGGCGTGATCGGCGAGGCCATGGGCGGCCTGCGCCACCTGACGGCCGAGCCCGGCCGCGTGCCGGTGCGCGTGGGCGTGTCCATCGGCGACACGCTGGCCGCGCTGCACGGCGCTATCGGCGTGCTGACGGCGCTGTACCACCGCAAGGTCAACGGCGGACAGGGCCAGGTGATCGACGTGGCGCTGCACGAGGCCGTCTTCAACGTGATGGAAAGCCTGATCCCCGAGTACAGCGCGTTCGGCGCGGTGCGCGAGGCCGCGGGCAGCGCACTGCCCGGCATCGCGCCCAGCAACGCCTACCCCTGCACCGACGGCTGGGTGCTGGTGGCCGGCAATGGCGACAGCATCTTCAAGCGGCTGATGACTGCCATCGGCCGGCAGGACCTGGCCGACGCGCCCGACCTGGGCAGCAACGCCGGTCGCGTGGCCCGCGTGGCAGAGATCGACGCCGCCATCGGCACCTGGACCGCCGCGCGCTCGGTGCAGCAGGTGATGGAGACGCTGGGCGGTGCCCGTGTGCCCGCGGGCAAGGTCTACACAGCCCGGGACATTGCCGAAGACCCGCACTACCAGGCCCGCGACATGCTGCTGACCCAGCAGACGCGCGACGGCTACAGCGTGCAGGTGCCGGGCATCGTGCCCAAGCTCTCGGGCACGCCCGGCAGCATCCGCACGAGCGCGCCGCACCTGGGCGACGACACCGATGCGGTGCTGGCCGAGGCCGGTTTGACGGCAGAGCAGATCGGTCTGCTGCGCAGCAAGGGAGTGATCCAATGACCACCACTACCCGTTCGACCGGCGCCAGCGTCTGGCAGGGCCATGGCCGCCGCATCCACATGCAGGAGGTCGGCACGCGCGACGGCCTGCAGATGGAGCAGGCCTTCGTGCCCACCGACGACAAGATCGCGCTCGTGAACGCGCTGTCGGCCACGGGCCTGGCCAAGATCGAGGTCACCTCGTTCACGTCGCCCACCGCCATCCCCGCGCTGCGCGATGCCGAAATCGTGATGCGCGAGATCGAGCGGCGCCCGGGCGTGGTCTACACCGCGCTGGTGCCCAACCTGCGCGGTGCCGAGCGCGCCATCGAGGCGCGCACGGACGAGCTGAACCTGGTGATGTCCGCGAGTGCCACGCACAACATCGCCAACCTGCGCATGACGCAGGAGCAGTCGTTCGCTGCGCTGGCGCAGGTGGTGGCCATGGCCCACGCTGCGGGCGTGGCGGTCAACGTGTCGCTGTCCTGCGTGTTCGGCTGCCCCATGGAGGGCGACGTGCCCGCGGCTGCGGTGCTCGGCTGGGTGCAGCGGTTCGTGGACCTGGGTGTGGGCGGCATCACGCTGTGCGACACCACGGGCATGGCCTTTCCCACCCAGGTGGCGCAGATCACGGCGGCAGCGCGTGCGCGCTGGCCGGGCGTGGACTTCACGCTGCACTTTCACAACACGCGCGGCATGGGGCTGGCCAATGTGCTGGCCGCCATCGATGCGGGCGCGGACCGGTTCGACGCATCGCTGGGCGGGCTGGGCGGCTGCCCCTATGCGCCGGGCGCCAGCGGCAATGTGTGCAGCGAAGAGATCGTGCATGCGCTCGGCCTCATGGGCTACGACACCGGCGTGGACCTGGCCGCGCTGGTGGCGGCGGCGGAACGCCTGCCAGGGTTGATCGGGCACGACATCCCGAGCCAGATCGTCAAGGCCGGCCCCCGGCTGCACCTGCACCCCGTGCCTGCAGATTTCGATGCCATCCGCGACCGCGCGCTGCAGCGTGAGCGTGGCGGAGCGTGACCTGATTTGATCTGACCGCGGCAAAGACCGCAATACAACGACAGGAGACAACCATGCCCCAAACCAACACCTTCCACCGCCGACACGCCGCCCTGCTGCTGGGCGCGCTCGTGGGCGCCATGGCGTGCGGCGCGCCGCTCGGCGCGCACGCACAAGACAAGTTCCCATCCAAACCCATCACGCTGGTCGTGCCCCAGGCCGCGGGCGGTGCCAACGACGCCATCGCCCGCGTGCTGGCCCAGCGCCTGTCCGAGCAGATGGGCCAGAGCGTGGTGGTGGACAACCGCCCCGGCGCGGGCGGCACGCTGGCCACCGCGGGCCTGGCGCGTGCCAAGCACGACGGCTACACCCTGCTGGTGACGGCCGACAGCGCCCACGTCATCGGCCCGGCGCTGTACAAGAACGCGGGCTTCGATGCGGTCAAGGACTTCGAGCCCGTGGCGCCCATCGCCACCGCCGGCTACGTGCTGGTGGCACACCCATCCTTCCCGGCCAAGAACGTGGCCGAGCTGATCACGCTGGCCAAGGCCAGCCCCGGCAAGTATTCGATCGCGTCGGCGGGCAACGGCACGCTGAATCACCTGATCGGCGAAATGCTGCAAAAGGCCGCGGGCATCCAGCTGCAGCACATTCCCTACAGGGGCTCGGCCGCGGCAGCGACCGATGTGGTGGGTGGGCAGGTGCCGCTGTCGGTGCAAAGCCTGCCGTCGGCCATTGCGTTCATCAAGGCCGGCAAGCTCAAGGTGCTGGGCGTGGTCAATGAAAAGCGCGTGGCCGCCTTGCCCGACGCGCCCACCATCGGCGAGACCCTGAAGGGCTTCGGCCAGGCGCCCTGGTACGCGATGTTCGCCCCGGCCGGCACACCCGCGCCCGTGGTGGCGCAGCTGCAGGCCGAAGTGGCCAAGGCGCTGGACCACAAGGACGTGGTCGACAAACTCGCCGCCGTGGGCTGCGAGCCCTTCAAGGGCACGCCGGCCCAGCTCGGCGCGCTGGTGCGCGCCGATCTGGTCCGCTGGCAGCGCGTGGTGAAGGAGACCGGCGCCACGGTGGATTGAAACGCCGACCGCCGGCCGGCACGCGCGCATGTTGCGTCGGCATCTTTGAACTCGAACCCACCGTTCGGGTTGAGCTGGTCGAAGCCCTGCGCGGCGCTTCGACAAGCCCGGCGTGAACGGTTGCAGTTGATAGGCGCCGACTCGATCGTGGGCCCCCGTCAGCGACACCATTTCTTGACAGTCACAACAACGGAGACAAAACCTTTATGACCACCTTCTCTCGCAGGCCGTTCACGGCACGGGCCGCCCTGGGCGCCACCACCCTGGCCATCTTGGCGCTCGGTGCATCCTCTTCTGCCTGGGCCCAGGGGGCCTACCCCAGCAAGCCCGTCACCATGGTCGTGCCCACCGCAGCCGGTGGCACCACCGACCTGTCGGCCCGCATGCTCGCCCAGGCGCTCACGCCGGTGCTGGGCCAGTCCGTGGTGGTGGACAACAAGGGCGGCGGCAACGGCAGCATTGCGGCGGCGGCCGTCAAGCGCGCCGAGGCCGATGGCTACACGCTCTTGATGCAGTACTCGGGCTACCACGTGATCTCGCCCCACCTGACCAAGCAAAAGCAGTGGGAGCAGGGCGACTTCCAGCCCGTGGCCAACGTGATCTCGGCCCCGCAGATCATCGTGGTGCGCAACGACCTGCCGGTGAAGACGCTGGCCGAACTGGTGGCTTATGCCAAGGCCAACCCCGGCAAGCTCAATTACGCGTCGTCGGGCAATGGCTCGCTGCAGCACGTGACCGGCGCCATGCTGGAGCAGCAGGGCAGCATCAAGATGGTCCACGTGCCCTACAAGGGCACTGGCCCCGCGCTGCAGGACCTGCTGGGCGGCCAGGTGGACCTGACCTTCGGCACCGCGCCGCCGTTCATGCCCCACATCGCCAGCGGCAAGCTGCGGGTGCTGGCCGTCACCGGCAAGGAGCGCCTGCCCAGCCTGCCCGATGTGCCCACCACCGCCGAAGCCGGTTACCCCAAGGTGGACGCGACCTCCTGGTTTGCGGTGTTCGTGCCCGCCGCCGTGCCCAAGCCCCTGGTGGACAAGCTCACCGCCGACATCCGCACCGTGGTGCAGAGCGCAGCGTTCAAGCAAAAGGCCCAGGAGCAGGGCGCCACTGCCGACTACCAGAGCCCGCAGCAGTTGGGCGACAAGGTCAAGGCCGATTTGGCGGGCTGGGCCGGTGTGGTCAAGACGTCGAAGATCGAAGCTGAATGATGTGAGCTAAAAATGGCTGCCGTCGCTGGATAGGAAAGCGCTGGTAGCTATTATTTTCATAGCGATCGGATGTGGGGCCACAATACGCGCCATGTCTGATGTGCATTCCGAAGAACTGTTGGCGCAGGTGGCTGCGCTGCCCGCGCTGCCCGGTGTCTACCGCTATTTCGACGCCCAGGGCGCGCTGCTGTACGTGGGCAAGGCACGGCACCTCAAGCGCCGCGTGTCGAGCTACTTCACCAAGAACCATGGCGGCACGCGCATCGGCCACATGGTCAGCAAGATCACGCGCATGGAGACCACGGTGGTGCGCTCCGAGGCCGAGGCGCTGCTGCTCGAAAACAACCTCATCAAGACGTTGAACCCCAAGTTCAACATCCTGTTCAGGGACGACAAGAGCTATCCGTATCTCAAGATCACCGGCGTGGCCGGCGGTGCTGCGCGCGGCGAGGTGCCGGGGCAGGTGTTTCCACGCATGGCGTACTACCGCGGCTCGGTCGACAAGAAGCACCGCTACTTCGGGCCGTACCCCAGCGCCTGGGCCGTGAAGGAAACCATCCAGCTGCTGCAGAAAGTCTTCAGGCTGCGCACCTGCGAGGACACGGTGTTCGCCAACCGCACGCGGCCCTGCCTGCTGTACCAGATCAAGCGCTGCACGGGCCCCTGCGTCGACCTGATCTCGCCCGAAGCCTATGCCTCGGACGTGCAGCATGCGGAGGCGCTGCTGCGCGGCGAGACGCAGGAGGTGCTGCAGGCCATGGAAAAGCGCATGATGGCGCACTCCGACAAGCTCCAATTCGAGCAGGCCGCCGAGGTGCGCAACCAGATCCAGGCCCTGTCGCGCGTGCTGCACCAGCAGTCCATCGAGATCGCGGACGACAAGGACGTGGACATCCTGGCGGTGCGGGTGCAGGGCGGCCGCGCCTGTGTGAATCTGGCCATGGTGCGCGGTGGCCGCCACCTGGGCGACCGGCCGTACTTCCCGGTGCATGTGGAAGACGCGGCGGCCATCTTTGCCGAAGAGGCCGAAGACGATGCCGCCGACAGCACGGCGGCGGCCCCGGCGCGGCCGGTGGAAGTGCAGGTGCTGGAGGCCTTCATCGCCCAGCACTATATCGGGGTGCCGGTGCCGCCCCTGCTGGTGACGAGCGAGCCGGTGGACAAGGCGCTGATGGAAGCCCTCACCCAGCAGTCGGGCCTGCGCGTGACGGCGGTGCACCAGCCGCGCGAGCAGCGCCGCGCGTGGCTGGACATGGCGCAAAAGAACGCCAGCCTGCAACTGGCCCGCCTGTTGGCGGAGGAGGGCTCGCAGCAGGCCCGCACCCGTGCACTGGCCGAAGCGCTGGACCTGCCGCCCGAGGATCTGGATCAGCTCACCATCGAGTGCTTCGACATCTCGCACACGGCGGGCGAATCCACGCAGGCATCGTGCGTGGTGTTCCACCACCACAAGATGCAAAGCAGCGAGTACCGCCGCTACAAGATCGAAGGCATTACCGGCGGCGACGACTACGCCGCCATGCGCCAGGTGCTCACGCGCCGCTACAGCAAGGTGGTGGAGGCCGCGCGCGAAGCCGGGGGCATCGACTTTGCCGCCGCCCCGCCGCCCGACACCGAGGCCGCTGTGGGGGCCGTCAAGCCCAAGGGCGTGGCGCGCCTGCCCGACCTGGTGCTGATCGACGGGGGCAAGGGCCAGGTGGGCGTGGCGCGCGAGGTCTTCACGGCCCTGGGGCTTGACCTCACGCGCATCGTCGGCGTCGAGAAAGGCGAGGGCCGCAAGGTCGGCCTGGAAGAGCTGGTGTTTGCCGACGGCCGCGAGAAGGTCTACCTGGGCAAGGATTCGGCTGCGCTCATGCTGGTGGCGCAGATCCGCGACGAGGCCCACCGCTTCGCCATCACCGGCATGCGCGCAGCGCGCGCCAAGGTGCGGGTGGGCGGCGGGCAGCTGGAGGAGATTGCCGGCGTGGGCCCCAAGAAGCGTGCGCGGCTGCTGCAGCGCTTTGGCGGCGTGCGCGGCGTGGCGTCGGCCAGCGTGGAAGACCTGGCCACGGTGGACGGCATTTCGCGCGAGCTGGCGGAAGAGATTTACCGGGCGCTGCGCTGACCTGGAGCGTTGCTGCACGATCACATTGGCCGTGCAGGCGGTGCGTGCATGCAACGCGGCGCGTGGGGCCACCCCGGGCCGTGACACAATCGCCGCCATGTTCTGGACGATCCCCACGCTGATGACCTGGACGCGCATTGTCGCGATACCTTTGATCGTGGGGGTGTTCTATGCGCCGCTGGATCCTGCCACCCGCAACCTCATCGCCACGGTGATGTTCGTGGTGTTCGCGGCCACCGACTGGCTCGACGGCTACCTGGCGCGCAAGCTCAACCAGACCTCGTCCTTCGGCGCCTTCCTCGACCCCGTGGCCGACAAGTTCCTGGTCTGCGCGTCGCTGCTGGTGCTGGTGCACCTGCAGCGCGCGGATGTGTTCGTGGCCTTGATCATCATCGGCCGCGAGATCGCCATCTCGGCCCTGCGTGAGTGGATGGCGCAGATCGGCGCCAGCAAGAGCGTGGCGGTGCACATGATCGGCAAGGTCAAGACCACGGTGCAGATGGTGGCCATCCCCTTCCTGCTGTACGACGCCCGGCTGTTCGGCATGATCGACACCGGGGTGTGGGGCACCTGGCTGATCTGGGCGTCTGCCGTGCTCACGGTGTGGTCCATGGTGTACTACCTGCAAAAGGCGCTGCCCGAGATACGGGCCCGCGTGAAGTAGTTCTGGCGCGGCTGCCTCTGCCTGCGCCTGCTTGGCCGGGTGATGCTGCTGTGAGTTCAGTCATGCAGCGGTTCTTGGGGCTGCTGCCACGCTGGTCAATGCGGCATGGTGGCGGGTGGTGCCGGTGATCGATGCGGCGGCATGGTCTGCTGCGCACTGCCGTGGTGCGAACGTCCGCCCTGGATGGTGCTGCGGCGCCCGATACGCACTCCACGTGCACCACAAACGCCTTTCCACGCTGGATTTCAAGCCCCTTTTGCGTCCGCGTGCCTTGCTGCAGGAGGGGTGTCAATACGGAATGCTGCCCATACGGCATGTATGAGACAAAACGGTCCGCACGCCCAGTCGCAGCATGAAATACGACTAGAATTGACCGCTACGCTGCCGCAAAACAGCGTGTTGTATTGACACCCGGAAACTCGATGGCTTTAATCTGATGCAGCAGCCACTGCTGTGTATGCCAGTCATTCCCCCGTCTGCCTTCAACCAGTCTCATTCAGGCTGCGCTTTGGGACGTGTGAAGACCAGATATCCGCGAGACATTCCATCAACTCTTTCCCGAGAGGCTTCTTGTGAACAAAACCGAACTGATTGAGCACATCGCTACCAACGCCGACATCTCCAAGGCCGCTGCTGCGCGTGCCCTGGAATCCACGATTGAGGCCGTCAAGAAGACCCTGAAGAAGGGCGGCACTGTCTCGCTCGTCGGTTTCGGCACTTTCGCAGTGGGCAAGCGGGCCGCACGCACCGGTCGCAATCCCCGTACCGGCGATACGATTAAAATCAAAGCTGCTAAAGTTCCGAAGTTCCGTCCTGGCAAGGCATTGAAAGATGCCTTGAACTGAGGATCAGTTTAGGCGGGGTCCTTAGCTCAGTTGGTAGAGCGGCTCCTTTACACGGAGTAGGTCGGCGGTTCGAGACCGACAGGACCCACCACCACCGAACAAATGCGAACGCAAGTTCGCCTTTTGTTTTTTGTCTTCTGAAAGATCGACCATGTTTGAATCCATCCGCAAGCACTCCAAGATCGTCATGATCTTATTGTTCTTGCTGATCATTCCATCGTTTGTGCTGGTAGGCATCGACAGCAACTACTTCTCTGAAAAGAGCCCGGTGGTTGCCCGCGTCGACGGCCACAAAATCAACCAGACCGACTGGGACAATGCACACCGCATGGAAACCGACCGCATCCGCGCTCAGTCTCCCACGGTCGATCCGAAGCTGCTGGACTCGCCCCAATCCCGTTACGCCACGTTGGAGCGCCTGGTGCGTGACCGCGTGCTGGCCGCGGCGGCCAAGGACATGCACATGGTCACCAGCGATGCGCGACTGGCCCGCAGCCTGCAGGAGATCCCTGCCATCGCCAACCTCAAGCGCGCGGACGGCACGCTCGATGCCGAAGCCTACCGCGCGCTGGTCGGAAGCCAGGGCCTCACGCCCGAAGGCTTCGAAGCCAACGTGCGCCGTGATCTGTCGGTCAACCAGGTCATGGGCGGCGTGATGGGCTCGGCCTTCGGTACCGACGCGCAGATCAAGCTGGCGCTGGACCCCCTGTACGAGCGGCGCGAAGTGCAGATCGTGCGCTTCAAGGCGACGGACTTCGCCTCCAAGGCCGAACCTACCGATGCGGAGCTGGAGGCTTACTACAAGGCCCACACCGCGCAGTTCCAGCAGACCGAACAGGCCGCAGTGGAATACGTGGTGCTCGACCTGGACAGCGTGCGCGCCGGCATCACCCTGAGCGAAGACGACCTGCGCACCTACTACAAGGAAAATCTCGCGCGCCTGTCGGGCAAGGAAGAGCGCCGCGCCAGCCACATCCTCATCAACGCACCCAAGGACGCCCCGGCGGCCGATCGCGAAAAGGCCAAGGCCCGCGCAGAAGAACTGCTGGCCCAGGTGCGCAAGACGCCGTCGAGCTTTGCCGAAGTGGCCAAGAAATCGTCGGACGACAAGGGCTCTGCCGTCGCTGGCGGCGACCTGAACTTCTTCGGCCGCAATGCGATGGTCAAGCCGTTCGAGGACGCGGCCTTTGCGCTCAAGAAGGGCGAGATCAGCGATGTGGTCGAGTCGGACTTCGGCTACCACATCATCCAGCTGACCGACATCAAGACGCCCCGCCAGCCCACCTTCGAGGAACTGCGTCCTTCGATGGAAGCCGAGCTCAAGCAGCAGCAAGCGCAAGCCAAGTTCGCCGAGGTGGCCGAGTCGTTTGCCAACGGCGTGTACGAGCAGGCCGACAGCTTGCAGCCCGTGGCCGACAAGCTCAAGCTCAAGGTGCAAAAGGCCACCGGCGTCACGCGCACGCCCACCCCCGGCGCTCAGGGCCCGCTGGCCAACAGCAAGTTCCTGGAGGCCCTGTTCTCCGCCGACTCGGTACAGAACAAGCGCAACACCGAAGCGGTTGAAGTCGGCACGAGCCAGATGGCTGCAGGCCGCGTCACCGAATACACCCCTGCACGTGCCCTGCCACTCGACGAAGTGCGCGCACGCGTGAAGTCGCTGTTCATCGCCCAGCGCGCGGCCGAGCAGGCGCGCAAGGAAGGCGAAACCAAGCTGGCGGCCTGGAAGGACAACCCCGCGGCTGCCACCGGCCTGCCTGCGGCGGTGGAGATCTCGCGCGAGCAGCCCCAGGGCCAGTCGCGCCAGGTGATCGACGCCGCCCTGCGCGCGCCGTCGGACGGCCTGCCAGCCTTTGCCGGTGTTGACCTGGGCTCTGAAGGCTACGCGGTGGTCAAGGTGAACCGCGTGGTCCCACGCCAGGCACCGGACGCGCAGCGCGCCCAGCAAGAGCGCCAGCAGTATGTGCAGTGGTGGACCACGGCCGAAGGCCTGGCGTACTACGAACTGCTCAAGCAGCGCTTCAAGGTGCAGATCAAGGCACCGCGTCCAGACACCACGGCGCAGGTCACTGCAGAAAATTAAGCCGGGAAGCCCGGGACGTGAAAATCTCGGGCTATAATATGAATCTACGGTGGCTGTAGCTCAGTTGGTAGAGTCCAGGATTGTGATTCCTGTTGTCGTGGGTTCGAGCCCCATCAGCCACCCCAAATCAGCAAAGCCGCTGCAACTTTCAAGGTTGCAGCGGCTTTTGTCTTTGCGGCTCCTCTGGCAATGTTTTCCCGACTCTTGCATGGCGTCGCTGAATGCCTGGCTTGATCTGACGATGCCGACGCCAGCAAGCCGGGTCACGGCAGGTGGCCGCGCTGCACTGCAATGGCGCGGGTTCTGCCGCAGCAGCAGGGGCTGCCAACGCATGAAGCTTTGCGTGCGCCCGACACCGCGGCCTGAGTGATTGGCGCAGTCTCGCAAATGTGCGCGGATGGTTGCGCAGCCGCAGTCACTCCCATGGGTGAGGCGACGACGAAAGGATGACGGCCAATGAAATGAGTGGCCTGCCCGGAGGGACTCGAACCCCCGACCTATTGCTTAGAAGGCAATTGCTCTATCCGGTTGAGCTACGGGCAGATGGATGGGTGTCGGCCGCAAAGGCCGAAGCGCTGGCATGGTGCGGGCCATGCATTGAAATTGCCCTGGCCGCATGCCGCTGCGCGAACCCTGGATCATACCTGCGGCGGCGGGGCATGTTCTGGCCGCCGGGCGGCATTTGCGGGTTGTAATCGCAAGTTGATGGCGGATGCGGGTATAACGGAGTGGCGCTCGTGCCGCGCGCCTGCCCGTTTCCTACTCCACCTCTGCCCATGCCACACAGCGTCAATCTCATCAGCACCATTGCCGCGGCGCTCGGGCTGGCGCTGGCGTTGGGGTTCGTGGCCGCGCGGCTCAAGCTGCCTGCGCTGGTGGGTTACTTGCTGGCCGGTGTGGTGATCGGGCCGTACACACCCGGTTTCGTGGCGGACATGGCCATGGCCAGCCAGTTGGCCGAAATCGGCGTGATGCTGCTGATGTTCGGCGTGGGCCTGCATTTCTCTTTCGGCGACCTGCTGGCGGTGCGCCGTATCGCTGTGCCCGGGGCGGTGGTGCAGATGATGGTGGCCACAGCGCTGGGCATGGCGCTGGCCGTGTGGTGGGGCTGGAGCTGGGGCGGGGCCCTGGTGTTCGGCCTGGCGCTGTCGGTGGCGAGCACGGTGGTGCTGCTGCGCGCGCTGGAGACCTTGGGAATTCTCGACAGCCACACCGGCCGCATTGCCGTGGGCTGGCTGGTGGTCGAAGACCTGGCCATGGTGCTGGTGTTGGTGCTCTTGCCGCCGTTGGCGGGTTCCCTGGGAGGCAACGGCACCCAGGGCCAGGCCGTCGATGGCGCTGCGCTGTGGAAGACCCTGGGATGGACCTTGTTGCAGGTGGGCGGCTTTGTGGCGCTGATGCTGCTGGTCGGGCGCCGCCTGTTTCCGTGGGTGCTCTGGCAGGTGGCCCGCACCGGGTCGCGCGAGCTGTTCACGCTGTGCGTCGTGGCGGCTGCGGTCAGCATCGCGTTCGGCTCTGCGGCGCTGTTTGGCGTGTCGTTCGCACTGGGGGCGTTCTTTGCGGGCATGGTGATGCGCGAGTCGGAGTTCAGCCACCGCGCCGCCGAGGAGTCATTGCCACTGCGCGACGCTTTCGCCGTGCTGTTCTTCGTGTCCGTGGGCATGCTGTTCAACCCCTCGGTGTTGTGGGACCGGCCGGTGCAGGTGCTGGCCGTGGTGGCCATCATCATGCTGGGCAAGACGCTGGCGGCAGCCGCCCTGGTGCTGGCCTTCCGCTACCCGCTCAATACGGCGCTGACGGTGTCTGCCAGCCTGGCGCAGATCGGCGAGTTTTCGTTCATCCTGGTGGCGCTGGGTTCGTCACTGGGCCTGTTGCCGGCCGAAGGTGCCAGCCTGGTGCTGGCGGGCGCCTTGATCTCGATGGCGCTGAACCCGATGCTCTTTCGCGCGATTGCGCCGCTGCAGGACTGGCTGCGGGCTCGCTCCGCACTGGCGCGGCGGCTGGAGCAGCGGGACGACCCGCTGGCCGAGTTGCCCATGACCACCGATTCGCGCTATCTGGCGCGGCAGGTGGTGCTGGTGGGCTACGGCCGGGTCGGGCGCCGGGTGGCGGCGGCTCTGGCGGCCAACGACATTCCCTACGTGGTGGCGGAGCAGAACCGCGAACTGGTGGAGTCGCTGCGGGAGTCCGGCGTGGCGGCCGTGTTTGGCGATGCGGTGGACCCGGCCGTGCTCATCCAGGCACACATTGCACGCGCGGCGATGCTGGTGATCGCCACGCCGGACACCTTGAACGTGCGCCAGATCATCGGCACGGCGCGCACGCTCAACCCCCACATCGAAGCCGTGGTGCGCAGCCACAACAGCGACGAGGCCCGTCGGCTCACGCAGGAGTGCGACAGTGCGGTGTTCCTGGCCGACGAGGCGCTGGCCCAGGCCATGTCGCGCTACGTCGTGGAGCGCACAGAGACACGCCGCGCCCGGGCGACGGCCCCCGCGGCGCTGCACAGCCGCATCTGAATATCTGCCAAAAGCCGTGCTACCGCTGGATGGGTGGCTGTTTTATGCTATCTAATAGATAGCTGAGTGGAGAAATAGCGATTGGGTATGGGTCTGCTGCGACTGGCCCGCTGCAGTAGGCTGGGGGGCACTGGTGCGTGCAGAGTCGACACCCCGGCACAACAACGCGCTGGGCGCGGCCTGCCAAACTGCCCGTGGTCACACGCTCAAGCCCGATATGAGGCCCAGCCCATCTGCACAGCCCGAGCCCGAGCATGAGCCTGAGGCAGCGGCTGTCGCCTCAATCCGTTTCTTCAAACACCAGCGACGGGTTGCTCATGATGCGCGCGGTCTGGCCCAGGTCGTCGATCAAGCGGTTGGCAAAGTAGCTGTTCTGCGTGTCCGGCTCCAGCGCCGCCACCGCCAGGTTGGCGCGTGGCTGGTTCAGCGGGATGTAGAAGCTGCCGGCAGGCACGTCGATCGCGCTGCGCATAGGGGCCACCTGCACGCGCACGATGCCGGTGCCTCCGGCGATGGTGCCGGTCACATCCTGCCGGTCGCCGGACTCGCGCGAGGTTTCGCGGTAGGTGTCGGCGAGGGCAGAGCCAGGTTCGGCCACGCGCATCACCTGCAGTCCCAGCAGTTTCAGGCGCTCCACGGCGGCGGTGGAGCTGGCCGACAGCCAATAGCCGCAAGGCCGGGCGCGGGTCTTGGTGGGACGCAGCGTGAGCGAGGAGTTCCACTCGACGCGGATGGGGCGCACCGCCCCGGTGTCGGGGTCCAGAAACTCCAGCTCGCGCTGGGTGGGGGTGGCTGCAGCCTCGATCACAACCTGATCACGGCAGGCCTGCGCGCTGATGTCGCGCGCCACGAAGGAACGCACCTGCTCCAGGTTGGCGGCACGCTCGGCGGTGCTGCGCAACGCGCTGGCGATGGCGGTGACCTGCGAATGCACCCGGCGCTGGATGTGCATGCGGCCAATGCCCACGCCGCGCGTTTCGATCAACAGGCTCACCGCGTTCTTCAGTCCGTTCACATTGCGGCCGGTGTCGGGTTGCGTGCCCCCCATGGAGATGCGCTTGTCGTCGGGGTTGTTGGAGGTGGTGTAGTACCAGTCGCTGGTCAGGCCCTGGGCCTTGAGTGCGGCCACCATGGGCTGGTGGTACCACTCCTGCGATGCCTTGGTGAGGAACTCAGGGTAGTTGGCCGTGGTGGTGTACTGCAGCAGCGTGTCGTAGCGCTGGATGGCATTGAACTTCTGCAGATAGCGGCCCGCCACGGTGTATTCGTGCGCGTCCACCACCAGGATGGGGCGGTACTCATTCACCACGCCGGCCAGGGCACGTGCCTCGGGGGTGTTCAGCAGCAGGTGGTCGCGGTTCATGTCCACGCCGTTGGCCGTGACCCGTGTGCCCGCCGCGGCTCCGTCAGGGTTGGCGCGGGGAATGATCACCACGTTGATGCGGTCGAGCAAAGGCTCCAGCAACCCCTGGGTCAGCTCGCGGCTGATGACGAGCAATGCTTCGGCCCCTGCGGGTTCATCGCCGTGCTGTTGGCCGATCAGAACGACCGTGGGGCGGCCGCTGTTGTCCAGCTGCGCAGGGGACGTGCCCGCGGCGCGCGTGGCCAGCAGGCCCAGGATGGGTTCGCCGCGCTGCGACATGCCCAGATTGAGCAACCGGGTGCGGGTGGCACCGCGCTGCGCCGGGTCGTCCAGCGACTGCAGCCACTGCGCCAGCTCTGCGTTCGTGGTGAAAGCCCTGCGGTCTGCGGCAAGCCCCGGCGTAGCGTAGGCCACCGCGGGGTCGGGGAACTGGGCCGCCACCGCCGCGCCGTAGGGTGGCGACATCGGGCCGTCGTTCTGCACCACCAGCGGAGCGGGCGGCGGCAGCGGGCTCGCCACCACGCCCTGGCTTGGGCCGAGGGGCTGCGTTGGCCGGGGCGCCGTTGCCTGACCCAGCGGTGCAGGCACCACCGTGCCTTTCTGGGCGCGGCTGGGCAGCGGGGCTGGCGCATTGGGCCGCGCTGTGGGTGTGGAAGGCCAGGGCGGCAGCGGCGTGCTGGAGCATGCCGTCAGCAGTACCGCCGCCAGAATGGCAGAGATCTTCCAGGGCGTCTGCGGCGACCAGGCGGAGAAGGGTTGGGGCTCCGCGCCGCGCGTGCGCCGGAAGAAGGTGTGCATGGTCATGGTGGTTTTGCCAGTGGGGCCGCTGGGCGGCTTTGTTACGGCGATGTTACCTGCGCACCTGCCCGCTCCGGTGTCAGCGTACATCCCGTTGCAAACCTGTGGTTGACAGCTCGGTCGTGCCCGGCCGCCCTATGGCTTCGTCACGGGATCAAAAGGAGGAGGCGGCATGGATGGCCCGGGTGCCGCGGCAGAGGATGCTGCTGTGGTGGCCTGGGGCACGGGAGAGTGCGCCTGCGGCCTGTCGGGCGGTACGCCGCCGGCCGCCGCTGTGTCTTGCCGTGCGTCTGCCTGCATCCTCAGGCGCAACAGGGCCCGCACAAAGCCGTGGTCGGACCGGGAGCGGTCACGCCCTTCGTGCAGATGGTCGTTGAAGTAGTCGACCCGGCGCACGTCGCCGATGCTGTTGCGGCCGTTGTGCAGGAACTCCTCGCTGACCAGGATCTGGTCCAGCACGCTGGGCGAGCCCTGGTGGATGTGCGAGTACGCGACATCTTTCTTGAGCGCGGCGTCTCCTTGCAGTTCATAGGCATTGAACAGGGCCACGTCCCGCGCGCCGCGGTCGTAGGCGATCTCGTTGGTGGCGCAGATCAGTTGCGTGGTGACGCTGTCGGGCGTGTCGTTGAAGTCGCCCAACACCACCAGGGGCACGCTGGTGCGGTGCAGCAGGTCGATCACCAGGCAGCGCAGCGCCATGGCCTCGGCCCCGCGCATGATCAGCGAGCGCAGCGAAGCCAGGGCCATCACCTTGGGGTCGCTGCGGTCCTCCAGCGGGTGGCCTTGCGCATCCTGCAGGAACTTGGGCCGCTTCGACTTGAGGTGGGCGGTGAGCACGTTGAGCGTCTGTCCATGCTTCATGTGCAAGGTGACGACCAGGGGAGGGCGCTCGAAGCGCAAGTGCCGGCCCAGGCCAGGCACATCGACCTCGAAACCTGGCGGAAACTCTGCGAACGACTGCAGGGCGTCCACCTTCAGCCGCGTGGCGATGCCTACGCGCGGCGTGCCCTGGGCGCCACCGCCATGGACTGCCCCGTTGTTCTCGGCACCGGGCACCGCCACGAAGTCATAGCGCAGGCCGCTGCGGCCTATAGCGCCCTTCAAGGCCGCATCGTCCCAGACCTCCTGCACTGCCAGCACATCGGCGTTGAGGGTGCGAAACCGGTCTCCGAGCCAGGTGAGCTTGCGGTCGAACTCGGCCTGGGTATACGGGTCCTGGTTGTCATAGAACATGCGCCCGGGGTTGGCCAGGTTCAGCACGTTGCAGGTGGCCACCATCAGGGTGGCCAGCGGAACTGGAATGTCGTTGGGGCGCATGGCGGTGAGCGGGATGGGGCAAAGGATGCGTGCACCCCGCACAAAGCCGGAGCGGCTCAGCCCATGGGTTGCAGCGCGTGGCCAGAGAGCACATGCAGGCCGGCTGGGAGTGACTGTACGGCATGCACCAGCGCGTGGGCCACATCCGCGCCCGGGCGGGCACGGTAGCGCGCCGGCAGGACGGGGTCGAGCCAGCGAAACAGCGTGATGGACAACGATTCCGCACGGCGCGGCGCCTGTTGCAGGGCCGTCCGCTCGCCGATGAGCAGGGAGGGGCGCGCGATCACCAGGGTCTCGAAGCCCAGGGCCTGCAGGTCGCGTTCGACCTCGCCCTTGACCCGGTTGTAGAAGATGCGCGAATGCGGGTTGGCACCCATGGCCGTGACCACGCCGCAGCGTGTGGCGCCGGCCGCGCGCGCGGCGCGGGCAGTGGCCAGCACGGCGTCGTGGTCGACCGCCCGAAAGGCGCTCTGGCTGCCTGCCGCGGCGATGGTGGTGCCCAGCGTGATGTAGACATCATCCACGGGCGGCAAGGCGGGCAGGGCCGCAAAGTCCACGGCGTGCAGGTGCAGCCGTGGGTGGCTCAGCGCTGGCGCGCGCCGGCCCTGGGCATGCAGCACATGCACCGCAGGGGGTGCCGGTGCTGCCGCGTCCGCTGAACGGGATGGATCAGCGGTTAAAAGATCCGCGAGGACCGCCTGGCCCACGAGGCCCGTTGCCCCGGCCACCACCGCCACCCGCGCCTCCGCCATAGCCGCCTCCTCCACCGTTGCCACCACGATAACCGCCGCCACGGCGGCCGCCGCCCATGCTGTCCACGCTGGTGCGCATCGGGTCGGGCTGGCCGCCCGCGCCATGGCCGGAAGCGCGATGCCCCGGGTTGCTATGGCCCGAATGCGTGCCCAGGTGGGCGTCAGGGCGGGGAGGTTGCGAGTCGTCGTAGCGGGGCGCACCGCCACCGCCGTAGCCGCCACCACCACCGCCGGAGCGGCCGCGTGCAGGTGCCTGGCCGCCGGCGCGTGCTCCGCCACCGCCACCACCACCGGCACGGCCGCCACGCGGGCCGTTGTTGCCGCCACCACCGCCGGCGCCGGCACTGGCGCCGCCGCCAGCGCGGCCACCACGGCCGCCGCCGTTGCCGCCACCCGCAGGGCGGGGGCCGCGATCGCCGCCGCCACCACCACCACCACCGCCGCCAGCACCCTGGCCGGCCTTGTTGGTGCGGATGCGTTCCATCATTTCGCTGCGGGCGGCCTTGGCGGCAGCCTGCATCACGTCACGGCTCGGGGGCTTGCCTGCGCCGCCCCAGATGGTCTGGCGGCCCATGGCGATGGGCTCGGCCTTTTCACCGGCGTCGGGGCCGAAGCCTTCGATGACCTGCACGGGAATCTGCTGCTTGGTGAAGCGCTCGATGTCCATCATGAAGCCTTCTTCGTCCATGCAGACCAGGCTCACGGCTTCACCGCTGTTGCCGGCGCGGCCCGTGCGGCCGATGCGGTGGACGTAGTCTTCCGAGACGTTCGGGATTTCGTAGTTCACGACGTGCG
Organism: Acidovorax sp. NPDC077693; assembly: GCF_044542805.1. NCBI lineage: Bacteria > Pseudomonadati > Pseudomonadota > Betaproteobacteria > Burkholderiales > Comamonadaceae > Acidovorax > Acidovorax sp. NPDC077693. The sequence continues at coordinate 170,777 of NZ_JBITVD010000013.1, read as the reverse complement.
GCAGCTCGTCGATGTCGATGCCGCGCGCGGCGATGTCGGTGGCCACCAGGGCGCGGATGTCACCGCTCTTGAAGCCGGCCAGGGCCTGCGTGCGGGCGCTCTGGCTCTTGTTGCCGTGCAGCGCCATGGCGTTCACGCCGTTCTTGGTCAGGAACTCGGCCACGTTGTTGGCGCCAAACTTGGTGCGGGTGAACACCAGCACCTGGCTCCAGTTGTGCTGCTGGATGATGTGCAGCAGCACCTGCTTTTTCTTGCCGCGGCCCACTGGGTGGATCACCTGCGTGATGCGCTGCACCGTGGTGTTGCTCGGGGTGACCTGGATGCTCTGGGGGTTCTTGAGCAGGGTATTGGCCAGGTCCCGGATCTCGTCGCTGAAGGTGGCCGAGAACAGCAGGCTCTGCTTGTCGCGCGGCACCAGCGCCAGCACCTTCTTCACGTCGTGGATGAATCCCATGTCCAGCATGCGGTCGGCTTCGTCGAGCACCAGCACCTGCACGGTCGACAGGTCCAGGAAGCCCTGTTGCTGCAGGTCCAGCAGGCGGCCGGGCGTGGCCACCAGGATGTCCACGCCGCGCTTGATGCGGTCGATCTGCGGGTTCATGCCCACGCCGCCGAAGACGACGGTGGAGTTGATGTCGAGGTACTTGCCGTATTCGCGCACGGACTCTTCCACCTGGGCGGCGAGCTCGCGGGTGGGCGTCAGCACCAGGGCGCGGATGCCCTTGCCGCCGAACTTGTTTTTGGGCGCAGCACCTTGCGAGAGGCGGTGCAGCAGGGGCAGGGTGAACGCAGCAGTCTTGCCGGTGCCGGTCTGCGCGCCGGCCAGCAGGTCGTGGCCTGCGAGCACGGCGGGGATGGCCTGGGCCTGAATGGGCGTGGGGGTTTCGTAGCCCGTTTCGTGCACGGCCTTCAGGATGGCAGGAGCCAGGTTCAGTTCGTCAAATGTCATGTCGTTGAATGCGCCCATCCGGGGCGCTGGTATCGGCCTGTCGTGCAACCGGAGGTTGCCGAGCCAGTCTCAAGCCGATGAGGTTCATGAGTGGGAGCCCGGAAGTTTGGGTGCTTCCTTCGTCCCCAGCAGCGTGCTGATGCAGCGGGCAACTGGAGCCCGTCACGAAGCGTATTGTCGCATGGCCTGATAATCTCGGTTTGCACGCAGAATTTCTGCTCACTTTTGCAGGTTAGACACCCCATGTCCCAATACGTTTTGTCGAAACAACGGTCTGCCGTCGGCGGCCTTCACTCGCTGTGCTCGCGGAGGTCCATGTAATGGCGCAGTACGTTTTCTCCATGAACCGCGTCGGCAAGATCGTGCCGCCCAAGCGGCAAATCCTGAAAGACATCTCCCTGAGCTTCTTCCCCGGCGCCAAGATCGGCGTGCTCGGGACCAACGGCTCCGGCAAGTCCACGCTGCTCAAGATCATGGCGGGCCTGGACAAGGAAATCGAGGGCGAAGCCATCCCGATGGCGGGCTTGAACATCGGCTACCTGCCCCAGGAGCCCCAGCTGGACCCCACCCAGACCGTGCGCGAAAGCGTGGAAGCCGGCATGGGCAAGGTGTTCGCCGCCAAGGCACGCCTCGAAGAGGTCTACACCGCGTACGGTGAAGAAAATGCCGACTTCGATGCGCTGGCCGCCGAGCAGGCAGAGCTGGAAGCCATCATCGCCACGGCGGGTACGGACTCCGAGCACCAGCTGGAAATCGCGGCCGACGCCCTGCGCCTGCCCCCATGGGACGCCAACATCGGCGTTCTCTCCGGTGGTGAAAAGCGCCGCGTGGCGCTGTGCCGCCTGCTGCTGTCCAAGCCCGACATGCTGCTGCTCGACGAACCCACCAACCACTTGGACGCCGAATCGGTCGACTGGCTCGAACAGTTCCTGCAGCGCTACTCCGGCACCGTGGTGGCCATCACCCACGATCGCTACTTCCTCGACAACGCCGCCGAATGGATTCTGGAGCTCGACCGTGGCTCCGGCATTCCCTACAAGGGCAATTATTCCGACTGGCTGACCCAGAAGGGCGCCCGCCTGGAAGCCGAGCAAAAGGGTGAAGAAGCCCGCGCCAAGGCCCTGAAGAAGGAACTGGAATGGTCGCGCCAGAACCCCAAGGCCCGCCAGGCCAAGAGCAAGGCCCGTCTGGCCCGCTTTGAAGAACTGAGCGACTTCGAATACCAAAAGCGCAACGAAACCAACGAAATCTTCATCCCCGTGGCCGACCGCCTGGGCAGCCAGGTGATCGAGTTCAAGAACGTCACCAAGTCCTTCGGCGACCGCGTGCTGATCGACAACCTGAGCTTCAACATCCCTGCGGGTGCCATCGTCGGCATCATCGGCCCTAACGGCGCGGGCAAGTCCACGCTGTTCAAGCTGATCGCTGGCAAGGAAAAGCCCGACTCGGGCGAAGTCGTCATCGGGTCCACCGTCAAGATGGCTTTCGTGGACCAGCACCGTGACGATTTGTCCAACGACAAGACCGTGTGGGAAGACGTCTCGGGCGGCCTGGACATCCTCAACGTCGGCAAGTTCCAGATGGCCAGCCGCGCCTACTGCGGCCGGTTCAACTTCAATGGCAGCGACCAGCAAAAGAAGGTGGGCATGCTGTCCGGGGGCGAACGCGGACGCCTGCACCTGGCCAAGACCCTGATTGCGGGCGGCAACGTGCTCATGCTCGATGAGCCGTCCAACGACCTGGACGTGGAAACCCTGCGGGCGCTGGAAGATGCGCTGCTCGAGTTCGCCGGCACCATGTTGGTAATCAGCCACGATCGCTGGTTCCTCGACCGGATTGCCACCCACATCCTGGCGGCCGAAGGTGACAGCCAGTGGACGTTCTTTGACGGCAATTACCAGGAGTACGAAGCCGACAAGAAGAAGCGACTGGGTGAAGAAGGCGCCAAACCCAAGCGCATGCGCTACAAAGCACTGAAATAAGCCATCAGGAGCTGGTTCCAAGACCTGAAATAAGCTTTCAGGTCAAGTAGGATTGCATCTGGAAACCTGTCGCCCGATTCTTCCCCACCATGTCCCAGCCTGCGTCTCAGTCGAGAACCGTGTTCCGTGCCTGCGTCGTCAACGCCGTGCGCGGGGGCGAAGCGTTGATGCAACAGCTGGTCAAGGTGACCCAGGGAGCCTTGACCGAGGAAGAGTCGAGCGTCCGCAACATCCAGCAGCGCAACCTCGTCAGTGACAGTCTGCGCCTGCTGAACCAGCACGAAGCGGCCCTGGTCAAGGGCTATTCCATGGCGCTGCTGGAGACTTTTGCCGAGGGCCCGTCCATTGGCAAAGGCCGCAGCACGGCCGAAGACACCGGCATGGACTTCGGCGAGCTCTCGCTCATGGACGAGAACGAGATGCAGGCGCAGGTCGAGCTGTCCAAGGCGCAGCAATCGGCCCTGCACGCTACCGACGCCGTGCTGGCCGAGCTCAACACCCTGGTGAGCTCTGCGCAGGGCCTGCGCAGCGTTCAACCGGAACGCAACCCGTTGCGGCCCGAAAGCTATATCCGCGCGCTGCAGCAGGTCGTGGGCGACACCGGGGTGTCGCCCGAGGTGCGCCAGCTGTGGATGCAGCACATGCGCGATCTGCTGGGCAAGCTCTTGGTCGAAGAATACCGGCGCACCGCCGCCAGCCTTCGCGAGCATGGGGTTCAGCCCGTGGGTTACGCCGTGCTCGGCACGCCGGCAGGCGCTGGGCGGGGCGGAGCAGGTGGCGGCGCCGGCCCGGGGTATGCCGGGACGGGGTACGGCACCGGCTATGGCGGTCCGGGCACAGGGTATGGCAGTGGTTATTCTGGCTACGGCCAGTCCATGAATGCACCGATGGGCGACCCGTCCAGCGGTGGCTACGGGCGCAGCACCATGGGCCCGTCCACCGGCTGGAGCGGCGACTCCCAGCAGGGCGGCATGGTCCCTGCGGCCGAAGAAGCCTTGTTGACGGTGGGCATCCTGCGCCAGATGCTGGCGGGGGGCGACCCGTTCGATCCGCGCGCCTACGGTGCGATGCCTGTCGCCGCAGTGCCCGCAGGGGCGATGCCGATGCAGCCCACGATGCCCGCCAACGCGGTGCACCATGGCGCCGGCGTGCCCTCGGGCACGGGCCCCGCCTACTATCCTGCGGGTGCAGCGGCCGAGGCGATGGAGGACATGGCGCAGCTGGAGCGCTTGGTCGGCCGCCTTGCCGGCGGCGGTGCCGCCGGAGCGGTCAGCATGAGCCAGCCGGGGTCGCTGCCCGTGCCGCTCTCCGGCTGGCGCCTGCCGCCGGGCGTGGCGCCCGTGGTGTATGCCACCATGCCCATGGACGGGGCCGCCCAGTCCACCGCCGTGGCGACCGAAGTCGTGGGGCGCATGATGTTCAACATCGCCCAGGACGCCCGCCTGCTCCCGCCAGTACAAAAAGCGGTGCAGACGCTGGAGCCCGCGCTCAAACAACTGGTGCTGCATGACGGCCGCTTCTTCACGGAAAGCAGCCACCCGGCCCGCCGCCTGCTCGACGAGTTGACGCAGCGTAGCCTGGCTTTCACGGCCGAGACGGCGCCGGGCTTCAGCAGCTTCATGCGCCTGGTCAAGGGCGCGGTCGATCACCTGGCCACGTCCGACATCAAGGACGCCGGGCCTTTCGACACGGTCCTGAAGGCCCTGCAGTCGGCCTGGGACACGCAGGAGAAAAAACTCAAGGCGCACCAGGAGGCGCAGCAGAAAGCGCTGCTGCATGCAGAGCAGCGCGAGATGCTGGCCGAAAAGATCGCCGCCGACATCCGCAAACTGGCCGACGTGGGCAACGTGCCTGCCGACATCCTCGACTTCGCCGCGGGCCCGTGGGCCGACGTGGTGGCGCTGGCCCAGGTGCTCAAGCCTGCCGAGTCCGAGGACGACGACCCGGGTGGCTATCTGGCGCTGGTGCCCGTGCTGCTGTGGAGCTCGCAACCGGACCTGACCCGGCAAGACCCGGACCGTCTGAACGACTCCATCCCCGGCCTCTTGGCCAAGCTGCGCAAGGGCCTCAAGACCATTGGCTATCCGGCAGTGCAGACGAGCGCACTGCTGCAGCGACTGGTCGGCTTGCACCAGGAAGCGTTCGAGAAGGCGCCTGCGGCCCCCGCCGCCAGGCCCGAACCGGAACCAGTGCCCGAGGCCGCGCCTGCCGTCGACGCGGCTGCACAGGAAGAACCCGCGCCACCCGAAGCGGCCGAGCCGCCGCAGGACAGCGCACAGGCGCCCGTCGACGCATTGCCTGACCCGTATGCCGACTTTGTGATCGGCGCCTGGGTGGAACTCGTGACCAACGGCCGCGTGGTGCGCACCCAGCTCACCTGGTGCAGCCCGCACGGCACGCTGTTCCTGTTCACGGCGCCGGATGCCAGCACGCAGTCCATGACACGCCGCATGCGTGACAAGCTGGCGGCGGAAGGTTCCCTCAAGGTGATCCCCGCGCCGGCCGCCAAGCCCGCTAGCGCTCGCAGCATGGACGCCGCCGGGGCGGACGCGGGCGGGGATCCCCGCCGGTCGTCCTCGTCCCGCGCGCCCTCCAGCTCCAAAATGGCGCCGTTGTCTAGGTCTGCACCCCTGTCCAAGTCTGCGCCCCTGTCGCCTGGCGGCAAGCCGGCCACCAAGGGGCGCTGAGCACCCCCCTCGCGGGGGTGGGGGAACTACCGGCCCTGCTGGCGCGCTCAGCGCCGGGGTGGCCAGAGCTCCGAAGGCTCAAGGATGCTGCGGTGCTGGCCCGGTCGCTGCGGATGCTGCACCCGCGGAATCTTTCGCATCGTCCTGCACCTTCGATACGCCTGCTTCCCGTGGTTCGCCCGGTGCGCTCGATGCTGGCAAGGTTGCAGGGTGGCCGCCTGCCTGCAGCCGCAGCAGTTTCTTGCGGATCAGGTGGATGTTGCTGCGCAGTGCGTACAGCTCGTCCGCATAGGACAAAGGCACGCTCACTTTCTCGGCCTGTGCCTCCAGGGCGTCCAGGGCCGTGAGCAGGTCGGCAGGGTGCGACCGGCCGGCTTCCATGTCGTTCTCGATCTCGCGCAGCCGACCGTACCAGCGGAACACGCGCGACCGCACGCGGAACTGGTAGAGCGGCGGCACCACACGCGACAGGGGCAGCATCACGGCCAGCAAGATGCCCATCACCAGCCACATGCGGTCGATCAGATTGGCGATCCAGAACGGCAGATAGCGCTGCAGCATGGGGACCGGCTCGTTCATGGCGCGGTCGCCTTCCTTGGCGATGGGCAGCTCGCTCGCGCGCGAGTTGGGAAACTCCCGCGCACGGTTGAACCAGCCGGAGCCTCCGTGCAGCTTCTGCGCGTTCTGCGCGAACAGCGTGAGCAGCGCAGGGTGCGTGCCGTCGCGGGCCAGCAGCGAGGTGGTGGATGCCACCAGGCGCACGTCGCGTGTCGGCACATTGGTGGCCAGGTCGACCACACCACGCGGCAGGGTCACGGGCGTGAGAAACGGAAACCGGCGGGCATAGGCCTCGTGCTGCGCAAAATCGAGCAGCTGCACGCCCGGGGTCTGCAGCAGCATCTGCACCATCAGCGATTCAGGCGCCGAGGCAAACACCAGCGCGTCCAGCCGGCCCGCCAAAAAGTCCACGGTGGCGGGGGTTTGCTCGAGTCGCGTCATCTTCACCGTGCCCGGCTCGACCTTGTTGGCCTCCAGCAGCGTCTCCATCAGCTTGGGCACGCCACTGCCGTCCGAGCCTACGTTCACCCGCCAGCCGCGCAACTGGCGCAGGCTGTCGAGCCGGGGCGTGTTGTAGGCGCGCTCGGCGGAATCGGTGCGGTAGAACAGCCAGACTGGTTCCACGAACAGGCTGCCCAGCGACACGAGCTGGTCCGCATCGTCGGGCAGCAACTGGGCCGTGCCGCCCTGCACAAACGCCACGTCCGCCTTGCCGTCGCGCAGCAACTGCAGGTTGTGCGAAGAACCGTCGCTGGGCAGCAGCACGACCTCGATGCCGTCGGCCGCCAGCGCCTTCTGGTAGCGCTTGCCGAATTCCTCGTACGCGCTTTGCGCAGGGCCGGTGGCCAGGGTGACCGTCTTGGGCGGGTTGGGGTTGAGCCACCAGTACGCCAGTATCAACAGTCCCACCGCCAGGAAGGCCAGCGGGCCTGCCGAGGCGACCAGGTCACGCAAGGTCAGAAAGGTGTTTCGAAAAGCCTGGGGCATGGGTGGACGCAATGGGCGGTGGGCGGTGGGCGCGATGTGGGGCCAAGCCCTTGCGGCCTGCCGCTGATCTGCTGACGATGTGGATGGGGTGCCGGTGGGCACAGCACCGCAGGGCGCTGCTGGGAATCCGCCGATTATCCGTGCCACGCAGCGCATGGAGGCAGCGCCGTTGTGTGGCAACGTATCAGCAGGTTGCACGCACGGCTTTCCCGGCGGGCCCGACCCCGCACAGCATTCGAGCCGCCGATCAGTCTGTAGCGGCCCGCGCTGTCCACCGGCAGGGGCAGGTTCGGCCCGCGCAGCCCGTCACCCCCGGGGCGTCGCACGTTTGTCCGGCGGGCCGCCGTGCCCGCCGCAGTGGCCTACGGTTTCGCGTCGCGCCGCTGGCGCTCGTAGGCCACGCATTCCTCGATCGACAACGCGTCGTTCTGGTCTTTGTCCGCAGCTTCGAAATAGGCCATGCGGGTTTCGACGACTTCCTTGAACGACAGCCTGCCGTCGCCGTCCTTGTCGCTGGCCGCCAGGCGTTTCAGGCGGCCTTTGCCCATGCGGGGCACCTGGGCCAGGTCGGCCAGCTGCACGTAGCCGGTGGCGTCGGGCGAGAGGCTGTGCCAGCTCTGCACGATGTCCTGGTGGAACTCGTCGAGCGACACGCTGCCATCATGGTTCAGATCGGCGGCCGAGCAGATGGCCTGCAGCCGCTGCCCGCGGGGCTTGGCGGGCGCCTTGTGGCCGTGCGCATGGCCTGGCGCGGCGGCGGCGGGGCGTGGTGGCACTGCGGGCGACGACACAGGGGTGTCGGCAGCACGCGCTGTGCCGGACAGTGCCAACCACAGTGCCGCAATCGCAATCGCGAGCGCACCGGTGCGCAGCTCCGTTGCGAGACCTGCGAGACCTGCGCGACCTGCGCGACCTGCGCGCGCCGCATGAAGGGAGGAATGGGTCATGGTCTGGGGGCTTTTCATGGTGCTTGTCTCCCTTGTTTACCACCACCAGCGCTGGCTGGGGCTGCGGTTGCAGGACCACACCATGGCAGCGGCTTCCTGGCGCACGCGGCCGTCTTCGACGTCCAGGCATTTGCCGTTGAGGTTGCTCACGATCTGGCCGCCGCGCGACGTCCAGCTCTGGCTGCGGGAGCCCGAGCAGGACCACAGCACCACCCGCGCGCCATCGCGCGGGTCGCCGCGGTCCACATCTACGCACAGGTCGCGCACGCGGATCTCGCCCCCGCGTCCCACTGCGAACCGCTGGGATGCGGTGCCGTTGCATTCATACACCTGCAGCGTGGTGCCGGGCTGGAACTTGCCGCCCCTCACATCCAGGCACAGGCGCCCGTCCACACGGATCTCGCCACCCCGGCCGCCGTAGCCAGGGTCCGGGTACTCGGGGCGCCGGTCGTCGTCGTGCCGGTTGTGATTGGCCAGCAGGGCGATGCCCGCAATGGCTGCCACGGCGGCCACCGCGGCACCGGCGTTGGAGCCGCTGCCATTGTTGTTGCCTGAGGCATAGCTGCGCGAGACCTTGAACCGCCCGCCGCAGCCGCCATTGGTCCACAGCTCGCGGTTGGTGAGGTCGTAGCCCCAGGTGCGGTTGAAGCGGCAGGCCCCCTGCGTCTGCTCCACCAGGTCCACCTGGGTGGTGTCGTCTGGAAGGCGGTAGGAGGTGTAGCTGCCGTTGGAGCGCAGATCCACCAGTGGGTCCTGGGCCTGCGCGGCCAGCGGATTCACCAGCAAGGGCAGGCACAGCAGCCAGGCGTGTTTCCGAAGAGCCGGGTCTTTCATGGAGTTCTCCTTCTTTGCAATCTGGGTGGGTCCGGCCAGCATGATGCAGGGGGGCACGGGCGTTGTGCGGATGCGTTGGCCGACATCGGTGTGGATATTGTGCTGCGGTTCGAACGCCTTGTAATGAGTTCTGTACGGCGCAGCCCTCAGAACTGCACATCCACCTTCACGCTGTCGCTGTAGCTGCCTTGCGGTACGGCGGGCTGGTCGGCATAGATGGTGGCGGTGTACGGGATCACCTGGGGCGTGAGCCCGTCGGCCACGCCCAGGCTGGACACGCGTGCGCCGGCCAGTGGCCCCCAGACCGACTGGTCCTGCTTGAAGATGTTGTACTGCAGCCGGTTGACACCGCTGGCCATCTGGCGCCGCGCGCCGCTGGCGTAGGAACCCATGTCCAGCCCGACCGTGTAGGTGATGCCCTTGGTGCACAGCAGCGTGATGCTCTGCGAGACGGTGCCGAAGGCGCTGGGCAGCGGTGCCGAGCCGAACTGCACGTTGGGTGCTGTGATGGTGCAGTCGTTCGTGACCACCAGCGTGACAGTGATGGTGCGGTCCGTGCTGCCCGTGCGCAGGTTGCCCACGCAGGCATTGCCCACCGCGACGCCTTCGCAGATGTTGGCGTACGTCCAGTTCACGGTGATGTTGTCGGTGTAGGTACCGGCGGGCACGTTGGCGCCCGTGAGCGTACTGATCTTGATGCCGATGATCGCCTGGTTGTTGCTCAGCAAGGACACCACGTTGGTGTTGTTGAGGTCGAGGATCAGCAGCCCCGGCGTGTAGGTACCGCCGCCCACCGGGGCGATCTCGTAGGGCACGGTGATGGCACTGTTGGTGGTGTTCTTGAGGGTCAGGCCCGTGACCGGCGTGGTGATCTTGGCCTTCAGCGTGGGGGCCGACAGCAGGGCCAGCACCACGGTGCCGCAACCAAACCGGAACTCCGCGGTGGATGTGATGGGCGAGCCCGTGCGCACGCGCTGCGACGGGTGCGATCCGAGCACGCCGCTGCTCTCCACCGGGGTGCACACGGCTGCGGCCTGCAGCGAGCACATCGCCAGGACCGCTGCCAGCCCCAGGCCGCGCCAGCGCGTTGAACAGGCCTTGCGCAGAACATGCCCTGGGCATCGGGTGACCCACGCTCCGTTGGCAGATGGCGTGCGAGGGTTGCCGGGAGGCGTCTGCGCGGCCATCGGGTCGATGGACGGCTCTGTGGTGGTGGGCGGCGGCGCCGGCAGGGTGTCGGGTCGGGTCAACGGGGGGCTCCTTTCTGCGCACCGGCTGCGGGCTTCGAGCAGGGCACGACGAGGTCGCGGGCCGCGGTGTAGTCGGCCTCGCTGAATTCAGCCCGGCACTCGGTGCCTTCGGGGGTGCGCACCGTCAGCTGATTGCGGGGATGCAGCACGGTGAGGTACACCACGCCGTCCCAGCCCACCACGGTGTGCATGCCGCCGGGCGCGTGGTGCACGGCGCTGCCGGCGGGCACGGGCTTGCCGTCCTGGTCGACGAGGGTGATGGTGGCGGTGCGCATCTTGAGCACCGGCAGCTGCACCAGCATGCCCGCGTTGCGCGACACCGCCATGCGCCGCTCCAGCGCCGGGATGTCCACATCGGGCGGCAGCGTCAGCGGGTCCACGGCGTAACGGCCGGGGTAGTAGGCGGGCACGCTGGGCACCAGCAGGTAGCCCTGGGCGTTGGTGTAGCCCGCCAGCTGGTTCTCGTACATGATCGGCACGTCGGGCATGCCCTGCGTGGACACCAGCGCGAAGCCGTCGTGCACCCGGTTGGCCGCAAACACGTGCCCGTCGATGACCCCGAGCGACCCGGCCAGTCCTCCCCACTGCATGGTCTGGCCCGCGCTCGTGCTCACGCCGCCTTCCACCGCGAGCGTGGCGTTGCGGTACTGCACAGAGGCCTGGCCGTAGCGCTCGGGCCCCCCCGACAGCGTGTGCGACGCGTTCCAACCCCATCCGCCTTCCGTGGGGAGCGAGCGTTGGTAGCTGGCATAGGTCTGGGTCGAGCCGCGGGTCTTGCCGGACGCCAGCTGCGCGCTGGCGTTGTCACCCAGAAAGTACGTCAACTGAAGGCGCAACTGGTTCTCGCCGGTCTCCAGCGTGCGCCCGGCCGTCACGGTAAGGTAGGTGTTGCCGCGCAGCGGCGTGCTGTAGCTGGCAAACGCGATGCGGCTGCGCTCACTGCGGGCGTCGCGTGTGTCCAGCCAGCCTGCGGACACCGCCCCCCGGCCCAGCGTCCAGCTCAGGTTCAACTGGCGGGTTCTCCTGGGCAGTTGATAGCCGTCGTCCGCGTAGGTGCTGGCATCGCCAAAGCGCGCCGTGCGCCCGCTTTGCTGCAGCGAAATGCCAGCACGCTGCGTGTTGTACTGCCAGCCGGCGCTGTACTGCCAGCCGCTGCCCGAGCGCGATGTGTAGCCGCGGGTGATCGACGCGTTGGCGATGCCCATCATGCCCAGCCCCGCCAGCCCCCCCACACCGGCCACGCCCAGGCCCTTGCCCACCTGGGCCTGGGCCTCCAGCGTGAGTACATCCGACAGCCCCTGGCGGTACACGCCCGTGGCAACGGGCCGACCATACGAGAAGCTGCGCACGCCGTAGTCGCGGCGCAGCGCGCCCAGCGACAGCGAATAGTCCGTCCACCCGGGCCGCAGCAGTTCGCGGTGCACATAGAACGGGATGGTGGTGTACACCTGCCGGCCGAGCGCGTCGGTGGTGACCACCGACGCGGTGCCCGCGCCGCTGACCAGCGGCATCTCGCTGAGCGTGAAGGGACCGGGCGCCACCCGGTTGCTGAAGGCCTTGAATCCGTTGAGAAACAGGTCCACCGCCGACGGCACCGCGGCCTGGCCGGCAAACTGGGGCAGGGGATAGGTGACCAGGTCGGGCCGCACCCCGAAGTTGCGCGACCACTGCACACCGCCCAGGCGCACCGACGTGCTCCAGGGCAGGGAGCCGCTGACGATGTCGCCATAGATCGCCTCGGTGGCGGTGCCGGTGTCGGTCCGCGTCCAGCGCGTGTCGTAGCGCACATACCCGCGGGTGGCGTCGCGCACCTGCAGGCGCACCAGCCCGGTGTTGGAGACCACTCCGTCGGGGCTGAAGTACCGCTGCTCCGACCACAGCGATGTGAGGGAGTGCCTGCGCGAGTGCGTGCTGTAGATGTCGTAGTTCAGCAGCCAGCCGCTGCCGGTGGTGCTGTCGGGCGACTCCTGCGGCGTCTCGTCGGCCAGCCGCTGCATGGGCAGCCACTGCGGTGGCACCGTCAGCGACAGCTGCTGGGTGAGCGGCTCGTATTCCACCGACACACCGGGCAGCCGGTTCACCGCCAGGCGCGTGTTGCGCGGCTGGGCGTTGTGGATGTGCATGCGCCGCAGCGTCTCGGCCTCGATCTCGAAATCGTCCCCGTTCTGCACTACCTCCACCAGCTGCCCCTGGGGCTGCCCGTTGATCTGCACATCCAGGTACAGCAGCGAAGCGCCGGGAGGCGGCGGCCACGCGGTCGCAGGTGCATCCCACGGCGACTGGGGCGGTGCAGCGGACGGCGCTGCGGGCGGCACCGCCAGCGCATGCTGCACCGGTGCCGCAGCAGGGTGGCCCGCGGGCGGGGCCGGTGCCGTCAAGGTGCCGGCCGATATCTGCGCCGGCACGAGGCTGCTGGCCACCAGGGCACGCCCGGCGCGGATCCACAGGGAGGCGCGCTCACTACTCGCCACGGGGCACAAGGGTCTCATGCCCGTTGATGTTGGCCTTGAGCACCGGGTCGCCGGGCGGTGGCGCCTCCAGTTCCCAGCGCATCAGGCTGTTGGGCAGCACATAGCCCATCAGGCCTTCATTGATGGTCACATCAGGCCGCGGTGCCCGGGTGCCCCAGCGCACGGCCGTGATGCGCGCGTGCCCCTTGCCCTTGTTGCGCACCACCAGGCGGTGCGCCTTGCCGTCCTTGACCGTGTTCCACGTCAGGTCCGGCGGCAGCGGCTTGCCCTTGCTGCCGCGTTGTGCCTGCGAATGCGTGGCCCTGAATGGCTGCGCGCCGCGGCCGTACACGAACAGCGGGATGGCGTAGCGCACCTTGAGCCGTATGCCCATGCCTGTTTCATCCTGTGTGGGGGATCCGGACTGGTCATCGGGCGCAGGCAGCTCGTCGATGAGCACGCGGTAGGCCACTTCCAGTTCGGGTGGCACGGGCTGCGACGCGATCAGCCGGACCATCTGCCGCTTGCCCGGCGGGATCACGCTGATCGGGGGGCTTGCCACGACCTCTTTTTGTGACGAGAGAAACTCCTCGCCTTCGGTCTGGCTCCAGTCCATGACCCGCACCTGCAGCGACACCGCGGCCACGCCCCGGTTTTCCACCCACACGGCCACGGCCTGCTGCTCCTCGGTGATCATCGGGTCTACCGGCCAGATCATCAGCGGCGTGGCGGCATTCACGGGCGCCGCAGCGGCCAGGGCCAGCCCCAGTGCGCAGAGCCACCGCGCGGCGGCGCGCCAGGGGCGCACGGTGGCATCGGTGGTCAATGCGCTCACCATGACAGCGTCACCTGCACGGTGTCCGCATAGATGCCCGCTGCGGCCGTAGAGCCCGGCAGCGTGACGGTGCCGCGCACGGGCAGGGCCAGCGGCGTGGCGTCGATCACCAGGCCCACCGGCACATTGGGCACCAGCGGGGCTGGCGCGCCCTGCACGAGATCCAGGTTGTAGGGGACGTACTTGCCTGCGCCGTTGGACATGCGCCGTTGCACGCCCTGTCCGTGTTGCCCGCCGTCGATGCTGATCTGCACGGCGGTGCCAGGGGTGCACACCAGCTTGGCCTGGCCTCCCATGCTGCTGCCGGCCATGGTTTGCATGGTGCCCGACTGCAGCGCAGGGTGGCTGCCGAAGTTGATGCTGCCAAACGCAATGCCGCTGACCTGGCTGGTGCTGCCGGAGACCACACAGCCCCGCACCACCGACGCCGACACCGTGAACGTGGGGCTGGTCGGGATGGTGGCCGCCAGCGCAGCCGCTGGAAGCACCAGCAGCGCCAGGCGCGATGCCCGCGCCAGCTGGAGCGGTGTTTGCGCACTGGTGAGGTGCTTCGCGCGCAGCCTCACCCCTGCAATGGCCTGCATGATTTTCTTCATCGGGATCTCCCTGTGGCTGCCGTGCGCAGCCGTGGTGTTGCCGGGGGGCTCTGGGTGGTGGGAAGTCCCACCCGTGCCCTACGGTGGAAGAGGCACGAAAGAATCAGTAGGTCACAGTGACCTGCAGCGTATCCATGTACATGCCTGCTGGCAGTGCCGTGGGGTCGGTCTTGTTGATCTGACCGTAGATCGGCAGCGGAAACGCCGCGCCGTTGGCGGGCACCGCGATACCGTTGATGGCCGCGGCCAGCGGGTAGACCTGGGTGTGGCCGGAGTCGCGGAAGACGTCGTAGGGGATGTAGGCCGCTGTGTTGCCGTTGCGCATGGCCCGGGTGCCGGCACCGATGGCACCGCCCAGGCCCGCGTAATTGCCAGGGCCGACCTGGATGCTGATGCCCAGCACATCCGGCGAGCACACCAGCTGCGTAGGGCCCGACACGCTCTCGCCGCCGGATGCCGAGGCTTGCACCGTGCCGGTAAAGGTGCTGGGCCGTGTGCCGAAGTCCAGCGTACCGAAGTTGACCCCCGATGCCGCCCCGGAGCTGCCGGCAATCATGCAGCCGGCCGTGAGCTGGATCTGGGATTGCAGATTGCCGGTGAGGGTGTCCGCGCCAGCGGTGCACGCCCATGCGCAGCACGCCAGGATGATGCCGGCGCCCCGCAGCTTCTGCACGCTTGGCAGTCCGTGCGCACGGGCGCCTGTCGTTGCAGTCGTCGATGAACCAACCGGTCGTTGCGCTCTTTGTGATGCTCGCATTGCCTTCTCCCCACAAAAAATTGAAGAAGAAACGCCAAGACACACTGACGCGCGCCCTGCGTGGTGAACCTGTCCAGCCTCAGGGTGCACTGCAACGGTGCGTACGTCCAGTTTTTAATTGATAGTTGCGGCCAATAATCAATTGTTTGTATTGTTATTTACATTTTTTTGCGCGGATATTCCTTGCGTTTACATGCGATGGGTGACGTAAGAGGGGTGACATTGTTTGGTATTGAGAATTATTCTCAATATAATTCCGGCAACATCACCTCTGTCCCTTGGATCTGCATGACCGCCGCTGACGCCAGTCAGGTTCACTCTCCGCACACGCTGTACAGCGACCACAGCGGCTGGCTGCGTGCCTGGCTGTACCGGCGGCTCGGCTGCAGGGACGAGGCGGCCGACCTTGCGCAGGACACGTTTGTGCGGGTGTTGCTGAGGCCGCAGGTGCTGCAAAGTTTGCGCGAGCCTCGCGCTTACCTCACCACCATCGCCAAGGGCCTGGTCTGCGACCATTGGCGCCGCCAGGCGCTGGAGCAGGCCTATGCGGATGCGCTGGCGCTCATGCCCGAACCCATGGCGCCATCGCCCGAAGAGCGCGCGCTCATTCTGGAAGCGCTCCATGCCATCGACGCCATGCTGGAGGGCTTGGCGCCCAAGGCACGGCACGCATTCCTGCTGTCGCAGCTGGAAGGACTGGGCTATGCCGAGATCGCGCAACAACTGCAGGTGAGCGAGCGCACCGTCAAGCGCTATATGGCGCAGGGGTTCGAATGCTGCCTGCTGGCGATGGCATGAACGGCCGCGCCGGCGGGCCGCCACACGCAGACCCGCAAGGTGCAGGGCGAGGGCGGGGCGCATCCCCAGCCCGCCCACCAGACAACGACGCCAGCGCGCCTGGCCGCGCCGTGCTGCGAGAGGCGGCGCAGTGGCTGGTGCGCCTTCATTCAGGCCAGGCCCAGCCGGCCGATTGGCAGGCGCTTGAACGCTGGCGCGCGCAGGACGCTGCCCACGAAATGGCCTGGCAGCGGGCAGAGCGGCTGTCCCGCACTTTTGGCGCAGTGCCCGCGCCTCTGGGGATGCCCGTGCTGGCCACCGCGCGGCGCGGGGCCAACCGGCGCGCCGCACTGCGCGTGCTGGCATGGGTGGGCACGGCCCCCACCGCCGCCTTCCTGGGTTGGCGCCACCTGCCCTGGCAGGAATGGACGGCGGCCCACCGCACCGCGGTCGGCGAGCAGCGCAGCGTGGTCCTGGCCGACGGCTCGCGCGTCATGCTCAACACCGCCACCGCACTGGACACCGCCTTCGGCCCGCAGCAGCGCCTGCTGCGCCTGCTCGCGGGCGAGGTGCTCATCACCACCGCGGCCGATGCGGGCGGCCACCGCAGCTTTCGCGTGGAGACGCCCCAGGGCTGGCTGCGTGCGCTGGGCACGCGGTTTGCCGTACGCCTGGGCGATGCTGGCGAGGCGCGTGTGGCGGTGGCCGACGGAGCGGTGGAGATCACGCCGCGCCAGGGCACGGGCCGGGTGCTGCGCGCTGGAGAGCAGTGCATCTTCACCCGCGATGGCGTGCAGGCCGTGGCGGCGCTGAGCGAACAGGCGCTGGCATGGACGCAGGGCGTGCTGTATGCGGACGGCATGCGGCTGAGCGACTTTGCGAGCGAGCTCTCGCGCTATCGTCCGGGCGTGGTGCGCTGCGACCCGCAGGTGGCGGGCCTGCGCATCTCCGGCGCGTTCCAGCTGCAGGACACCGAATACATCCTGGCCATGCTGCGCGAGACCCTGCCCGTGCAGGTGGTCATGCGCACGCGCTACTGGGTCACGCTGGTGCCGGCCTGACGGGGCCCGGCCCTGCGAGCGGTCGAAGCCTACGGCGAGGGGAGGGGCGTTCAGGGCTTTTGGGTCCATCGCCATGAACGGCCTTTGAAAAATATCATTCAAACCGTGTCACTTTTTTCGCGTTCACACGGCAGGTATCGGAACACCGCTTTCTGACCGATACCAACTCCGAGGAGAACGCGCATGGCGCACCCATCACACGCATCGCACCTGCCGCACCTGCCGCACGCTTTGCGCGGCCAGCCGCCACTGGCCCACCACCATCCACGCCCTGCTGCTGCCACAGCGCCCGCACGCGCCGCGCAGGCACTGTGCCTCGGCCTGGCGCTGACGGCCTCCGCACTGCCATTCCACGCCATGGCCCAAGGTGCCCAGTCATCTGGCGCCGGCGCAGGCACCGTGGCCGCCCCGGCACCGCGTTCCTACGACATTCCCGCAGGCCCCCTGGGCCCGGCGCTGTCGCGCTTTGCGGGGGCTGCGGGCGTCACGCTGTCGTTCGAGCCTGCGCTGACCGACGGCCTGCGCAGCACGGGGCTGCAGGGCAGCGTGGCGGTGGAACAAGGCTTTGTTCGGCTGCTGGCAGGCACGGGCCTGGAAGCCGTGGCGCGCTCGGGTGGCGGCTACACGCTGCGCCGCGCAGCCGCCAGTCCGGCCGCAGCGTCGTCGCCATCCGGCACCGACACCCAGTTGCCCGCCGTGCGCGTGACGGCCGACCGCGAATCCGCCTGGGGCCCGGTGGAGGGCTACCGCGCCACGCGCGGCGCGGGCGCCACCAAGATGGACGTGCCCGTGCTGGAGACCCCGCAGCAGGTCTCCACCATCGGGGCCGCGCAGATCCGCGACCAGGCGATTTCCAGCGTGGCCGAGGCCGTGCGCTACAGCGCGGGCGTGCGCCCCGCGGACTACGGCATCACCGACGATGACGTCTCGGTGCGCGGCTTCTACCTCACCGGCACCGGCCTGTACCGCGACGGCATGCGCCTCATCCACAACGGCTTCATGACCAACCTGGAGCCCTATGGACTGGAGCGGCTGGAGGTGGTGCACGGCCCGGCCTCGGTGCTGTACGGCCAGTCGGCCCCGGGCGGTCTCATCAACGCCGTGACCAAGCGCCCGCGTGCCGGCATGCAGCGCGAGGTGGGGCTGGAGCTGGGCAGCCATGACCGGCGCCAGGTCACTGCCGACATCGGCGGCGCGCTCAACGCATCGGGCACCGTGCTCGGCCGCCTCACGGTGCTGGGGCGTGAGGCCGGCACGCAATGGGACGGCCTGCGCGCCGACCGCACCTACGTGGCTCCGGCGCTCACCCTGCAGGGCGACCGCACCACGCTCACGCTGCTGGCCCACTACCAGGACGACGACACCGGCTACGTCATTCCCTACTACCGCAACACGCCGTTCGGCGCAGCCAACGAGCGCATCAACGTCAACGGCCCGGGCTCCGGCCACCACAAGCGCGCGTACTCGCTGGGCTACCTGCTCGAGCATTCCTTCAACGACGCGCTGACGGTGCGCCACAACCTGCGCTACCTCGATGGCAGCAACTACCGCCTGGAGATGCGCAACCGCGGCCTGCTGGCCGACCAGCGCAGCATGGCGCGCCTGGCCATGGTGCGGCCCGATGCCGAAAAGACCCTGGTGGTGGACACCCACCTGGAGGCGCGCTGGAAGAGCGGTGACGTCTCGCACCAGCTGCTGGCGGGCCTGGACTACTACCACTCCAAGCTCGACTGGCGCATCCAGTCGCTCAACGGCGCGGTGGCGCCCATCGACCTGGTGAACCCCGTGTACGTGCAGCCCGACTGGGCCGACGACTTCCTGAGCGACCGGGCCCTGGCGCGCAACACCCAGGTGGGCCTGTACCTGCAGGACCAGATCAAGCTCTCCGAGCGCTGGGTGGTCAGCCTGGGCGGCCGCTACGACACGGCGCACATCGACACGCAGTACGACGCGCGGCTGACCGGCACCGCGCCCTTCGCCACCACGCATGTGGACCGCCGCGACAGCGCCTTCACCGGCCGCGCCGGCGCCATCTACCTGGCGCCCAACGGCCTGGCGCCGTACGTGAGCTTCAACACCGCCTTCCAGCCGCCGCTGACCACCGTGACGGCCGTGGACGCCAACGGCGCGCCGTACGAGCCCGAGACGGCGAAACAAGCCGAGGTGGGCGTGCGCTATGCGCCGGCCAACGCGGGCTACACGCTCAGCGCCGCAGCGTTCGACCTGCGCAAGCGCAACGTGCGCACGCCGTCCACCATCAATCCGCGCTTTGACGTGCAGACCGGCGAAGTGCGCAGCCGCGGGCTGGAACTGCAGGGCTCGGGCGATGTGGGCGGCGGCTTCTCGGTGATCGGCGCGTACACGTACCTGAACGCCAAGGTCACCCGCAGCAACAACGCGCTGGAAGTGGGCGAGCGCCCCGGCGCCACGCCCGAGCACGTGGCGTCGCTCTGGGGCAAGTACCAGCGCGGCCCGCTGGAGCTGGCCCTGGGCGCGCGCCACATCAGCGCCGCGCCCGGCGAGCTGCGCGTGGCCACCGGCCCGCTGCCCATGAACGACAGCTACACCTTGTTCGACGCCATGGCCGCCTACGACGTCGGCGCCTGGCGCCTGTCGGTCAACGTGACCAACCTGGCCGACAAGCGCTACAAGACCCAGTGCAACACCTTCCGGGGCGGTGCGCAGTTCTGCGCGCTGGGCTTTGGGCGTGAGGTGCGGGTGGCCGCCGCGTACCGGTTCTAAAGCATCCCCCTGAGTCGCTTCGCGCCTTCCTCTTTCTCTCGAATGGCTGCGCCATTCGGGAAAGGGGACACCGCCAGCGCACGCACGTGAAACGCTGCTGTGCAGCTGGGGCGGCCCTTGCGCGGCGGTCGCTGGCGTGGGCCTCGCCCAGCGCGCAGGCCTCGGGCGGGTGCGACCTCCATCGGACAAATTGATGCGCAAGCTGCTGGTACTGCTGCACCGCTGGGTGGGCCTGTTCATGGCCGTGTTCCTGGCGGTGGCCGGGCTCACGGGCTCCGTCATCGCGTGGGAGCATGAACTCGACCGCTGGCTCAACCCCGGTTTTCACCGTGCGGCCCCCTCGGACGCGCCGCGGCTGACCGCCACCGAAGTCGCGCGCCGCGTGGAGGCCGCGCACCCGCAATGGCAGGTGAGCTTTCTGCCCCTGGCCGCGCCGCCGGGGCAGACACTGGTGATGATGGTGGAGCCTCGCACCGACCCCGCCACCGGCAAGCCGTACACGCTGGGGTTCGACCAGATCGCCGTGCACCCTGCCACCGCGCAGGTGCAGGGCCGGCGCACCTGGGGCGAGGCATCGCTGGCGCGCGAGAACATCGTGCCCTTTCTGTACAAGCTGCACCACACCCTGTTCCTGCCGCGCGCCTGGGGTGTGGACTGGGCGGTGTGGTTTCTGGGCGCGGTGGCGATGCTGTGGACGGTGGACTGCTTCATCGCCCTGTGGCTGTCGTTCCCGCGCCTGTCGGCCTGGCGCAAGTCGCTGCGATTCCGGTGGGCGCGGGGCGGGCAGGCGATCAACTTCGACCTGCACCGCTCGGGCGGCGTGTGGACCTGGGCGCTCATGCTGGTGCTGGCCGTCTCGTCGGTGGCGATGAACCTGCACGACGAGGTGATGGAGCCGCTGGTCAACCTGGTCTCGCGCACCAGCCCGAGCCCCTTCGACGACCGGGTACCGCGCGGCCCCGCGCAGCGCGCCGTGCCACCAGCCGTCGACAGGGCCGAGATCGTGGAGCGTGCGCGCGCCGAAGGACTGCGCCGCGGCTGGCCCGACCCGCCGGGTTTCTTGACCTACCGGCCTGCGTTCGGCCTGTATGGCGTCGATTTCTACGTGCCCGGCGTCAGCCGGGCGGGCCTGGGCCCGCCGCGCCTGTACTTCGACGGCGATACGGGCGCCCTGGCCGGGCAGCGCGTGCCGGGCGAGGGCAGCGCGGGAGACCTGTTCATGCGCCTGCAGTTTCCGCTGCACTCCGGGCGCATCGCGGGGCTGCCGGGGCGCATCCTGGTGACCGTGCTGGGCGTGGCGGTGACGGTGCTTTGCGTGACGGGCGTGGTGCTGTGGCTGGCCCGGCGCAGCGCGCGGCGCGCTGGCCGCACGGGACGCATGTGAACACTTCCAACCACCGTGGCATTGGGTCTGTGAATGCTTCGGCCCACGGATGGCCGACCGGCTGAGCTACCGGATCGCGCACGCCGGCATGCAGGTGCTCGGCGCGGCGGTATGGAGAAGACAGAAGCAGGGCGGCGGCGCCCCGCCATTCATCGACCCAGGTCGCCCGCGCAAGGCAGGTAGAGCCCTTCGGCCGTCGTGATGGACCGCGCAGCGCGCGCTGCGCGCGCGGTGGCGATGGCGGTGGCTTCGGCCGCCATGGTGGCCAGCACCATCATGCCCAGGCTCTTGCCGGCACGGCCGGTGCCCAGGCTGAAGAGCGTGTCGCCGTCGGACATGGTGTGCACCGGGTTGACGCTGCGCGCCAGGCCGTCGTGCGCAGCCACGGCCAGGCGGTGGGCCTGTACCTTGGTGATGACGGCGTCGGTGGCGACCACGCCGATGGTGGTGTTGGTGCCCGCCAGCAAGGGCTGGGGCGGGTCGCCGCGCAGCAGGGCGCGGCGCGTGTCGCGCAGGCGCAGGCCGTCGTCGGTGCGGGCGCCGGCGATCACCTGGGCGGTGTCGGGGTCCACCACGTCGCCCAGCGCGTTGCAGGCAATGAGCGCGCCCACCGTCACGCCATCTACCGTGACGGACGCGGTGCCGATGCCGCCTTTCATCGCGCGCTGTATACCGAAGATCTTGCCCAGCGCCGCGCCCGTGCCCGCGCCCACGTTGCCTTCGGCCGGGTCGGCGGTGGAGGCGGCGTCGCACGCCGCGTAGCCGGCTGCCGCATCGGGGCGGATGCGCATGTCGCCCACCAGCAGGTCGAACAGCACGGCCCCCGGCACGATGGGCAGGCGGCCCACGGCTACGTCGAAGCCGATGCCACGCTCCTCCAGCCAGCGCACCGCGCCGCTGGCCGCATCGAGCCCCCAGGCGCTGCCGCCGGCCAGCATGATGGCGTGCACCTTGTCCACCAGGTTGGAGGGGTCGAGCAGGTCGGTCTCGCGGGTGCCGGGCGCTGCGCCGCGCACGTCCACGCCGCCCACGGCGCCGTCGCGGGTCATGATCACGGTGCAGCCGGTGGGGCGGCGGGTTTCGGTGAAGTGGCCGACTTCGATGCCGGCCACGCGGGTGATGCTGCCGGCGTCGCCGGCCAGTGCGTGGGAACTCATGGCTGCCGATTATGGAGCCCTGGTGCCGCGCCGCGCTGGCGCTGCGTCAATGCCCGGCAGGCCAGGTCATGGCGCCTTTTCGATGTGCACCACCTGGTAGGCACCGCCCACCTGCTCGGCCCGGAACCGCACCTTGTCGCCCGCCTGCAGGCTGCCCACCACGCCCGCGTCCTG
Source organism: Acidovorax sp. NPDC077693 (assembly GCF_044542805.1). Classification (NCBI taxonomy): domain Bacteria; kingdom Pseudomonadati; phylum Pseudomonadota; class Betaproteobacteria; order Burkholderiales; family Comamonadaceae; genus Acidovorax; species Acidovorax sp. NPDC077693. The sequence continues at coordinate 148,650 of NZ_JBITVD010000013.1, read as the reverse complement.
CACGCGGAACACCATGGTCATGGGCGGCATCTGCAGGTTCTGGATCTCGCCGTGGCGCAGCGTGACGCGCAGGGTCCGCGGGTCCCAGCGGGTGATCTCGCCCTCGCTCAGCGGTGCCTGTGCGGCCGCCGATGCCGGCTGCTGCGCGCCGTCGGTGCTGTGGGTGCTGTGGGTGCCGTGGGCGCCCTGGGCGCTGTGGCTGTCGCTCGCCGTGGCTGCAGAGGCCTGTGCCGGGGCCTGCGCGAGGACAGGAGCCGACGCCAGGATCAGCAGGCTGGCGGCCAGGGTGATGGCGATGTTCGTCATGTGGATGCCTTTCGGTGGTAGCTGTTGAACACGCGGGTGCTGCCGTCCCGCAGCACCAGCAGCACGTCGTACGGGTCGCGGCGGTTGCCGTAGGCGGCGCCGTCCATGCCGGGCGAGCCCACGGGCATGCCGGGCACCGCCAGGCCCAGCGCCTTGGGCTTTTGCTGCAGCAGGGCGCGCACGTCGCTGGCGGGCACATGGCCTTCGACCACATAGCCGCCCACCAGCGCGGTGTGGCACGAGCCCAGCTGGGGCGGCAGGCCCAGGCGGGCGCGCACGGCGTTGTTGCCCGTGTCATGGACCTTCACGGCAAAGCCATGGGCCTGCATGTGGTCCAGCCAGTCCTGGCAGCAGCCGCAGTTCGGGTCTTTCCAGACTTCCAGGGGGGTGGGGGCCGCTGCAGGTGTGGCCAGGGGCAGGGCGCCTGCGACGAGCAGGCCCGCGCTGCGGGCCAGCCAGGTGCGGCGGTTGCCGGTTGTGGGGTGTTGCATGGGATGCCTTCTTTCTCTCTGCGTTCGTGAATGTTCCGTGTCCGTGGGACCTCAATCCGCTACCGCCGGTCGAAACCGGCACAGCACAACGCCAGTGCCACCGTGGAACCGGCTTTGCCGGGCCACCGGTGGCGTCCCCCTCTGGGGGAAGGCGCGCAGCGCCTCAGGGGGGGCTCACCGTGATAGTCCCGGTCATGCCTGCCTGGTAGTGGCCGGGAATGAGGCAGGCGAAGTCGAACTCGCCGGGGCGGTTGAACTGCCACACGATGTCGCCCTTTTGGCCCGCGCCCACATGGGCCATGTATGGCTCGTCGTGCTCCATGCCGGGGTGCCTGGCCATCAGCTCGGCATGCGCATCCAGGTCGGCCCGGGTGCCGATCACGATCTCGTGCAGCACCCGGCCCTTGTTCTCGGCGCGCAGGCGCACGGTCTCGCCTTCACGCACCACGATGCGGCTGGGCGTGAAGCGCATGTCGTCGGTCATGCGGATGGTGATGGTGCGGGCCACCGCCCGGGCGTCGCCTGCGATGCCCCAGGCCTTTTGCTCCTTGGCTGCGGGCGCGCTGCGGGTGTGGTGCGGTGTGTTTTCATGGGAAAAAGAGGCGCTACCGCTTGCCAGTAGAGCGCAAGCAGCTATTAATTGAATAGCATTCATGGATATGGATCTCCGTGGTCAGTGCGCGTGGCCGCCGGGCGCGGGCTTGCGGGCGTTGGGCGCCCCCGGGGCGGTGCCCGGGTTGCTGGTGCGTGGGGCAGGGGGTGTGCTGGCGGGCGTGCCCTGCCATTCATAGGCCTGGGTGCCCGGCGGCTGGCGGTAGTCGCCGGGGTCGCGGTAGTCGCCCGCCGCCTGGTCGGCGCGCACCTTGAAGGTGGTGAACATGCCGCCCATTTCCAGCGGGCCATAGGGGCCGGTGCCGGTCATCATGGGGAAGGTGTTCTCCGGCAGCGGCATCTCCATCGCGCCCATGTCGGCCATGCCGCGCTCGCCCATCACCATGTAGTCGGGCACGATCTTCTGGATCTGGCCGACCAGGCCTTCATGCTGGACGCCGATCATGGTGGGCACGTCGTGCCCCATCGCGCCCATGGTGTGGTGGCTCTTGTGGCAGTGAAAGGCCCAGTCCCCGGGCTCGTCCGCCACCAGCTCCACCTGCCGCATCTGGCCCACGGCCACGTCGGTGGTCACCTCGGGCCAGCGCGCGCTGCGCGGCACGGGGCCGCCGTCGGTGCCGGTGACTTCGAACTCGTGGCCGTGGATGTGGATGGGGTGGTTCGTCATGGTGAGGTTGCCCACGCGGATGCGCACGCGCTCGCCCTGGCGCGCCACCAGCGGGCTGATGGCCGGGAAGGCGCGGCTGTTCCAGCACCAGATGTTGTGGTCCAGCATGGTGTTGACCTTGGGGGTGCGCGCGCCGGGCTCCACGTCGAAGGCGTTGAGCAGGAACGCGTAGTCGCGCTGCACCGGCGCAATGAGCGGATGCGCAGCCTTGGGGTGCGTGATCCACAGGCCCATCATGCCCATGGCCATCTGCACCATTTCGTCGGCATGCGGGTGGTACATGAAGGTGCCGGGACGGCGCGCCACGAACTCGTAGACGAAGGTTTTGCCCGGCTGGATGGCCGGCTGGTTGAGCCCGCCCACGCCGTCCATGCCGTTGGGCAGGCGCTGGCCGTGCCAGTGGATGGTGGTGTGCTCGGGCAGCCGGTTGGTCACGAAGATGCGCACGCGGTCGCCTTCGACCACCTCGATGGTGGGGCCGGGGCTCTGGCCGTTGTAGCCCCACATGTTGACGACAAAGCCCGGGGCGACCTCGCGCACCACGGGCTCTGCCACCAGGTGGAACTCCTTGACGCCTGCGTTCATGCGCCACGGGGTCGTCCAGCCGTTGAGCGTGACCACCGGGTGGTAGGGCCTGCCGGTGGGCGGGTGCAGCGGGGGCGCAGTATCGGCGCTCGCCTGCACTGCGGGTTCGGGCAGCGCGGCCAGGGCCGCGGTGCCCACCGATGCGGCGGCCACGGCTGTGGCTGCGCCGGAGAAGAAATGGCGGCGGTTCATGGTCAATGGCCTTGTGGTGTGGAGGGGGCTGCGGCGCCGGAAGGCAGGCCTTGCAGGGACTCGGGCGATGTACCGGTGGATGTGCCGGTGAGGGCCAGTTGCAGGTCGGTCTCGGCCAGCCAGAAGTCGCGCTGAGCGTTGATCGCATCGGCCACGGCCTGGGTGCTGCTGCGCGCCTGGGCCAGCAGCTCCCAGACGCTGGCGAGCATGCCGTTGTAGCGCAGGGTGGTCTCGTCGGTGATGAACTGGCGCAGCGGCACGACCTCGCCCTGCTGCTGGTGCGCCAGGTCGAGCGCCGTGCGGTAGGCCAGCCACGCGGCACGCACCTCGGCGCGGGCGCGCACGGCGGTGTCCTGCAACTGCGCTGCACTGAGCTGTGTCTGCGCCTGGGCGCGGCTACGGGCTGCGCCGCCCCAGTCGAACAAGGGCAGCGGCAGGTCCAGCTCCCACCCGCGGGTGATCTCGCGGTGGCCGGTGTCGCGCTCTGCCGCGGTGTTGCGCTGGTAGGCCAGGCCGATGTCGCCGAACACGGCGCCCGCGCGGCGCCAGCCCTGCTGGCGGGCGTCCGTGTCGAGCTGGCGGCGCGCGGCCTGCACGTCCAGGCGCTCGCGCAGCGCGGTGGCCTCCAGGCCCTCCGCAGGCAGCGGGTCGGCAGGCAGCGCCGGCAGTCGGTCGGCCAGCGTGTACTGCTGCGCCGCCAGGCCCCACAGGCCCATCAGGCGGCTCAGCTGCTCGCGCTCGGTGGCGGCTGCCAGCCGGGCACGGGCGCGCTGGGCGTTCACCGCGTGCAGCACGGCCTGCTCGCGGGCCAGTTGCAGTCGGCTCCAGTTGCCTGCGCGCACCATGCGGCGGGCCAACTCGGTGCCCGCCTGCGCGGCCGCTGCCATGCGGTCGTGCGCGCCGGCCACCTCCTGCGCTGCCACGGCGCGCAGCCAGGCGCGCCGCGTGTCGGCCGCCAGCACCACCACCTGCTGCGCCGTTTGCAGCGTGGCGATCTGCAGGCGCTCGGCCTGCCGCTCGGTGCGCCAGGGCAGCGTCACGAGGTCGAGCAGGTTGAACGCCAGGCTGCGTTCGATCTCGCGCTCATGGGCGTTCTGAAGCCGTGCGAGCGAGACATGCGGGTTGGGCAGCGTGATGGCCTGCACGCGCTCGGCATCGGCCACACCCAGCGCAGACAGCCGTGCCTGCAGCCCCGGGTTGTTCAGCAGTGCGATGCGCACGGCAGCATCCTGGGTGAGGGGCGTTGCCAGCAGCGCTTGCACGGCCTGCTGTGCCTGCGCACTGGCTGCCGCGCCAACGGGAGGCAATGCCGCCCGGGATGTGCTGCCGGTGCGGTGGGCGGTGAGCGCGGCCACGTCGCCCCGCAGGCCGTCGGGTGACACGCTGGCGCAGCCGGCGAGCAGGGCTGCCGCGGCCAGCAGGCTCCAGCGGCAGGGGGCGTGGCGGCCAGCGCGTGCCGCGGTTGCGGCGGGGAGGGTGCTGCGGTTCATGGGCGGCCCCCCGGTACGGCGGGCGCTGCAGGCCAGCGCGCCGCTCGCTCGCGGGCCTCCCACGCCAGGATCTCCGCGTGGCCGCGGGGAAATGCGGCCACTGCCTGGTTGGCCTGTGGCCAGGGCAGGGGCTGCGCTGCGGCATGGGCCACAGGGGTTTTCGGCCCCAGGCTTTGGTAGGTGAGCGGGGCGGTGGGCGCATCAGGGTCGGCGGCGCCGTGGTGGGCGGCGGGCTCGGTGCCAGCGCCCGCAGCGTGGGCAATTGCGGGGCTTGCCAGGGCCAGCGGCGCGAGCAAGGGCGCCATCAGCGCAAGGTGCGCGGTGTGCCGCGAGGTCCGCAGAAAAAATGGGTGTGCAGAAAAGCGCATGGAGATCTCCAGACAACGAAATCGTGGGAGCGCTGCAGGCTGGTGCAGGCACGCAGCCGGGGTGTCGGGGCCTGAGGGCGCCTGGTGGTGTGATCGCACGCGTTGCAGCAGTGCGCTTTCCGCCCCGCACGTCCCGTGGGCTGCAGCGCTGCGGTGTGCAGGCTGGTGCCTCGGTCAGCAGGGGGGAAAGTCGCCGCTCCAACTGCGCAGTCACGCCGTGCCGGCGCCACAGGCCCCGAGTGCAGACGCACTTCGGGCGTTGGAGATCAGGCGATGGGGGGCTTGATGGCGCGCGCCGCAGGGGCGCTGACGAACTGCGCGAACGCACGGGGCAGGCCCGAGCGCTGCGGTGTGGGCGCGGGGCTCAGCGCCGCCGGGCCTTCGAGCATGGCCGAGTGGCAGATGTCGCAGGCCGAACAGGTGCTGGTGTGGTGGCTGTGCGCGTTGCAGCCGCCTGTGGCGTCGGTTGCACCGTGGCAGGCGACGGCTGGCAAGTCCTCTGCGGGCGCCTGGCCGTGGTCGTGATCGTGGTCATGCCCCTGTTCATGGCCGGCCTCCGGTACGCCCACGATGGCCGGGCTGAAACCGTACGCCGCTGCCGCGGGTGCGGCCTGGGGCGCGGAGGCTGGCGCAGGGTTGGCACCTGTGGCGCCGTGCGCCGGGGCAGGTGCCGGGCCGGCGGGGACCGACGGCAGCATGCCCGCAGCCATGGCAGTGCCCATCAGGCCCCTGAGGACCAGCACCACCATCAGCACGAAGTAAAAGCCGCGACGCATCCCGTGATGATACGGGAGCCCCGCACGTTGTTGCGCTGCCGCACGCCTGCCACCCGGCCAGCCGTGAGGGCGTCTTCCTACACGTGGCTCTGCCGATGCCATGCGCAAATATGAGTACATATTTCACGCGGAGTTGTTTAGGATGGACAAACGCTGTCCGGCCGCTGGCGCCGGCGCTGTCGATGGTCAACCATGCCCCCCCGCAAAGAAGCCCCGTCCCCCTGAAAGGTCGCTGATGCCTTCGTGGCCGCCTCGGATCGCCGCACTCTGGAGCACCCTCTCCGCCAGAATCCGTTGGCTGATCCTGGTGGCATCGCTCCCCGCCGCGGCACTGGTGGTGCACCAGGCCAGCGAGCACCGGCTGGCAGGCGTGTCGGCCGCCCAGGAGCGGGCCCAGCTCACCCTGCGCGCGGTGGTGGCGGGCCAGGAGCGGCTCATCCAGTACACCCAGGACTTCTTGGGCAAGCTGGCCACCCTGCCGCAGGTGCACGATCCGTCGCAACCCGCATGCGGCGTCTTTCTGGCCGAGGTGCTGGCCTTGCAGCCCCTGTATGTGAACATCGGTGTGCCCCGGGCCGACGGGGAACTGCTGTGCAATGCCCGCCCGCTCAAGGCGCCGGTGAACGTCGCCAACCGGCCGTACTTTCAGCGGGCCCTGACGGAACGCGAATTTTCGGTCGGGGCCTTCCAGATCGACCGGGCGGCGCAGGTGGCGAGCGTGAACTTTGCGGTTCCCGTCATTCCACCGGGCAGTACGCAGCCGGTGGGCGCTGCCGTGGCGGTGGTCGGCCTGGAGTGGTGGAGCCGGCGCCTGTCCGACCTGGGCCTGCCCGAAGGCGCCGTGGCCCGCGTGACCGACCCCGACGGCAAGGTGCTGGCCCGCTTTCCGCCCGACCCCGCCGAGCTGGGATCGGTGCTGGACGATGACGCCGAGTTCAGCGCCGCACTGCTGCAGTCCGGGCAGGGCGTGCTGCAGCGCACCACGGCCAAGGTGCCGCACCTGGTGGTGTTCCAGCCGCTGATCGAGTCGCGCGGCAAGGCCGTGGCCACCATGAGCCTGACGGTGCCGCTGGGGGCGCTGTACGCCGAGGCCAACAAGCACATGTGGATCGACATGGCCTTCCTGCTGATGGGGGTGGCGCTGTCTTTCCTGTTGGCCCGGGTGGGTGTGCGGCGCGCGGTCAGCCAGCCCCTGCAGCGCCTGATTGCGGCCACCGACGAGCTGGCGCAGGGCCGCCATGTGCCGCTGGAGCGCACGCTGGGCCTGGCCGAGCTGTCCGAGCTGGGCCGGCGCTTTGACCGCATGGCCCGCACGCGGCAGGCGGCCGAGGTCCAGCTGCGCCAGAGCGAAGAAAACCTTGCCATCACCCTGCATTCCATCGGCGACGCGGTGATGGCCACCGATGCGGCAGGCAACATCACGCGCATGAACCCGGTGGCCGAGCGCCTGACGGGCTGGCCCTTGGCCGAGGCCATCGGCCGGCCGCTGCGGGACGTGTTCCGCGTGGTCAATGCCAGCACGCGGCAGGCGCAGCTCGACCCCGTGCAGCTGGTGATGACGGGCGGCGAAGTGGTGGAGCTGAGCAACCACACCACCCTGATTGCGCGCGATGGCGCCGAGTACCAGATCGCGGACAGCGCCGCCCCCATCCGCAACGCGCAGGGCCAGATCGTGGGGGTGGTGCTGGTGTTCAGCGACGTGACCGACGCCTACCAGGCGCGCGAGCAGCTGCAGGCCAATGCCGCACGCTTTCGCACGCTGGCTGCGCTGTCGTCAGACTGGTACTGGGAGCAGGATGCCCAACTGCGCCTCACGCGGCTGGAGGGCAGCTCCGAAAGCCCGCCCGTGCAGGAGGCTGCCAAGCTCATCGGCAAGACCCGCTGGGAGGTGAACTCTCCGGGCGTGAGCGATGCGCAGTGGGCAGAACACCGCGCGCAGCTGGCCCGGCACGAGGAGTTCCGCGACTTCGAGTTCCAGCGCGTCGCCCCGTCGGGCGAGGAATACTGGGTGTCCGTCAGCGGCACGCCAGTGTTCGACGAAGAAGGCCGTTTCGCAGGCTACCGGGGCGTGGGCAAGGACATTACCGCGCGCCGGCGCGACGAGCGCGAACTGCGCATCGCAGCCATCGCATTCGACTCGCAGGAGGGCATGATGGTGACCGGCCCGGACACCATCATCCTGCGCACCAACCGCGCCTTCACGCGGCTCACCGGCTACGACGCTGAAGAAGCCGTCGGCCGCCCCGCCAGCCTGCTGGCGTCCGGCCACCACGACAAATCGTTCTTCGATGCCATGTGGGCCAGCCTGAACACCACGGGCGAATGGCGCGGCGAGATCTGGAACCGCTGCAAGAGCGGCGAGGTGCGCCTGAACTCCATGGGCATCACGGCGGTGCGCGACGGGCGGGGCGTGCTGACGCACTACGTCGGCATGCTCAGCGACCTGACCCAGCGCACCCAGGCTGCCCGCGAGATCGAGACACTCGCCTTCTACGACGCCCTCACGCACCTGCCCAACCGCCGCCTGATGATGGACCGGCTGCAGCAGGCGTTTGCCACCAGTGCCCGCACCGGCATGCTGGGCGCGCTGCTGTGCCTGGACCTGGACCACTTCAAGACCCTGAACGACACGCTGGGCCACGACATGGGCGATGTGCTGCTGCAGCAGGTCGGCCAGCGGCTGGCGGCCTGCGTGCGCGAGGGCGACACGGTGGCCCGGCTCGGTGGCGATGAATTCCTGGTGCTGCTGGAAGACCTGGGCGGGCAGGCCACCGAGGCGGCCGAGCAGGCCCAGGCCGTGGGCGAGAAGATCCTGCTGGCACTCAACCAGTCCTACCAGCTGGCATCCCACCACGTGCACAGCACCACCAGCGTGGGCGCCGTGCTGTTCGACGCACAGGGCCAGACGGTGGAAGACCTGGTCAAGCATGCCGACCTGGCCATGTACGCCGCCAAGACCGCCGGGCGCAACAGCATCCGCTTCTTCGACCCCATGATGCAGGCGGCGGTCACCGCCCGCGCTGCGCTGGAGAGCGACTTGCGGGTGGCGCTGGAGCAGGGTCAGTTCGTGCTGCACTACCAGCCGCAGATGGGCAGCGGCCTGCGCATGGTGGGGGCCGAGGCGCTGATCCGCTGGAGCCACCCGGTGCGAGGCATGGTGGCTCCGCTCGAGTTCATCACGTTGGCGGAAGAGACGGGTCTGATCGTGCCCATTGGCGAATGGGTGCTGCGCACCGCCTGCCTGCAACTGCGGCGCTGGCAGGGCCACCCGGCGACATCGTCACTGCAGGTGGCCGTGAACGTGAGCGCCCGGCAGTTCCGCCATGCGCACTTCGTGGAACGGGTGGTGGCGGTGTTGCGCGAGACGGGGGCAAGGCCCGAGCAGCTCAAGCTGGAGCTGACGGAGAGCCTCGCGCTCGAGAACGTGGACGACACCATCGACAAGATGCACGCCCTGCGCGCGCTGGGGCTGCGGTTTTCGATGGACGATTTCGGCACCGGGCAGTCGTCGCTGGCGTACCTCACGCGGCTGCCGCTGGACCAGCTCAAGATCGACCAGAGCTTCGTGCGCAACATCGGCATCCAGCAGGCCGATGCGCTCATCGTGCAGACCATCATCGGCATGGCGCACAGCCTGGACATCGACGTGATCGCCGAAGGCGTGGAGACCGAAGAGCAGCGCGCCTTTCTGGAGCGCCACGGCTGCAACCTGTGGCAGGGCTACCTGCTGGGCAGGCCCGTGCCCATGGAAGAGATCGAGCAGCGGCTCATGGCGCCTGCAACCAGTGGGGCAGCGGCCGCGCGGGGCAACGCGCCGGGCGGCGACGAAGGCCCGCCTCACACCGCCATGTAGCGCCCTGGCCGGTGGTTCATGGCCAGCACCAGGTTCAGCGCCACGGCGCCCGCCATCGACCAGGCCACGCGCATGGGCTCCACCGTCCACAGGGCCAGCAGCACGATGCAGCAGTCCACAGCCATCTGCACCTTGCCGGCGCGCCAGCCGTAGCGGTCCTGCAGGTACAGCGCGGCGATGCCCACGCCGCCCAGGCTGCAGCGGTGGCGAAACAGCACCAGAAAACCGGTGCCGGTGACCAAACCACCGGCGATGGCGGCATACAGCGGCTGCAACTGCGCGAACTGCAGCCATTGCGACTGCATTTCCGTCAGCAGCGATAGCAGCAGCACCGCGATGAAGGTCTTGACCGTGAAAGCACGCCCCAGCTTGCGCAATGCCAGCCAGTAGAACGGCAGGTTGAGCACGAAGAAGATCTTGCCGAAACCGATGCCGGTGGCGTAGTGCAGCAGGAAAGCCAGGCCTGCGGTGCCGCCGGTGAGCAGGCCCGCGGTGGTGAAAAACGCGACGCCCAGAGAGATGAGCAGTACGCCGGTGAAGATGGCCACCGCGTCCTCGGTGAGCGTGTGCGGCACGGCGGCGGGCGGTGCGGCCACAGGCACTGGGGTGGAGGACGGGACAGAGCTGGCGGGAGAACTCGGCATGGATGGGGCAGTGCAGGGCCGTGCGGGGTGCGGACGTGGATTGGACCATGCAATACGCGTGCCGGACTTGTCGCTCATCAAGGGCGGGTGGGGCGGAATGCCCATGGGTTGCCCCTGGGTTGCCGGTGTGCCGCAGATGTAACACCTGCAACCCCGGGGGGCGCGCGGCGGGCGGTCGGCCGGTTCCTGCGAAAATAGGCGGTTTTGCCCGCGGGGGACCGGTTCCCTGGTGCTTTCTCCTTTGGGGGATGGCCGTCGCAGTGAATGGTTTCTCAGGGATGTATCCGCAACACACACTCAGCAGCTCCGGACTCGTGGTCCTGCTCCAGCAATGGATGCAGGCCGATGCGGGCGCGGCTGCGCGTGCCGATGTGGCGCAAGAGCTGGGCCAGTGGCTGAGCACGGTGGATGCGGTCACCCTCAGCCGGTCGCTGCATGCCATCGATGCCTTTCCGGCCGGGGAGGCGCCTGGTGCGGGCGTGGCGGACCTGCAGGCATTGCAGGCGCTGTACGAGCGCACCCAGGCGGAGCTGACGGCGCTGGCGTCGTCCAAACCCGTGCCCCCCAAGCCGGCCCGCGAGCGGGCCGACAACACGCGTGCCCAGGCGCCCGACCCGCTGGCCGAGGCCGAGTACGGCTTTCATGCGCCGCGCTACCTGGGCCTGCAAAAGCAGATGGATGCGAAGCTCTTGGGTTTGCGCGCGCAGGTGCGCCACGGGGTGTCGCAAGGCTCCCGGGGCCTGAGGCAACTGGCGGCCCTGGACACCGTGATGGAACAACTGAGCTTTGTGCGCGAGCAGCGCCTGTGGGCCTCCTTGTCCGCCCACCTGGACCGGCGCCTGGTGCAATTGCGCCGCGCCCACCAGGAGCGGCTTTCGGCCCAGGGGCTGCCGGATGAACCCCAGCGCTGGCGGCAACCCGGAGGGTGGCTGCACGCGTTCGAGCGCGACATGCAGGCGCTGCTTCTGGCCGAGATGCATGTGCGGCTGCAACCGATCCTGGGCCTGCTGGAAGCAGCCCGCAACGAGAACTTGGAACGACACGAATGAACAAGAGTGTGATGGCCGCCGTATTTGCCCTGGGCCTGGCGGCAGTGGGTTGGGTAGGGTGGGGATTCGTGGGGGCGAGCCCGCTGGCGCTGGCGATGACGGTGGCGATCGGTGCGGTCTACGTGCTGGGCGCGGTCGAGCTGATGCAGTTTCGCCGTGGCACCGTGGCACTGACCACCGCGCTGGCGGATGGCGCGCAGCAGCCCGTGGTGGACCTGGGCCCCTGGCTCGACCGCGTGCCCGCCGCCCTGCGCCACCCGGTGCGCCAGCGCATCGAGGGCGAGCGTGCCGTGCTGCCGGGGCCGGCCCTCACGCCGTACCTGGTGGGGTTGCTGGTCATGCTGGGCATGCTGGGCACCTTCCTCGGGATGGTGGTCACCTTCAAGGGCGCGGTGTTCGCGCTGGAGACCTCGGGCAGCCTGGAGGGCATCCGCGCCGCTCTGGCCGAGCCCATCAAGGGCCTGGGCCTGTCGTTCGGCACCTCGGTGGCGGGCGTGGCCGCATCGGCCATGCTGGGCCTGCTGTCTGCCATGGCGCGCCGCGAGCGCCTGGCGGCCGTGCGCCAGCTCGACGCACGCATTCCCACCGTGTTCCGCGCGTTCTCGGCCAGCCATCGCCGCGAAGAGACCTTCCAGGCCCTGCAGCAACAGGCGCAAGCGATGCCGCTGATCGCCGAGCGGCTGCAGGCCCTGGTGGACGGGCTGGACCGGCGGCACGACCAGCTGGCCGACCAATTGCTGGCGCAGCAAAAGGGTTTTCACACCGAGGCGTCGTCGGCCTACACCCAGCTGGCGGGCGCCGTGGGGGCGTCGCTGCACGACAGCCTGGGCGCCAGCGCCCGCGTGGCCGGCGAAACGCTGCGGCCCGTGGTCGAGCAGGCCATGGCCGAACTGGCGCAGGAATCGCAACACGCGCACCAGCGGCTGGCCGATGCCACGGCGGCCCAGATGCAGGCGCTGGCAGCCCAGTGGGAGGGCACGGCACGCCAGGTGTCGGACACCTGGACATCGGCCCTGGACAAGCACACGCAGCTGCAGGACCGCCTGATGGGCGGGTTCGATGGCGCGCTGCAGTCGGTGACCCAATCGTTCGAGCAGCGCTCCGCAGCGCTGCACGCGGCCCTGCAGGACACCGCGGCGCAGTCGCAGGCTGCCCAGAAGGCGGCCGACGAACAGCGCCTGGCAGGGTGGACGCGGTCGATGGAAGGCATGGGCGAGACGCTGGCCGCGCAGTGGGAGCGGGCGGGTGCACGCGCCGTGGAACAGCAGCAGGGCATGCGCGACGCGCTGGAGGGCGCCACAGCGCGCCTGGACCAGTCCCTGCTGGCAGCCACCCAGGCCTTCGAGCAGCGCTCCACGGCCCTGGTCGCATCGCTGCAAGATACCGTGGCGCACACCCATGCGGCCCAGGCAGCGGCCGACGCGCAGCGCATTGCCGGCTGGCGCGCATCGATGGAAGACACCGCCCGCTCGATCGCAGTCCAATGGGAGCGTGCGGGTGAGCAGGCCGCGGCGCAGCAACAGGGCGTGGCGCAGGCGCTCGCAGGTGCTGCGGCACAGCTGGGTGAGTCGCTGCAGGCAGCTACGCAGTCGTTCGACGAGCGCTCCGGTGCGCTGCTGTCGTCGTTGCAGGACACGGTGGCGCACTCCCACACCGCCCAGATGGCGGCCGACCAGGCGCGCCTGGTCGGTTGGAACGCGTCCATGGAGGGTATTGCGCAGTCGCTGACGGCCGAATGGCAGCGCGTGAGCACCCAGACGCTGGAGCGCCAGCAGGCCGTGTGCGATGCCCTCGAGACCGCCGTGACGGGGCTCACCGGACGCATGGGCGAGCAGGTGGCCAAGACGCTGGACGGTACCGCGCGCCTGATGGACCAGTCCGAAGCCTTGCTGCGCACCCGCACCGACGCGGAGGCCCAGTGGCTGCAGGCGCAGGGCGACCGCATGGATGCGCTGGCAGGCGTGTGGCGCACCGAGCTGGCCGCGCTGCGCGATGCCGAGGCCGAACGCGGGCGTGCGGCGGTCGACCGCCTGGAGGACTTGCAGGAGGCCGTGGCCCAGCACCTGGCCACGCTGGGGTCGGCGCTGGAGGCACCGCTCACCCGGCTGCTGCAAACAGCATCTGACGTGCCGCAGGCCGCGGCCGAGGTCATCGCCCAGCTGCGCCACGAGATGACGCAACTGAGCGAGCGCGACAACGTGGCACTGGCCGAGCGCACGGCCATGATGGAGCAACTGGGCACGCTGCTGCAGTCCGTCAACGAAGCCGCGGCCCAGCAGCGCGGCGCCATCGAATCCCTGGTGGGCACGGCGGCGTCGGTGCTGGAGCAGGCGGCGTCGCAGTTTGCACAGGCGCTGGACAGCCAGGTCGGCAAGGCGGACGAAGCGGCGACCCACGTGGCGGCCAGCGCAGTGGAGCTGTCGAGCCTGGGCGAGGCGTTCGGACACGGCGTGGGGCTGTTCACCGCCAGCAACGACAAGCTCATGGACAGCCTGCAGCGCATCGAAGGCGCCATCGGTCAGTCCCTGTCGCGCAGCGACGAGCAACTGGCCTACTACGTGGCGCAGGCGCGTGAGGTGATCGACCTGAGCATTGCGTCGCAGCAGGGCATTGTGGAAGACCTGCGCCGGCTCAAGGGCAGGGCGGTGGCCGCCGCCGAGCCGGAGGTGGCCGGATGATGGGGCTGGACGACACCATCGACAGCCTGGAAGACGGCGCCGACCAGACCGCCCCGGTCTGGGCGGTGTTCGGTGACCTGATGGCGGGCCTGCTGGGTGCTTTTGTGCTCATTCTGGTGGGCGTGCTGGTGGTGCAGATCGACCTGGTGGCCAGCCTCAAGCACGAGGTGGAAAAGCGCCAGCACGAAGAGCAGCGGCGCATGGCGCTGGAAAAGGCCCTGGCCGGCCCCCTGGCCAGTGGCCGCGTCACGGTGAATGACGGGCGCATCGGCATCAGCGGCAGCGTGCTGTTCGCGGCGGGCTCCGACGAGCTGCGGCCCGAGGGGCGCCAGTTGCTCAAAAGCCTGGTGCAACCGCTGCAGGTCTACCTGCGCGAGCGCGACGAGATGCTGATGGTCAGCGGCTTTACCGACAACACCACGCTACTGCGCGGCAGCCAGCAGCGCTTTGCCGACAACCTCGAGCTGTCGGCACAGCGGGCGCTGACCGTGGCGCGGGCGCTGATCGACGAGGGCATGCCGTCGTCGCAGGTGTTCGCCGCGGCATTTGGTGCGGAGCAGCCCGTGGCCTCCAATGCGGACGAGAAGGGCCGCGCGCAGAACCGGCGGGTGGAGATGGCCCCCGTGCCCAAGGCCTCCGGCGCCCGGCCCGTACGCGATGAGTGAACCCACGCTCGAATCGCTGCGGGCCGATGGTGCCGACGGCCACGACCCGGTGCGCTACCGCTACCTGGAGGTGATGGCCAGCCGCATGCAGCACCAGCCCCCGGCGGTGCAGCAGGTGCTGGCGCAGCGGCTGCAGCGGGCCGTGGCCGCCTATGCGCAGGGCGCCGGCACGGCGGCGCAGACGGGGGAGCGCGCCGCACCGGCGGCAACAGCGGCCACCGCGGCGCCTTCACCCCTGGCGCTGCTCAACCGCGAGCTCGACGCGCGGGCCCAGGCGGATGCGGACCGGGTGCGCATCGAAGGTGGTGCCAGTGCGTCGGACATGAAGAGCGTGCGCCAGTTCAGCGAGGTCTGGTCCCGCATCGCGGCCGAGCAGCAGGTGGCGCAGGCCATCGACCGTGGACCGGAGAATGCCGGGCCGCTGAACCCGCACAAGCTGATGCTGCGCTCGCTCAGCCTGATGCAGGACCTCTCGCCAGACTACCTGCGCCGCTTCTTGTCGCAGATGGACTCGCTGCTGTGGCTGGAGCAGGCCAACAGCCCGCGCCCCCGCAGCATGGGCGTGGCCGCCAACCGCGGTGCCCGGGGCCGGCCCAGGGCATAGCGGCACGGTCTGCACCTGCACCTGCCCTGCACATGCTTGCGCGGATGGACAGGGGCTGGGCGCGGCGCCTAGGCCTTGGTGTGGGTGCTGGCGTCGCCCGCAATGTGGCGCTGCAGCAGTTCGTTGGACTCGTCCAGCGCCTGGGCGGTTTCGCTCAGTTGCTGTTCGAGCTGGTCCGTGCGCTCTACCGCCGCCTGCAGATCGCCTTGCAGGGCTGTGTCCGGAATCTGCGTGGTCAGCACTGCATGTACCACGTCCAGATCGTTGGCCGCGGCTTTGATCTGCTCTGCGGCTTCCTGGTTGTTGTGCAAGACCTTCGCCATGTCGGAGGGCTGCGTGGTGGGGGCTGCGCTGGGCATATGTAAGTCTCTCTGAGTCAGAAGATTTCACTTCTCCCATCGGGGACGCGGCGCAATCGCCTACATGCCGGGATGTCGTAAGAGGTGAGATTCTAGACTTCGCCATGGCAAACAGACAGCAGGGCCCGCAGATGCCTCTCAGCACCATCCTCGTCGAAGACAGCAAAACCATCCAGGAAACCCTGATCCCCGCACTCGAAGAGTTGGCGGACGCACAGGTCGTGGCCGTTGCCGCCACGGCCAGCGATGCCATCGAGGCGCTGGCCGAGTGGCGCGAGGACTGGCAGCTGGCGGTGGTGGATCTGTTCCTGCAGGAGGGCTCCGGAATGGATGTGCTGGAGGCCTTGCAGCAAAGAAAGGGGCTCTGGGCCCGACAACCGCCATCGCGGCAGGGGCACCCGGGGCAGCAGGTCTATGTGCTGTCCAACTACGCCACGGCGGACATGCGCCGCCAATGCAAGGCCCTGGGCGTCGACGGCGTGTTCGACAAGTCCACCGAGCTCGAAGCCTTTTTTGAGCGTTGCAGCGAACTGCCGCACGCCGCCCGCCGTGCGCTCCACGCCGACAGGGGCGGCGCCGGGCTCTGACACAGGCCGAGGCCGACGCCCCCCGCAATGCCTATGCGCCGCCAGTGGGCGGCGGGCGCAGTGCTCCGCTGAGCGCCAGGTCGATCAGTGCGGCCACCTCGTCCGCCGGTGCCATGGGCTTGAACGCGTTGACATGGGCACGCCCGGTGTTTCCGGCGGGCAGCCGGGCCAGCAGGTGGCCCAGAGGCACCAGGGCAAGCCGCAGCAACTGGCCCAGGCATTCGCGCAGGTCTCGCAATGCCCATGCATAGCGCAGCATCGCAAGGTGCGACCGCCAGTGCAGGTGCAGCGAGTTCTGGCCGAGCACGTGGGCGGCCTCCAGCCACTGCCAGCGCATGGCCGGTGGCGTGTTGCTCGCGCTCGCAAAACCGTGCAGCAGGTCGTCGACGGCGCGGTGCCGGTCGCCCGGTGACGGCGCTGCCGCACCCGGTGCTGGCGCCTGCGCCGCCAAGGTGGCAGCCAGTGCCCGCCAGCGGCGTTGGCGGTGCACAAAGAACCAGCGGGCAAACACCGCGCTCAGGGGCGTCATCAGCCAGGGCATGTGGCGGGCGACCACATCGATATCGTCGGTGTAGAGGGTGGCTCCGTCGGGCAAGGCCTGCAGCGTGATGCGGTGGTCCCACCGGCGCATCAGCGCACCGTCGCCGTGGTCCCACAGGGTGGGCCAGTGGTCCGGTTGCGCCCGTGGTGGTGGCTCGATCGCGATGCGCACCGTTTGCGAGCCCAGCGGCACCACGCCCAGCAGCCACATCTGCAGCTTCAGCTCGCCCGCCGTCCATTCGGTGGGCCAGGATGCGCCGGCCGTGGGCTTGAACCGCATCAGCGGCGCGGTGATGTGGCGAAAGACCGCCGTGCTTTGCAGTTGCCGGGCCACCCATGCGGGTGGTGCCTCCAGGCGAGTCGACAGATGCACGCGCATTCAGTGTGCACCGTTGCTGGCGTGTGCGCCTGTTGCCAGCTCCAGGCGCGCTTGGCGGATGACGCTCCAGCCGCCGCTGATGGCCAGCCCGGCCATGATGGCCGCCACCGCCAGATCCGGCCAGGCGGTGCCGGTGCCGAATACGCCCAGCGCTGCCACCATCACCGCCATGTTGCCCAGCGCGTCGTTGCGGGTGCACAGCCATACGCTGCGCATGTTGGCGTCACCGTCGCGGTAGGCATACAGCAGCACCGCCACCCCCAGGTTGGCGGCCAGCGCCAGCAGGCCGACCCCGCCCATGGTCAATGGTTCGGGCGGCACGCCCTGCCATGCGCCCCAGGCCACGCGCGCCACCACGGCCACGCCGAAGGCCAGCATGCTCACGCCCTTGACGAGCGCCGCCCGTGCGCGCCACGCCAGGGCCATGGACAGAACCCACAGCGACAGCGCATAGTTGGCCGCATCCCCCAGGAAGTCGATGGCGTCGGCCAGCAAGGACGCCGAGCCGGACTGCAGCCCCGCGCCGATCTCCAGCAGGAACATGCCCGCGTTGACGATCAGCGCCACCCACAGGATGCGGCGGTAGCGCGGGTCGGCACTGGCGGGGCCGTGCCCGTGGCCGTCGTCGTGATGGTGGTGCTGGCAACTGGCGGACATGAGGACCTTCTTTCTGTGAATCTCTGCAGGTATTGCAATGCGATGGCATGATTGGAAACCTTGAAGTCACTTGAAGGTCAAGCCATGACGCAGACTGTTGCGCAACTTCCCCAGCACCGCATCGGCGAGGTGGCCCGCCAGTCGGGCGTGTCGGCCGCCAACATCCGCTACTACGAAAAAGAAGGCCTGCTGGCGCCCGGCGTGCGTGAGGACAACAGCTACCGGCTCTACAGCGCAGACGATGTGCACCGCCTGAGGTTCATCCGCCTGTGCCGTGCCATGGACATGTCCCTGGACGAGGTGCGCACGCTGCTCGCGCTGGACTGGTCCCGCAAGGCCGACTGCGAAGCCGCGCGCGACACGCTGGATGAGCACCTGCAGCACGTGCGCAGCCGGCTGGCGGAGCTGCAGGCGCTGGAAGCGGACCTGCAGGCGCTGCGGGGCCGCTGCGACGGATCGGACACCCATTGCCACATCATCGAAGCCCTGCACGCGCGCGCAGACGCCCAGCCCGCGGCCGCGGGTGGCACGGGCGTCGGCAAGCGGCACGTGTAATGCTGCGGCAAGGCAGTGCAGACCCGCTCGTCTGGCGACGTGGGCGCTGGGGTGTGAGCAGGTGTTTCACGTGCTGCCATTTGCTATTGAATTGATAGCTGTTGGCGCTTGTAGATCGAGCGGCAGGGCCTGAAAACATCATGGGGCACGTCGTGCATTCCTGCAGTGGCCGCCCACGGCTCGCCCGCTATGATCTGCCCATGATTGCGCGCTTGCCCGGCCTGTCCCTACCCGAACGTGTGTGGAGCACCGCGCGGCGCTGGGCGCTGGCGTGGTGGCGCATCCTGTACCTGGGCGCTGTGATGCTGGTGCTGGTGCTGTCGCCGTCCAGCTACGGCCGGGGCACCCGCCGCGCACTGGCTCGCCACCTCTATCTGGACACCGCGCCGGTGCTGCTGGGCTTCACGGTGCTGGCTGCGCTGATCAGCCTGGTGCTCACCCGCATCGTGGTGGTCACGGCCCTGAGCTACGGCCTGTCGCGCTATGCGCTCGAGATGGTGATCCGTGTGCTGGTGCTGGAGCTGATCCCGCTGACCGCCGCACTGTTCGTGGCGATGCGCTGCACCATTCCCAACGGCACGCAGATCACCCGCCTGCGGCAGAACGGGCGCTTCGACGCGCTGCGCGCGCAGGGCTCGGACCCCGTGCGCATCGAGCTGCTGCCCCGTGTGATCGCCGGCGTTTTCGCCTGCATCACGCTCGCTGCGCTCAGCTGCGTGGTGTCGCTGGTGCTGGCGTATCTGGGGGTGTATGGTTTCAACCTCGCAGGGCTGCAGAGCTACACGCGCATGTTCGGCCAGGTGTTCAGCCCCAGCGTGACCCTGGTGTTCGCGATGAAGACGGTGTTTTTTGCGCTGGCGGTGGCGCTGATACCGATGGCCGCGGGCCTGTACGACTCGGGCGATCGCACGCAGCCTGATTCCGAACTGGGCGGTCTGGCGCGCATGTTCGCGGTGCTGCTGCTGATCGAAGTGGCGTCGCTCATGGGCAACTACTACTGACCGCCACCGGCCGCCATTGCCTGCCCTTCGCTATCGCCTGCAAATCCCTGCCCCCATTCCTGGCCTATGAACGACTCATCCCACCGCACCCCTGCGCCCGGCCCGCCGGCCGACGCTCCGCACGAGCCCTCCGTGGAGACCCTGCGGCCCGTGGCGCACCTGGAGATCAAGGCGGCGGCGCTGCTGATCTTCACGCTCGCTCTCATCGTGGGCTCGGGGCTGTACCTGCTCTATGCGCGCGGCGCCTTCGAGCCCACGCAGACCCTGGTGCTGACGGCCGACGACTCCGAGGGCGTGGTCGTGGGCATGGACATGACCTTCTCGGGCTTTCCGATCGGCCGTGTGCGCCGGATCGAGCTGGCCGACGAGGGCAATGCCCGCATCATCGTCGACGTGCCGCGCAAGGACGCGCACTGGCTGCGCCAGTCCAGCGTGTTCACGCTGGTGCGCGGTATCGTGGGCGGCACCAACATTCGCGCCTACACCGGCATGCTGGGCGATGAGCCCCTGCTCGACGGGGCCGTGCGCCCAGTACTGCGGGGCGACGCCACGGCCGAGATCCCCCAACTTATGGCATCGGCGCGCGAACTGCTCACCAATCTGAACGCGCTCACGGCGCAGGACGCCGCCCTGGGCGGCAGCCTGGCGCAGGTGCGCACGCTCACCGAAAGGCTCAATGGCCCGGGGGGCGTGCTGGGCGTGCTGATGGGCAGCGAGGCCGATGCCAAGAAGATCGTGACCACGCTGGAGCGCACCAACGCCTTGCTCGCGCGCCTTGACGGCATGGCCGCCCGCGCGGACCGCCAGGTGTTCGGCAGCGACGGCAGCAAGGACGCACTGGTGCCGGAAGTGCGGGCTACGGTGGCCCAGCTCAATGGGCTGCTGGCCGACACCCGCACCAGCCTGCAGAAGGTGGATGCCGTGCTGGTCGAGGCGCAGGCGATCGGCGCCAACGCCCGTGAGGCCACCACCGACCTGGGCGCCTTGCGCGCCGAGGTGGAAAGCAATCTGCGCAAGGTGGAAAGCCTGGTCAACGAGATCAACCGCAAGTGGCCCTTTGCGCGGGACACGGAGCTGAAGCTGCCATGAAGACTGCTGCATCGATGATGTCAACGCGCGGCCGGCTTGCCTTGCCCATTCGATTCCGTGCAGGGAGGGCAGCGATGGTTGCCGCTGCGGCTTTGTGGATGCTGGGTGCCTGCTCCAGCAAGCCCCCCGTGCCGGATTGGCAGATGAACGCCCATGCATCGACCCAGAAGGCCTTGGAGGCGTATGTGTCTGGCAATGCACGCGTGGAGCAACTCGAATGGGACCGCGCACGGGCCGAAGTGGCGCGCACGGGACGGCCCGACCTGCTGGCGCGCCTGGAACTCGTGCGCTGCGCAGCGATGGTGGCCAGCCTCGTGCCCGGGCCCTGCGACCGTTTCGAGGCGCTGCGCGCAGACGCGGCGCCGGCCGAGCAGGCATACGCCGACTACCTGGCAGGGCAACTGCAGCCGGCCCAGGCGGCACTGTTGCCCGAGCCGCAGCGTGCGGTCTACGTGTCGGCCCACGCGGCGGCCGTGGCTGCGGTGCAAGACCCGTTGTCACGGCTGGTGGCTGCCGGTGTGCTGTTCAAGACGGGCCGCGCCGATCCGGCTGTGATGGGTACGGCTGTAGATACCGCCTCCGCCCAGGGGTGGCGCAGGCCGCTCATGGCGTGGCTGGTGCTTCAGCGACAGCGGGCTGAGGCTGCGGGCGATTCACAGGCCGCGGCCGCGCTGCAGCGGCGCATCGACATCCTGGAGCAGGGCGCTCCGGGCCGCTGATCACGCAGGCGGATCGATTCAGGGGCATCGAGCGCCGGATGCACTCTGTGGCGAATGGAGCGCGGTGAGCGCATCGCGCGCAATGAGGCCGGCACCTTGCCTGCAGTGCGAGCGGCTTACCGCAGGCGCGCCTGCAATTGGCTCTCGATATGGTCGCGCTCCGAGGCAAATTGCTGGGCGCTGATCTCCTGGGCTTCGTATTTGCGTGCGGTGGACAACAGCAGCACGGTGTTCTCAAGGCGTGTGTCCTGCTGCAGCGAAGGCGGCAGCGCGGTCAGCCGGTCAAAACTCTGCCGGTAGAACTCGCTCCAGCTCAGGGTGCCTGCCTGGGCCTGGGCCCGCGCACCCTCATGCCATCGCGCGAACTCGTCCAGGTTGCCGTCACGGGGGCTGGAGCAGCCCAACACCACGGCAGCAACAGCCATGGCTGCGATGGGCCAGGCGTTTCGAAGCGTGTGAAAAGTGGGGCCTGCAGGGATGCGAAAACGTGAGTTCATCATCGACCTCCATTTCTGGGCCACCATCGGAAACCATGGTGTGCAGCGCCAAATGGTACTCCGATGCTATGGTTTTTTCTAGTTGTTGTTGCGCCGGTAGCCAATGACCAAGCCCAGGAGGGCGCTTTCACCCTCGCCAGTCGCCTCGCCAATCTGCTTATTCAAACAGGTTGGCAGGCAGAATTTCGTCCACACCGCCAGGAAGCATCGCCATGGAATCCGCCGACTGAACCGCGATGTCCGGCGTCATCACAGACGCAGCAGCCAGCACGGCAAGAACGACGGTACCGACAAACGCAGCAAGAGCACGCGTTCCGGGCGGCATGGGGTGGCGTTTCATGGCGATGTCCTTTGGAAAATGGGAAGGTCTCAATGACCTGGGTCGTCGCCTCAATGGTCGACGGTGTTATTTCAGCAAGCCGGGCAGCCCCCGTCTGTCAGACAACTGCGATACCAGGGAAGGACCCGTAGTTGTTGCCTTTGGTTGCAATTGAGGGTGTCGGTGCTGCTGTGCGGCTTGTGCAAATCACCTTGGCCTGTCTGACCAAGGCGCGCGTCTATTTCTGACAAACGCCCCCGTGCCGGCACACCCCTAATGAATCAGACCGACACCCGGTGGCCACGGACTTCAGGGCCCATTGCCAAGGTGCATTTCTGACGCTGCCGATGCGATGCAACGCGAGTCCCGTCAGCCATTGGGTTACCGCCGCAGGTTCAAACAGGAGGCTCATCATGCAATCCCATTACATCAACCCCACGCTTGTGCGCGACTCCATGGTCGGCGAAGAAGACCCCGGCGCCGCGCTGGACGTTGTCAGATCGATGCTGCGCAGCCATGCCGAACCCAGCCCTGGCAGCACGGACGCGGACGCAAGAATCCACTTGAGTTGCAGTGACGACGGCAAGAACATCGATATCGGCGTCACCTGGCCTCACCACCCTTCGAGCGACGTCGCCAAGCTCCTGGGCCTGGTGGTCGCCAACCACGGCACAATTGCCGACACCGCGTGGTCACTGTCCGGCGCCACGGGCCTTGTTTCCATCGAGCTCGAGGTGGACGAAGACACCGATGGTGTTTTTTACGTCAGCCGCAGGGACTGCTGACCGCTGACCGCTGGCGACTCCCGGTGTCGTTGCCAAGGCAGCCGTGTCATGGTTTGGGCGTCGGCCCCTTGCCGGTGGTGCTCACGCCCGGCTTGAACGGGCTGCGCTCCTTCAGATCATCCAAGTAGCCCTGGATTCCTTCAGTCTCCCGCTCCAGGAACCGCTCCACCGCCTCGGCGAATGCCGGATGCGCCAGCCAGTGTGCGCTGGTGGCCTGCACGGGCAGCAGGGCGCGGGCCATTTTGTGTTCGCCTTGTGCGCCGCCTTCAAAGCGGTGCACGCCGTGCTCGATGCACCACTGCAGAGGCTGGTAGTAACAGGCCTCGAAATGCAGGCAGTCCACGCGCTCTAGGGCACCCCAATAGCGGCCGTAGGCTGCGATGGGTGTTGCTTTTTCAGGCTCGCAGGGTGCGCCACCGCTGGATAGATGGTCGCTGATTGCTATCAAACTGCTAGCAATCGGATGTCCGTCGCGTTCGGCGATGAACAGCAACCACGCTTGCGGCAAGTGTGCTTCCATGCGCGCGAAAAAGTCGCGGGTGAGGTAGGGCGGGTTGCCATGTTCGAGGTAGGTGCGCTCATAGCAGCGGTAGAAAAAGTCCCAGTCTGACGCACTGATGTCGGTGCCGCGCGCCCAGCGAAAGCGCACCCCGGCATCGGCCACACGGCGGCGCTCCTGGCGGATCTTCTTGCGCTTGTCCTGGGTCAGGCTGGCCAGGAAGTCGTCGAAACTGTGGAACGGCCGGCTGCCACCGAGTTGCGCAGGCGGTGCTGCGGTGGTGGCAAGTGGTGCCGTTGCAATGGGCGCTGCTTGCCACCCGGCCTGGGGCGCGGCGGGAGCTTCGTCGCCGTGTGCCGGAGCGGTGTTCGTCCAGTGGAACTGCACGGTGCGTCGCAGCATCAGCTCCTGCTGGGCGCTGGCTTCGATGTCCGCATCGCTCGCAAACAGCATGTGCACCGACGACACGTTTTCCTCATCGCACCACTGGCACACCGCCTGCAGCAGCAGTGCCCGGGTCTCGTCGTCGCGTGCCAACAGGCGGCTGCCCGGTACCGGGGTGAAGGGCACGGCGATCACGGCCTTGGGGTAGTAGGGTACGCCGTGCTGCTCGTAGGCGCTGGCCCAGGCCCAATCGAAGACATATTCACCGTAGGAGTGGTTCTTGAGGTACAGCGGGCAGGCGGCCACCAGCGTGTCGCCGTCCCACAGCGTCATGAAGCGCGGCGCCCAGCCGGTGCGGGGCGCCGCGCTGCCGCTCTCGTGCAGGGCGGCCAGGTATTCGTGCCGCAAAAAGGGCGTGGGGTGGCTCTGGCGTGCGAGCAGGGCATTCCAGGCGGCTGCGTCCACATCGAGCGGGGACGCGATGACGCGGGCGATAATGGCAGCTTCCTCAGCCATGCGCTCTCCCGTGCCGCCCATTGCGGTGCGGGCCTGCATTGGCGGTATCCAACCCGGCCACAGGGGCCGACTCCAGTTCCATGACGCTCTCCATTTGCACTGCGCAGCTCAACTTTGTCGTGGGCGACATGCCCGGGAATGCGCAGAAGATCATTGCCGCGGCCCGCGAGGCCCACGCCCAGGGCGCTCGGCTTATGCTCACTCCCGAGCTGGCGATCTGCGGCTATGCGGCCGAGGACCTGTTCCTGCGCCCCGCCTTCATCGCGGCCTGTGATGATGCCGTGAAAACCGTGGCCCGCGAGACGGCAGGGTTGAAAGGCCTGGTCATCCTGCTGGGCCACCCGCAAGCCCTGGCACCCGATGCGCCGGCCTTCAGCCCCTGCCACAACGCGGCCAGCGTGCTGCGCGAGGGCCGCGTCGAGCAGACGTATGCCAAGCGCGAACTGCCCAACTACCAGGTGTTCGACGAGCGCCGCTACTTCGTCGCGGGCAGTGCACCCTGCGTGTTCGAGGTGGACGGTGTGCGCGTGGGCGTGCTGGTCTGCGAAGACGCCTGGTTTGCAGCCCCTGCACGCGATGCCGCCGCGGCCGGCGCGCAGTTGCTGGCGGTCATCAACGCGTCGACCTTTCATCTGGGCAAGAGCGCCGAGCGCGAGGCCACCATGCGCGAGCGTGTGGTTGAAACGGGTTTGCCATTGGTCTACGCCCATCTGGTCGGTGGGCAGGACGAGGTGGTCTTCGAAGGCCGATCGTTCGCGCTGAATGCGGATGGCTCGGTGGCTGGGCGCGGCCCGGGGTTTCAAGAAAAACTGGTGTTTGCGCAGGTCCAGCAAGCGCAAGGCGCTATCAAAATAGAAGCAGCGGTGGCGCCCGAGAACAGTCTGGAGGCAGACCTCTGGGATGCCTTGGTGCTGGGTGTGCGCGACTACGTGGGCAAGAATGGGTTTCCGGGCGCGTTGCTGGGCCTGTCGGGCGGTATCGACTCGGCGCTGGTGCTGGCCATTGCCGTGGATGCGCTGGGCGCCGACAAGGTGCGCACGGTGATGATGCCGTCGCCCTACACGGCCGACATCAGCTGGATCGATGCGCGCGACATGGCGGACCGCATGGGCGTGCGCTATGACGAAATCTCCATCAAGCCCCAGTTCGAGGCCTTCAAGGCCGCGCTGGCCAGCGACTTTGCCGGTTTGGACGAGGACACGACCGAGGAGAACCTGCAGGCGCGCATCCGCGGCACGCTGCTCATGGCGCTGTCCAACAAGTTCGGCTCCATCGTGCTCACCACCGGCAACAAGAGCGAGATGTCCACCGGCTATTGCACGCTGTACGGCGACATGGCGGGTGGCTTTGCGGTGATCAAGGACGTGGCCAAGACGCGGGTGTTCGACCTGGCGCGCTGGCGCAATGCCAACGACCCCTACGGCACGGGTGCCAGCCCGATCCCGGAGCGCATCATCACCCGGCCGCCCAGCGCCGAACTGCGGCCCGACCAGAAGGACCAGGACAGCCTGCCGCCGTACGAGGTGCTCGATGCCATCGTGGCGCGCTACATGGAGAATGACGAGCCCATCGAATCCATCATCGCCAGCGGCTTTGCGCGCGCCGATGTGGAGCGCGTGACGCGCCTCATCAAGCTCAACGAGTACAAACGCCGGCAGGCACCCGTAGGGATAAGGGTGACGCGCCGCAGTTTCGGCAAGGACTGGCGTTACCCTATCACCAGCAAATTCAGGGCCTAGCTAGCGCTTGGTTGGCGCTGCGCCCCCAGCCTTCCTTCTTTTAAATCTTTCAGGAGACACGCCATGAAAATGATCACTGCCGTCATCAAGCCCTTCAAGCTCGAAGAAGTCCGCGAAGCCCTGGCCGAATGCGGCGTGACCGGCCTCACCGTGACCGAGGTGAAGGGCTTTGGCCGCCAGAAGGGCCACACCGAGCTGTACCGCGGCGCCGAGTATGTGGTGGACTTTCTGCCCAAGGTGAAGGTCGAGGTCGTGGTCAAGTCCGAGGATGTGGACCGCTGCGTCGACGCCATCGTGAACGTGGCGCGCACCGGCAAGATCGGCGACGGCAAGATCTTCGTCACGTCCGTGGAGCGCGTGGTGCGCATCCGCACGGGCGACCTCGACGACGCGGCTGTATGAGCTGACAACTCCCTGAGGCGCTTCGCGCCTTCCCCCTTCTCTTGAATGGCTGCGCCATTCGGAAAAAGGGGACACCGCCAGCGCACGCAAGTGAAACGCCGCCACGCCGCTGGGGCGGCCCTTGCGTGGCGGTCGCAGGCCTGGGCCGCGCCAGTTTTTGCCGGCCGTCAGATCACCGAGCGCAGCGGGGTGTGGCGGGCATTTGTTCCGGCTTGCTCGACCAGGGTTTGCAGCAGGTCGCTGGTGTCACTGCCGGAGTGCAGCAGGCCCATCTGCCACTCGCCCATGAAGCCGCTGGCAACGCTGTGGTTCAGAAAGCCCATCAGTGCGTCGTAGTAGCCCGCCACGTTGAGCAGGCCCAGCGGCTTGTCGTGGTAGCCCAGCTGGCGCCAGGTCCAGACCTCGAAGAGTTCCTCGAACGTACCGATGCCGCCGGGCAGCGCCACAAACGCGTCGCTGCGCTCGGCCATCATGGCCTTGCGCTCGTGCATCGTCTGCACGATGTGCAACTCGTCGCACAGGCGATTCGCCAGTTCCTTGTCCACCAGCGCCTGCGGAATCACGCCCACCACGCGGCCGCCTGCCTGCCGTGTGGCCTCGGCCACCGTGCCCATCAGGCCGCTGCGCCCGCCGCCATAGACGAGCTGGCCACCATGGCCGCCGATCCAGTGGCCCACAGCCTTGGCGGCCTCGGCAAAGGCGGGGTTCTCGCCCGGGCGCGAGCCGCAGTACACACAAATGGAAAAAGCGGGTTCAGCCATGGAAAAACCTCTGAAAAAGGGCCGCAGCCCAGATGCCGCTGCACAGCAGCAACGCGAGCAACACGGCTGCGCTGCCCATGTCCTTGGCGCGCTTGGACAGGTCATGCCACTCGGGACCGATGCGGTCGATGGCGGTCTCGATGCCTGTGTTGAGCAGTTCCACCATCATCACGATGAGCACGGAGCCCGCGAGCAGCGCCACTTCCACCCAGCTGCGCCCGAGCCACAGCGACACGGGCAGCATCACCGCGGCGGCGATGGCCTCCTGGCGGAATGCCTTTTCACCCCAGCCTGCACGCAGTCCCTCCAGCGAATAGCCGGCCGCATGCCATATGCGGTTCAGGCCTGTACGGGCTTTTTGCGGGTTGGCGGGCGCCACGGGCTCGGATGAGGGCAAGGACATGCCTGCATTGTCTCGCAGCCGCATGACAGCTTGCGCCACCCGGCGGGGCGGGGCAGGCTATTTTTTGGGAAGCTCGAAGTGCACCAGGCGCGTGCCGGCCAGTGCGTCGTGCCAGAACTGGCGCTCGGGGTGGAAGCGGCTCAGGATGGCCCAGATGGCCACCCAGCCGCCCAGCAGGACCAGCACCTCCAGCACCGGCACGCCAAACAGGTAGGCCGCCAGTGGCGGCAGGAACCACACCCAGCTGAGGACATAGCGCAGCAAGGCGCGCAGCTGCGTGATGGGCCGCCCGGATTTGTCGACCACGCGGATGAGCCAGGTCTTTTGTGCCAGCGTCTGGCCCTTGGCCCAGAACCATGTGAAATAGATACCGAATACCACGAACAGGAAGGCCTGCAGCGCGTGGCGGTTGTCCATGGCGTTGCGCGTCTGGCTCAGGGTGCCGAAGAGGTAGCCGGCAATGAAGACCACGCCAAACATGAGCATGCCTTCGTACAGCCAGCAGGCCATGCGGCGCCAGAGGCTGGGTGTGATGGCGCGTTGGGGCGGGGTTGCGGTGTCGGAGGGGGTGGCGCTGGTGCTGGCGGAGCCGGCCTGCGGTGCACTGGCGGGAGAAGAAGCAGTCATCATCCGGTGAACGGGTCAGGCCGTGCCGGCGGGCGGCACGGTCATTGTGGGTACAGACCGGAATTATCGGGCGTGACGGGTGGCGGGGCCGCAGGCGCTTCTGACGCGGTGCTGCCCAGAGGGGGCAGGGCCGCCGGCACGGCCACGGGCACGGAGACAGGGGCCGTCTCCACCACCGCAGCACCAGGCGCCTGGGGCGCCGCGGTGGGGTTGGACGCGGCAGGCGCAGCCACCGAAGAGGGCACCGGCGCAGCCACGCGGGGCGAGTGGTCGGTCACCGGGGGGATCTTGGGGGCGTTCGGGCGGGCGGGGTTGGCTGCGGTGGCCGCCGGCACCTGGGCCAGTTTTTTCGGGGACACAGGTTGCAGTGCCGTGGCGGCTCCCTTGGGCTTGGGGACGGCGCGGGCCGCCAGGGCTCGGCGCTCGTCCTCGGACAGCGCCTGGTACGCCTCCCACTGGGCACGCTTGTCGTCCGGCGCGAGGCGGTTGGTCACCGCATAGTTCAGCCGGGCCTGGTTGCGCTGCTGCGCGCTCAGGTTCGCCCAATCGGTCATGCGTTCATGGAACTTGGCCTGCTCTTCCTCGGGCAGGCTGGAAAAATTGGCCGCCAGCGCCAGCCAGCGGTGTTTTTGCGCTTCGCTGATCAACGCCCAGCGTTCGGCCAGGGGGTAGAGCGCCAGCTTCTGGGGGGTGTTCAGGGTCTCCCAGCCTGGGCCGGTCTCCACCTGGGGCACCGCCGAGGCGCCATGGCGCGACTGTGCGCGCGCATTGTTGGGGCTTGCCACGGCCGCTTCTGCACCAGCCGAGAGCACGGTGCCGGGCACCATGCGCATCTGCCGCAGCACCTGGCCGCCGACCACGGCGAACGCGCCCAAGAGCGCCAAAGCCAGCACGAGGGCTGGCAGGGCGGGGGAAGCGTCGGAAGGGCTTGGGTGCATGCAGTACGGGGGTGGGCAGTGCCGGGCGACTCAGTCAGTTGGGCTGCGCGGAAGTCTTGAGAAATTGTACGAAGCCAGGGTCGGCATACGCTGCCGGTGGCAGATCATCGGTCAAAAGAGCGGCGTCCACTTCGGCGACGTCGTTGGTGCTGCTTTCGTCCTGGGCGATATTGATCATCACCAGGCCCACCACCAGCGCCATCAGGGGCACCGCGGAGACCAGGGCATTCCACCAGCCGCCGCGCTCGTTGTCACCGCGTCCCAGGGTGGCGCTGCCGCCGGCGTTGACGATCACCGGGGCTGCCACCCGCACGGGAGCCGCGGCCTTCTTGCGCTGGGCCAGGGCCTGCATGCGCGAGGCGCGCAGCCGCTCGGAGATCTCGTACGGGAGTTGGTCGGTGCCACCGGACAAACGTGCCGTCACCCGCCGTGCAAAGACGTCGGCGGCGGCCAGTGCCTGGGGAGAGGGGGTCTGTACAGTGTTCATAGCTCGATTCCTTTGGCCTTCAGCGCCTTGCTCAGGGTTTGTACCGCACGAAAGCAGTGCGTTTTGACGCTGCCTTCAGAGCAACCCATGGCGGCTGCCGTTTCTGCTACATCCATTTCTTCCCAGTAACGCATCAGGAATGCTTCCCGTTGACGTGGTGGGAGCTCGGCGATTTCGGCTTCGATTTCGTGAAAGGTCTGGGCCCGGCGGGTGAGGTCTTCTGCACTCTCGGCCCGCTCGCCGCCTTCCGGGCCCGAGTACGCTTCCAGCAGATCAAAATCCATGCCATCTTCGCCGGGGCCCTCGAAGTCGCTCATGCTCGAAAACAGTGCATTGCGCGTCTTCTGGCGGCGAAACCAGTCCAGCGTGCAGTTGGAGAGGATGCGCTGAAAGAGCATGGGGAGCTCTGCCGCCGGCTTGTCGCCGTAGTGCTCCGCCAGCTTGAGCATGCTGTCCTGCACGATATCAAGAGCCGCTTCCTCATTGCGCACATGGTAGACCGAGCGCTTGAAAGCGCGCTTTTCTACACTTTTGAGGAAATCGGAGAGTTCTTGTTCAGTGGCCAAGACAGGTCGGTCCGGGGAGGGAGTGGTGCCGAAGTCTCCACAAAAATGTGGCTAACTGGCCCGGTAAGCCTGTGATTATCGCACCGGCTGGTGATTTTTTTGGCGCGCTGCGGTTTTACATGTGTTGCAGTGCGATAATCGGCGCTGCAATTCAAAAGGCAAACGGGTCACGGTCCGGCGCGGCAATCATCCCGCCCATGTCCTTGGCCTCAAGTTCCAAGCTGGCTTCACAAGAGCGCGTGCAAGGGGCACCCAAGGTTTTTCGTCAGAGAAATTCACAAAGGTTGATCGATCATGGAAATCTCCAAGGCTGAACTTTCCTCAGCTGCCGCTGCTTCGCAGGGCAACACCTCCCCCTCTTCCTCTGCTTCTTCGGCCCAGGCTTCGCAAGACCTCATGGGGTCCGAGATCCTCATCAAGTCGCTGCAGGCCGAGAACGTCCAGTACATCTGGGGCTATCCCGGCGGCGCTGTCCTCTATATCTACGACGCGCTGTACAAGCAAGACACCATCCAGCATGTGCTGGTGCGGCACGAACAGGCTGCCGTCCACGCCGCTGACGGCTATGCCCGTGCGACGGGCGAAGTGGGCGTCGCGCTGGTCACCTCGGGCCCGGGCCTGACCAATGCCGTGACCGGCATCGCCACCGCGTACATGGATTCGATCCCCATGGTGATCATCTCCGGCCAGGTGCCCACGCCCGCCATCGGGCTCGACGCCTTCCAGGAGTGCGACACCGTCGGCATCACCCGCCCCATCGTCAAGCACAACTTCCTCGTCAAGGATGCCCGCGACCTGGCAGCGACGATGAAGAAGGCCTTCCACATCGCACGCACCGGCCGCCCCGGCCCCGTGGTGGTCGATGTGCCCAAGGACGTCTCCTTCAAGAAGGTGCCCTACAGCGGCTACCCGCAGAGCGTGGAAATGCGCTCGTACAACCCGGTGCGCAAGGGCCACGGCGGCCAGATCCGCAAGGCGCTGCAATTGCTGCTGGCGGCCAAGCGCCCCTACATCTACACCGGCGGGGGCGTGCTCCTGGGCAACGCCACCAACGAATTGCGCACCCTGGTGGACATGCTGGGCTACCCGGTCACCAACACGCTGATGGGCCTGGGCGCCTATCCGGCGTCGGACCGCAAGTTCCTGGGCATGCTGGGCATGCACGGCACCATCGAAGCCAACAACGCGATGCAGAACTGCGACGTGCTGCTGGCCGTCGGCGCGCGTTTTGACGACCGCGTGATCGGCAACCCCAAGCACTTCGCGCAGAACGACCGCAAGATCATCCACGTGGACATCGACCCGTCGAGCATCTCCAAGCGCGTGAAGGTCGACATCCCGATCGTCGGCGACGTGAAGGACGTGCTCACCGAGCTGATCTCCATGATCCGCGAGAGCAGCACCAAGCCCGATGCGGGTGCGCTGGCGGCCTGGTGGGACACCATCGAAGGCTGGCGCAAGCGTGACTGCCTCAAGTACAGCATGGGCAGCCCCGACGTCATCAAGCCCCAGTACGTGGTCGAAACGCTGTGGAACATGACCAAGGACGCCGACACCTACATCACGTCCGACGTGGGCCAGCACCAGATGTGGGCCGCGCAGTACTACCGTTTTGACGAGCCGCGCCGCTGGATCAACTCCGGTGGCCTGGGCACCATGGGCGTGGGCATCCCCTACGCCATGGGCATCAAGCTGGCCAAGCCAGACTCCGAAGTGTTCTGCATCACCGGCGAAGGCTCGGTGCAGATGAACATCCAGGAGCTGTCGACCTGCCTGCAGTACAACACGCCCATCAAGATCTGCTCGCTGAACAACCGCTACCTGGGCATGGTGCGCCAGTGGCAGGAGATCGAGTACTCCGGCCGATACAGCCACAGCTACATGGACGCTTTGCCCAACTTCGTGAAGCTGGCCGAGGCCTATGGCCATGTGGGCATGTTGATCGAGCGTCCTCAGGATGTGGAGCCCGCGCTGCGCGAGGCCCGCAAGCTCAAGGACCGCACCGTATTCCTGGACTTCCGCACCGACCCCACCGAGAACGTGTTCCCGATGGTGCAGGCCGGCAAGGGCATCACCGAAATGCTGCTGGGCTCCGAGGATCTGTAGACACAGGCTGTCGGCTCCCGCTGCGCCTGCGGCGACGGCCCTGCCGTGGCTGCAGGAACATCCCCTGCTATCACTTCGATAGCTTCACTTCGACGAATCTATTGCCTGCCGAGCCTGCGCATTACCGTGCGCAGGGGAGGGCAGCGAAAAGAGGAATCTGGACACCATGAAACACATCATTGCCGTTTTGCTGGAAAACGAACCCGGCGCGCTGTCGCGCGTCGTGGGCCTGTTCTCCGCCCGTGGCTACAACATCGAATCGCTCACCGTGGCGCCCACCGAGGATGCATCGCTCTCGCGCATGACCATCCAGACCACGGGCTCCGACGATGTGATCGAGCAGATCACCAAGCACTTGAACCGCCTCATCGAAGTGGTCAAGGTGGTCGACCTCACCGAAGGTGCCTACACCGAGCGCGAGCTCATGATGGTGAAGGTGCGTGCGGTAGGCAAGGAGCGCGAGGAGATGAAGCGCATGGCCGACATCTTCCGCGGCCGCATCATCGACGTGACCGAAAAGAGCTACACCATCGAGCTCACCGGCGACCAGTCCAAGAACGACGCGTTCCTGCAGGCCATCGACCGCACGGCCATTCTGGAAACCGTGCGCACGGGTGCCAGCGGCATCGGCCGCGGCGAGCGAATTCTTCGCGTGTGACGGATTTGCCTTCGACCGGCTAGCGTCGTTGGGGAGCCTTGCCGTGCCAAAGCACTGTCTGCGGTTCCCCGCGTAGCCATCCGGCCGCATCCCCATCCTATGTAAGACAATTCACCGTTTTTCCCCCTGACAACGTATTTTTACCGGAGCGACCCATGAAAGTTTTCTACGACAAAGACACCGACCTGAGCCTGATCAAGGGCAAGACCGTGGCCATCATCGGCTACGGCTCGCAGGGCCATGCCCACGCACAGAACCTGAACGACAGCGGCGTGAAGGTCGTGGTCGGCCTGCGCAAGGGCGGTGCATCGTGGGACAAGGTCGGCAAGGCCGGCCTGAACGTGCTGGAAGTCAACGACGCGGTCAAGGCTGCCGACGTGGTCATGATCCTGCTGCCTGACGAAGACATCGCAGCCGTCTACAAGAACAACGTGGAACCCAACATCAAGCAAGGCGCATCGCTGGCCTTCGCCCACGGTTTCAACGTGCACTACAACCAGGTCGTGCCCCGCGCTGACCTGGACGTGTGGATGGTCGCCCCCAAGGCCCCTGGCCACACCGTGCGCAACACCTACACGCAAGGTGGCGGCGTGCCCCACCTGGTCGCCGTGCACCAGGACAAGTCCGGCAAGGCCCGTGACCTGGCCCTGAGCTACGCTGCAGCCAATGGCGGCGGCAAGGCTGGCATCATCGAGACCAACTTCAAGGAAGAAACCGAGACCGACCTGTTCGGCGAACAGGCCGTGCTGTGCGGCGGTGCCGTCGAGCTGATCAAGATGGGTTACGAAACACTGGTCGAAGCCGGCTACGCCCCAGAAATGGCCTACTTCGAATGCCTGCACGAGCTCAAGCTCATCGTGGACCTGATCTACGAAGGCGGCATCGCCAACATGAACTACTCGATCTCGAACAACGCCGAATACGGCGAGTACGTGACGGGCCCTGAAGTGATCAACGAAGAGTCGCGCAAGGCCATGCGCAATGCCCTCAAGCGCATCCAGAACGGCGAATACGCCAAGATGTTCATCCAGGAAGGCCGCCTGAACTACCCATCGATGACGGCCCGCCGCCGCAACACCGCCGACCACAGCATCGAAGTGGTGGGTGGCAAGCTGCGCGCCATGATGCCCTGGATCGCCAAGAACAAGCTGGTCGACCAAACCCGCAACTGATTCTTCTCCTGCGGGAAGAAACATCGACAAAGGCCACCTCGGTGGCCTTTTTCGTTGCCGGTATCGCTGTGCGCCGGGCGGCTCGGACTGGGTGATGGCCGTGCTGTGGGGTTCGCGGCGCCATCGCTGCGGCCACGGGGCGCAGCGCCCGCAGGCGCTACACTGCGGCCTTCGCCTTTTGTGCGTGCGGCGCCGAACCCGATCATCGGGGGGCGCGCTGAAGAACTATAAATTTAATAGCGGCTTGCGCAAGACAGGCAAGCGCTGGAGGTCAATGGAATGCATGATGGCAACGAGTCCGCCGACAACGATGGCGTGATCGTGCGCAAGCGGCGCAAGGGCATCTATATCCTGCCCAACCTGTTCACGCTGGCGGCATTGTTCGGTGGCTTCTATTCCATCGTGATGGCCATGAACGGGCGTTTCGACCAGGCGGCGATCGGCGTGTTCTGCGCCATGGTGCTCGACAGCCTGGACGGGCGCGTGGCCCGCCTGACCAATACCCAGAGTGCCTTCGGCGAGCAGATGGACTCGCTGTCCGACATGGTGTCGTTCGGCGCGGCACCGGCTTTGATCGCGTACGAGTGGTCCTTGCAGGGCCTGGGGCGCTGGGGGTGGATCGCTGCCTTCGTGTACTGCGCCTGCGCGGCCTTGCGGCTGGCGCGCTTCAACGTGAACACGAGTGTGGTGGACAAGCGCTACTTCCAGGGGCTGCCATCGCCCGCCGCTGCGGCACTGGTGGCAGGCTTCATCTGGCTCATGACCGAATTGGGCGTGCACCCTGGCGAGGACGGTTGGCTCAGCTGGTCGCAGATCACGTGGATCATGTTCGCCTTCACGCTGTACTCGGGCCTGACCATGGTGACCAATGTGCCGTTCTACAGCTTCAAGGACGTGCAGATGAAAAAGAGCGTCCCCTTTGCAGCCATCGTGCTCATTGCGCTGGGCATTGCCATCATCAACATCCACCCGCCCATCGTGCTGTTCGGCGTCTTCGTTTTTTATGGCGTGAGCGGCTATGGCGTGTACGCGTGGCGCAAGGCCAAGGGCCAGCACAGCAGCGTGATCAGCACTTCGACCGATGAACCGGACGAGCGCGGGCTGCACAAGTGACCCGCACCGCTGTCGCAGCACAGTTGTGCTACATTGCGCAGCATGAACACGTTTGCTCTGGCGCTACTGCTACCTCCCCACGGGCGGAGACAGTAGGCGCACGCGCACACTTTTTCTTCAAAGGCCCGTATGCACCCGCAACGGGCCTTTTGCTTTGGGCGCCAGATTTTTGACGTTGCGGGACCCCACCCACCGATACCAGGAGAACGACATGGCTGACAAACTGATCATTTTCGACACCACCTTGCGCGATGGGGAGCAGTCCCCCGGCGCCTCGATGACCAAGGACGAGAAGCTGCGCATCGCGCGCCAACTCGAGCGCCTGAAGGTGGATGTGATCGAAGCCGGTTTCGCGGCCAGCTCCAACGGTGATTTCGAAGCGGTGCAGAGCATTGCCAATGCGATCAAGGACTCGACCATCTGTTCGCTCTCGCGGGCCAACGACCGCGATATCTCGCGGGCGGCCGAGGCGCTCAAGGGCGCCAACAGCGCGCGCATCCACACGTTCATCGCCACCAGCGCGCTGCACATGGAAAAGAAGCTGCGCATGACGCCCGAGCAGGTGCTCGAGCAGGCCAAGCAGTCGGTGCGCTTTGCGCGCAACCTGGTGGCCGACATCGAGTTCAGCCCGGAAGACGGCTACCGCAGCGACCCGGACTTTTTGTGCCGCGTGCTCGAAGCCGTGATCGCCGAAGGCGCCACCACCATCAACGTGCCCGACACCGTGGGCTACGCCATCCCTGAGCTGTATGGCAACTTCATCAAGACGCTGCGCGAGCGCGTGCCCAACAGCGACAAGGCCATCTGGTCCGTGCACTGCCACAACGACCTGGGCATGGCGGTGGCCAACTCGCTGGCCGGCGTGAAGATCGGCGGCGCACGCCAGGTCGAATGCACCATCAACGGCCTGGGCGAGCGTGCGGGCAATTGCTCGCTGGAAGAAGTCGTCATGGCGATCAAGACACGCCGCGACTATTTCGACCTCGACCTGAACATCGACGCCAAGCACATCGTGGCTGCCAGCCGCATGGTCAGCCAGACCACCGGCTTCGTGATCCAGCCCAACAAGGCGGTGGTGGGGGCGAATGCGTTTGCGCACGCCAGCGGCATCCACCAGGACGGCGTGCTCAAGGCCCGCGACACCTACGAGATCATGCGTGCCGAGGACGTGGGCTGGTCGGCCAACAAGATCGTGCTGGGCAAGCTCAGCGGCCGCAACGCCTTCAAGCAGCGCCTGCAGGAGCTGGGCGTTCAGCTCGACAGCGAAACCGAGATCAACGGCGCCTTCGCCAAGTTCAAGGAACTGGCAGACCGCAAGAGCGAGATCTTCGACGAGGACATCCTGGCGCTGGTCAGCGATGAAAGCGTGACCAGCGAGAAGGAGCAGTACGGCTTCGTGTCGCTGTCGCAGCACAGCGAAACCGGCGAGCGTCCCCAGGCCACCATCGTTTTCACGGTCGAAGGCCGGGAAGTGCAGGGCAAGTCCGACGGCAATGGCCCGGTCGACGCGTCGCTCAAGGCGATCGAGTCGCACGTCAAGAGCGGGGCCGAGATGGTGCTGTACTCCGTCAATGCGATCAGCGGCTCCACCGAGAGCCAGGGCGAGGTCACGGTGCGCCTGCAAAACAGCGGCCGGGTGGTCAACGGTGTGGGGGCTGACCCGGACATCGTCGTGGCGTCTGCCAAGGCCTACCTGAGCGCCCTGAACAAGTTACAAAGTAAAGCTGATCGGGTGGCTGCACAAGGTTGAGCGGTGAATTTATAATTTCATTCACTTTCTCGGAAAGTCGCGCAAGGTATTGATCTTGCGCGACTTTTTTTGATTCAGTACACTGCTCAACACTTATTACCGTTTGGAGCATTTGGATGCACCATCTCCGCCGCGCCGCAGTGAACCGTTTTCTCCAGCTTTTGGGCTTTGTTGTCGTGAGCGCGGCGCTGGCTGCGCCCGGCGCGCACGCCCAGGAACGCAAAAAAGCATCCGTCAAGAAACAGCAGACCAGCGCTTCGAGCGCCAGCGCCAAGCGGTCTGTAGCGCCACGCAAGGCTGCCACGGCGACCAAGCCCGTGCGCGTATCTGCCAAGACCTCCAAGGCGGCCACCCGGGTCGCTTTTGTGCCTGCCAAGCCTTCCTTCGGGCAGATCGCCGGCCTGCACGAGGTCAATGACCCCCTGGACCTGAAGTCCAGCGTCGCACTCGTCATCGACCAGGACACGCACGAAGTGCTGTTGTCCAAGAACGACCACGCCGTGCTGCCCATCGCCTCGCTGACCAAGCTGATGACGGGCATGATCATTTCCCAGGCCAAGCTGCCCATGGAAGAGCCCATCACCATCACGCAGGACGATGTGGACACTGAAAAGGGCAGCCGTTCGCGCCTGGTGGTCGGTGCCACGCTCACGCGCGGCGAGATGCTGCACCTGGCGCTCATGTCCAGCGAGAACCGCGCAGCCCACGCCCTGGGCCGCACCTACCCCGGCGGTCTGGAAGTCTTCGTGGCGCAGATGAATGCCAAGGCCAAGCTGCTGGGCATGACCGACACGCGCTATGTGGAGCCTACCGGCCTGTCGAGCCGCAACCAGTCCAGCGCCCGCGATCTGGCCACCCTGGTCAACGTCGCACATGGCGACCCGCTGTTGCGTGAGCTCTCCACTTCGCCCGGATACGAGGTGGCAGTGGGCCAGCGCACGTTGCAATACAACAACACCAACGGCCTGGTGAAGAACCCCACGTGGGACATCGGCTTGCAGAAGACCGGCTATATCTCCGAGGCAGGTCGCTGCCTCGTGATGCAGACCCAGATCTCCGGCCGCAAGCTGATCATGGTGTTCCTGGACTCCGCAGGCAAATTCAGCCGCCTGGGAGACGCAGAGCGCGTGCGCCATTGGGTCGAGACGCTGCCATCCTCGCTGGCTGCACCGCTGCAGGCCCGTGCCGCGATCCCCGCGGTGAAGTAATTTGGTGAAGTAGAGGCAGATGGGCAGGCGGCGCCACGTGCGATCTGACTGCCGGATGGGCTGAACCCCGGCAAGGGGGCCCATGAAAAAAGGCCGGCTGTGGCAACACAGGCCGGCCTTTTTGCTGGGCCAATCCGCGAAGGCGGTACACCGGGGGGCAAGGCATTGCACGGCACAGCCATCGACGCCGCGCGGCCGCGCTGCAAGCCGGGCGCGTGAGCGGCCCTGCCTGGCGCAGGGTCCGTCGGTCCGTCAGCCCAGTCCGGTACCGCGTGCCGCGGCGTCGGCCGTCAGCTCCGCGCTGGCGGTGTGGCCCAGTGCGTGGGATATCTCGTTGGCTGTGGCCTGCAGCTTGGGCAGCCAGCCTTCGTCCAGCCTGTCCGCCGGGGCCGAGATGGACAGGCCTGCCACCAGCTTGCCCTGGTCGTCGTAGACGCCGGCTGCCATGCAGCGCACGCCCAGCTCCAGCTCCTCGTTGTCGCGTGCCATGCCGTATTGCCGCGCCTTGGCCAGCTCGCGCTCCAGCAGGGGGAGCTGGGTGATGCTGTTGCGCGTATGGCCTGCCAGGCCAGTGCGCGTGGCGTAGGCGCGCACGCGCTGCGGGTCGTCCAGCGCCAGAAAGAGCTTGCCGGTGGATGTCAGGTGCAAGGGTGCCCGGCCGCCGATGGCGCGCACCACCTGCATGCCGGAGCGCTCGCTGTAGGCGCGCTCCACGTACACGATCTCGTCGCCCTGGCGCATGCTCAGGTTCACCGGCTGCTGAATCAGCTTGTGCAGGTTGCGCATGGGTGTGAGTGCCGCGTCGCGCACGCTCAGGCGTGCCTTGACCAGGTTGCCCAGCTCCAGCAGACGCATGCCCAGGCGGTAGCTGCCCGATTCCGGCCGGTCCACAAACCGCCCGATCGTGAGGTCGTTCAGGATCCGGTGGGTGGTGGACGGGTGCAGGCCTGTCTTCTCGCTGATTTCCTTGAGGGAGATGGCTTCCTCGCGCGAAGCCAGCACATCGATCAGCGTGAACATGCGCTCAAGGACCTGAACGCTGGGTTTGACAGGAATGCTCGGATCGTTTTTTTTCATGGCGGCGGTGCTGTGGCGACCTCCGCATTTTATCTTGTGAAATGCAAACGCGCTGTCAGGGGTTGGGCGGGGCGGTGTCGGTTGTGCGCAGCCACTGCCCGTCGGTGCGCAGTTCGTGGGGGTGAAAGCGCGCCTTGTAGTTCATCTTGGGGCTGGCTTCGATCCAGTAGCCCAGATACACGTGGGGCAGGTCCAGCGAGCGGGCCTGTGCGATCTGCCACATCACGTTGTAGGTGCCGTAGCTGCAGTGGGGCTCGGGCTCGTAGAAGGTGTACACCGCCGACAGGCCGTCGTCCAGCACATCCAGGATGGACACCATCTTGAGCGCACCCGGCTCGCCGTCCGCATCCAGCTCGCGGAATTCCACCAGCCGCGAATTCACCCGGCTTTGCAGCAGGAACTGCGTGTACTGGTCGATGCTGTCGTGGTCCATGCCGCCGCCTGCGTGGCGGCCGTTCTGGTAGCGCAGGTACAGCTGGTAGTGTTCCGGCACGAAGCACAGGCGCAGCACGCGCGCCTGCAGGTTGCCGTGGCGGGCTACGGACCGCCGCTGGCTGCGGTCGGGCTTGAATTCATTGACCAGCACGCGCAGCGGTGTGCAGGCGTGGCAGCCGTCGCAGTAGGGGCGGTAGGTGAACATGCCGCTGCGGCGGAAGCCCTTCGCGACCAGGTCCGAGTAGACGTCGCTCTGGATCAAATGGCTGGGCGTGGCGACCTGCGAGCGCGCCTGCCGGTCCGGCAGATAGCTGCAGGGATACGGGGCCGTCGCGTAGAACTGCAGGGTCTGCAGCGGAAGGTCGTTGAGTTGCGTCATGCCGTAAAGACTGTGGAGGGCAGCAGCTCGGTCCAGTATACGGGGTTGAATCTCCATGCGGGTGCGGGCAAACGCTGGGCCTGCTGCACATGCGCGACGAAGGTGCGCCGGTCGATCTCGCGGCCACCCAGGGATGCCAGGTGGCGGGTGTTCTGCTGGCAGTCGATGAGCTGCACGCCATGGTGGCGGCACAGTGCCACCAGGGCCGACAGCGCGATCTTGGAGGCATCGGTGGCGTGCGCGAACATGGATTCGCCGAACACGGCCTGCCCCAGGGCCACGCAATAGAGCCCGCCCACCAGCCGGCCATCGATCCAGGTCTCCACGCTGTGCGCGTGGCCGGCCTCGTGCAGGCGGGTGTAGGCATCCATCATTTCCGGCACGATCCAGGTGCCTGCCTGGCCGTCGCGCTCCTTGGTCGCGCAGGCCGTGATCACGGCGTCAAATGCGTGGTCGATGCGGATCTCGGCACGCGGATTGGCGCGAAACGCCTGCAGGGTTCTGCGCAGGGACCGGTGCAGCTTGAATTCGGCCACGTGCAGCACCATGCGCGGGTCGGGCGCCCACCAGAGGATGGGCTGCCCGGGGCCGTACCAGGGAAAGGTCCCCTGGCCGTACGCTGCCTGCAGGTGTGCGACATCCAGCACGCCGCCCGCGGCCAGCAGCCCGGGGGCGGGGTCGTCTTGGCCCCAGGCCTGGTCGGGGTGGGGCAGGGGATCTTGGGGCTCCAGCCAGGGCAGTTGCGGGGGCATGGGTCAGGCAGGCAGTGGCAGGATGATGGGCCATTGTCCGGCATGTTGCGCTGCTCGGGTGCCAGCGCATGCAGGCGCGGTGGCCTGGCAATAAAAAAGCCCACCATGGCGTGCATGGTGGGCTTTTTGCCGTGTGGCTCCTCGACCTGGGCTCGAACCAGGGACCTACGGATTAACAGTCCGGCGCTCTACCGACTGAGCTATCGAGGAATATCGGTACGACTTGCAACTGACTAATTGAAAGGCCCCGCGTACACATGCAGGGCCTGCAAAATTCTTGGCTCCTCGACCTGGGCTCGAACCAGGGACCTACGGATTAACAGTCCGGCGCTCTACCGACTGAGCTATCGAGGAACAAGACTTAGATTATATACACAAAAATAGCGCTCTGAAAACTCGCGTCACGCAATCGACGTGTGGCCTGCATGGGTGCGTGGGGCCGGGTGGCCATGGCAGCGCTGCACTCCTTCGCCATGTCAGGGTTCGGGGCGCAGCCACAGCCACACCAGCACGCACGCCATGCAGGCGGACGCCACCGCCGCCACCCAGGTGCGTGCGCCGCCCACCCACAGCACGGCGGCGCTGGCTGCCATGAAGATGGCCGCACTCCATTTGGCGCGGCGGCTGACCTTGCCGCCCTGGGCCCAGTTGCGCAGCAGCGGCCCGAAGAGCCGGTGGTTCCACAGCCATTGGTACAGCCGCGGAGAGCTGCGCGCTGCCGCCCACGCGGCCATCAGGATGAACACGGTGGTCGGCAGGCCCGGCACGATCACGCCGATGATGCCCATCACCAGGCACAGCACGGCAAACGCCAGCAGCAACCACCGCACGGGCCACGGCAGCGGGCGCAGCGGCGGGCCGCTGTCAGGGGCGGCGCTGGCGATGTCTGGGTGTGGAGGCTTGTTGGCCATGGTGCTTATTGTCGCCCGGTGCCGGCTTGTGTCGGCCTGTGTCGGGGTGGAGCGGCTCTTTTGGCACGCTGTGTGCAGCGCCAGGCCGGCCGCGCTATGCTGCGCCCCACCGGGCAGCCGCTCCACCATGTCTTCACCACCCCCACGATGACCGTTCACACCATCCTCAAGATGGGCGACCCGCGCCTGCTGCGCATTGCCCAGCCTGTCACCGAGTTCGACACCGACGCACTGCACCTGCTGGTGCGCGACATGTTCGACACCATGCGCGCCGTCAACGGCGCGGGCCTGGCCGCACCGCAGATCGGGGTGGACCTGCAGCTGGTGATCTTCGGCTCCAACGACCGCAACCCCCGCTATCCGGACCGCCCCGTGGTGCCGCCCACTGTGCTGCTCAACCCGGTGATCACGCCGCTGGGCGATGAGGAGGAAGAGGATTGGGAAGGTTGCCTTTCGGTGCCCGGCCTGCGCGGCAAGGTGCCGCGGTGGGCGCGCATCCGCTACACCGGGTTCGACCGGTACGGCGACCCCATCGACCGCACGGTCGATGGCTTTCATGCACGCGTGGTGCAGCATGAATGCGACCATCTGGTTGGCAAGCTCTACCCGATGCGGGTGCGCGACTTCACGCAGTTCGGCTTCACCGAAGTGCTGTTCCCCGAGATCAGCGCGGACGAAGACGACTGAGTAGCGCAACAGAGCCGCATCGCCGCGCGCGCTTTCGTTGTCAGTCCGAAAGCTCGCGCAGCAGCTCCGTCTCGATCTGAATCTGCCGCGCGTTGTTCTGCAGCTCGGGCCCTTGCACCAGGAAGGTGTCTTCC
Organism: Acidovorax sp. NPDC077693; assembly: GCF_044542805.1. Taxonomy (NCBI): domain Bacteria; kingdom Pseudomonadati; phylum Pseudomonadota; class Betaproteobacteria; order Burkholderiales; family Comamonadaceae; genus Acidovorax; species Acidovorax sp. NPDC077693. Next base: position 106,479 of record NZ_JBITVD010000013.1, on the reverse strand, counting down.
ACCCGCTCGCCCAGCGTGCTCACCTTGGCGAGCTGCACGCTCAGGTGGTGGTGCGCCAGGATGCGCGCCACCAGGTACAGCAGGCCTGCGCGGTCGCTGGCCGAGATGGCCAGCAGCCAGCGCTGCGCTTTTTCGTCCGGCCGCAAGGTGACGCGCGGCGCCACCGGAAAGCTCTTGACGCGGCGCGACACCCGCCGGCGCGCGGGCTCCGGCAGCGGGCCACCGGTTTCGATCACCCGCACCAGATCGCTCTCGACCATGTGCGTGAGCTCGCGGTAGTGTCCCGGCTGCGCGGCGGCGGAAGAGGCCACCACCTGGAACGTATCGAGCGCATAGCCGTTGTTGGCCGTGTGCACGCGCGCATCCAGAATGGAAAAGCCCGCACGGTCGAAGTAGCCGCAGATGCGCGCGAACAGGTCGGCCTGGTCGGCCGCATACACCATGACCTGCAGGCCGTCGCCGGCCAGCGACTGGCGCGCGCGCACCACCGGCTTGGCGGTGCCCACATGCCGCGACAGGTGCCGCGTGTGCCAGGCAATGTCGGCCGCCTCGTGGCGCATGAAATAGCTCACATCCAGAGTGGCCCACAGGGCCTTGTGCGCCTCGAAGGGCAGGGCACTGAGCGCCAGCAGCACCAGCGCCTCGCGCTTGCGCGCCTCGATCTCGGCGGCGGCGTCCGGCGCGCGGCCGCCCAGGGTGCGCAGGGTGGAGCGGTACAGGTCCTCCAGCAGCTTGCCCTTCCAGGCATTCCAGACCTTGGGGCTGGTGCCGCGGATGTCGGCCACCGTCAGCAGATACAGCGCCGTGAGGTAGCGCTCGTTGCCCACGCGCCGCGCAAAGGCGGCGATCACGTCGGGGTCCGACAGGTCTTCTTTCTGGGCGATGCGGCTCATCGACAGGTGCTCGCTGACCAGGAACTCGACCAGCCTGGCGTCCTCGCGGTCCACGCTGTGCTGGCGGCAGAAATTGCGCACCTCCTGCGCGCCGATCACCGAATGGTCGCCGCCGCGGCCCTTGCCGATGTCGTGGAACAGCGCCGCCAGGTACAGCAGCCAGGGCTTGTCCCAGCCGCCCGCCAGTTGCGAGCAGAAGGGGTATTCGTGCGCATGCTCAGCCATGAAGAACCGGCGCACGTTGCGCAGCACCATCAGGATGTGCTGGTCCACCGTGTAGACGTGAAACAGGTCGTGCTGCATCTGCCCCACGATGCCGCGAAACGCCCACAGATAGCGCCCCAGCACCGAGGTCTGGTTCATGAGCCGCATCGCATGCGTGATGCCCGAGGGCTGCTGCAGGATGCGCATGAAGTTGGCCCGGTTGACCGGGTCGCGCCGGAAGGCCGCGTCCATCACGCCCCGGGCGTTGTACAGCGCGCGCAGGGTGCGGGCCGACAGGTCCTTCAGGCCCACCGTCGTCTGGTAGAGCAGGAAGGTCTCCAGAATGGCGTGCGGGTCGCGCTGGTACAGGTCGTCGCTGGCCACCTCGATGAGGCCGGCTTTCTCGAAGAAGCGCTCGTTGATGGGCCGCGGCTCGTGCGTGGAGGGGTTCAGACGCTCCTCGATGTTCAGCAGCAGGATCTGGCTGAGCTGGGACACCGCCTTGGCTGCCCAGTAATAGCGCCGCATCAGGCTTTCGCTGGCGCGCATCGGCAGGCGCGATCCGTCGGGCGCCTGCGAGCGGTAGCCGAACGATTCGGCCACGGCGGTCTGCAGGTCGAACACCAGGCGGTCTTCATGCCGTCCGGCGGCGGCGTGCAGGCGTGCGCGGATGAGGCACAGCACCGCCTCGTTGCGCTCGATCTGGCGGACCTCGAAAGCCGTGGCCATGCCGCTGGCGGCCAGTTCCTTCCAGTTGCGGCCCAGGCCCGCGGCCTGGGACACCCACAGGATCATCTGCAGGTCGCGCAGCCCGCCGGGCGACTCCTTGCAGTTGGGCTCCAGCGAGTAGGGCGTGTTCTCGTACTTGTTGTGGCGCTGGCGCATCTCCAGCGTCTTGGCCACCAAAAATGCCTGCGGGTCCATCTGCAGCCGGTACTGGCGCTGGAACTCGGCGAACAGCGCCGCGTTGCCGCACACCAGGCGCGATTCGAGCAGCGAGGTCTGCACGGTGACATCGCCTGCGCTCTCGGCCAGGCATTCGGCCACGGTGCGCACGCTCGAGCCGATCTCCAGGCCCGCATCCCAGCAGCTGCCGATGAAGCCTTCGAGCTGGGTGCGCAGCACGCTGCCGGCCTCGGGCGCCGCGCCCTCGGGCAGCAGCAGCAGCACATCGACGTCCGAATACGGAAAAAGCTGGTCGCGCCCGAACCCGCCCACCGCCACCAGCGCCATGTCGGCCGGCAGTTCGGCGCGCTGCCACAGCGTCTGCAGCAGGTTGCCCGCCAGGGTGGAGAGCCTGCGCAGCAGCACGCGGATGCCGCGCGTGGAGGCGCCCGTGGCCTGCAGGTCGGTCAGCAGGGCGGTCTTGTCGCGGCGGTAGGCATCCCGCAGGGCATGCACGTCGGCCAGGGGGCGCACCTCGGGCAGGGCTTGGATGTCGGTCATGGTCGTCGGGCGTCGCGATGAAGAAGGGCCATGCAAAAAGCCATGCAAGAGTTGTGCGCGCCGACGGGCAGGGGCCGGCGTGGGGTCAGGTCCTGGTCGCGGTCACGAAGGACGGCAGCGGCGGTGAGCCGGCCGACAGCGTCATCACTTCGTACCCCGTTTCGGTGACCAGCACCGTGTGCTCCCACTGGGCGGACAGGCTGTGGTCCTTGGTCACGATGGTCCAGCCGTCGTTGCCGAATTCCTTCACCTCGCGGCGGCCGGCGTTGATCATGGGCTCGATGGTGAAGACCATGCCGGGCACCAGCTCGTCCAGCGTGCCGGGACGGCCGTAGTGCAGCACCTGGGGCTCTTCGTGGAACTTCTGCCCGATGCCGTGGCCGCAGAACTCGCGCACGATCGAGAAACCCTGCGCCTCGGCGAACTTCTGGATGGCGTGGCCGATGTCGCCCAGGTGGGCACCCGGCTTGACCTGCACGATGCCGTGCCACATGGCGTCGAAGGTGATGGCACACAGGCGCTTGGCCGCGATGGAGCCTTCGCCGATGATGTACATGCGGCTGTTGTCGCCGTACCAGCCGTCCTTGGTGATCACGGTCACGTCCACGTTGACGATGTCGCCCTTCTTCAAAGGCTTGTCGTTGGGGATGCCGTGGCACACCACGTGGTTGACCGAGGTGCACAGCGAGGCCGGGTAGGGCGGGTAGCCGGGGGGCTGGTAGCCCACGGTGGCTGAGATGGTGCCTTGCTGCGCCATGCATTCGGCGCCCAGGCGGTCGATCTCTTTGGTGGTGATGCCGGGTTTGATGTGCGGGGCGATGTAGTCCAGCACTTCGGAGGCCAGGCGGCACGCCAGGCGCATGCCTTCGATGTCCGCGGCGCTTTTGATGGTGATGCTCATGCCGCAATTATCCCATCGCACCCCGCCGGCTGCAGCGGCGCCCGGTGAGCCCGGTAAAATACCGGGCTGACCACTTGGCTCCCGCCCACCGGCCGGGGGCTTCGCGTCAGCGCCACCACGTACCCTCACACCCAACAGGCCGCTACAGTGACCTTGCACATGACCACGCTGGCGGGCGGCAACGCCCTCAGCACCTTCCGCGCCCAGCAACTCCAACCGGCCCTGCAAGCCATCCACCCCAAAATCGACGGCATTGCAGCGCGCTTCGTGCACCTGGTCGCCACGGATGCGGCCCCCACCCCTGCCGAGCAAGAGCGCCTGTCGGCCCTGCTCACCTACGGCGACCCCTACGCCGGGCCCGAAGACGGCGCTGCCATCGTCGTCACGCCGCGCCTGGGCACGCTGTCGCCTTGGGCCTCCAAGGCCACCGATATCGCGCGCAACTGCGGCATCGCCATCCGCCGCGTGGAGCGCATCACCGAATACCGCATCAGCCTCAAGTCCGGCCTGCTGGGCCGCACGCCCGAGCTGACCGCCGAGCAACTGGCCGAGGTGGCGGCCCTGCTGCACGACCGCATGACCGAGTCCGTGGTGGCCGACCGCGCCGCCGCCGCAGCGCTGTTCACCGAGCTGCAGCCCGCCGCCATGGAGCATGTCAACGTGCTCGGCGGTGGCCGCGGTGCGCTGGAGGCCGCCAACACCCGTTTCGGCCTGGCCTTGGCCGAGGACGAGATCGACTACCTGGTCAACGCCTTCACCGGCCTCGCGCGCAACCCCACCGACGTGGAGCTGATGATGTTCGCGCAGGCCAACAGCGAGCACTGCCGCCACAAGATCTTCAACGCCCAGTTCACCATCGACGGCGTGGCGCAGGAAAAATCGCTGTTCGGCATGATCCGCAACACCCACCAGCTGGCGCCCCAGCACACGGTGATCGCGTATTCGGACAACGCCTCGGTCATGGAAGGCGGCGAGGTCGAGCGGTTTGTGGCCAAAATGGCCTCTACCGCTGATTCAGCGGGCGCTACCAGCTATCAAAAGAGTAGCGCCACCCAGCACGTGCTGATGAAGGTGGAAACCCACAACCACCCCACCGCCATCTCGCCCTTCCCGGGCGCATCGACGGGCGCGGGCGGCGAGATCCGCGACGAAGGCGCCACCGGCCGGGGCTCCAAGCCCAAGGCCGGCCTCACGGGCTTCACCGTGTCCAAGCTCTGGGGCAGCACCGTGGGCAAGCCCGAGCACATCGCCAGCCCGCTGCAGATCATGGTCGAAGGGCCCCTGGGCGGCGCGGCGTTCAACAACGAATTCGGCCGCCCCAACCTGGCAGGCTACTTCCGCGAGTACGAGCAGGAAGTCGGCGGCGTGCAGCGCGGCTACCACAAGCCCATCATGATCGCCGGCGGCGTGGGCGTGATCGACGCAGGCCTCACGAAGAAAATCGAATTCCCCGCCGGCTCGCTGCTCATCCAGCTGGGTGGCCCCGGCATGCGCATCGGCATGGGCGGCAGCGCTGCCAGCTCCATGGCCAGCGGCACCAATGCGGCCGAGCTCGACTTCGACTCCGTGCAGCGCGGCAACCCCGAGATCGAGCGCCGCGCGCAGGAGGTCATCAACCACTGCTGGGCGCAAGGCGCTGCCAACCCCATCCTCGCCATCCACGACGTGGGCGCGGGCGGCCTGTCCAACGCTTTTCCTGAGCTGACCAACGACGCCGGCCGTGGTGCGCGCTTCGACCTGCGTGCCGTGCCGCTCGAAGAATCGGGCATGGCGCCCAAGGAAATCTGGAGCAACGAAAGCCAGGAGCGCTACGTGCTGGCCATCGCGCCCGAGTCGCTGCCGCTGTTCAAGGCGTTCTGCGAGCGCGAGCGCTGCCCCTTCGCCGTGATCGGCACGGCCACCGAAGAGCGCCAGCTGGTGCTGGAAGACACCGCCGTGGTGGCGGGCGACCAGAAGCTGCCGGTGGACATGCCCATGGACGTGCTGCTGGGCAAGCCGCCCAAGATGCACCGCGACGTGGCCACCGTGCAGCGCCAGTTCGCGCCCATGGACCTGACCGGCGTGCCGCTGCAAAAGGCCGTGATCGACGTGCTGGCCCATCCCACGGTGGCGTCCAAGCGCTTTCTCATCACCATCGGCGACCGCACGGTGGGCGGCCTGTCGCACCGCGATCAGATGGTCGGCCCCTGGCAAGTTCCGGTGGCGGACTGCGCGGTGACGCTGGCCGATTACAAGGGCTTTGCCGGCGAAGCGATGAGCATGGGCGAGCGCACGCCGCTGGCCGCCATCAACGCACCCGCATCGGGCCGCATGGCGGTGGCCGAGGCCATCACCAACCTGCTGGCCGCGCCCATCGAGCTGCCGCGCGTGAAGCTGTCGGCCAACTGGATGGCCGCGTGTGGCGAGCCCGGCGAAGACGCTGCGCTGTACGAAACCGTGAAGGCCGTGGGCATGGAACTGTGCCCCGCCCTGGGCATCAGCATCCCAGTGGGCAAGGATTCGCTGTCCATGCGCACGCAATGGTCTGACGGCAATGACAAGAAAAAGGTCACCTCCCCCGTCAGCCTGATCGTGAGCGCGTTCGCGTCGCTGTCCGATGTGCGCGGCACGCTCACGCCCCAGCTCGATGCGCAGGAAGACGACACCACCCTGGTGCTCATCGATCTGGGCAAGGGCCAGAACCGCATGGGCGGCAGCATCCTGGGCCAGACGCTGGAGCAAAGCGGCGACGTGGTACCCGATCTGGACGACCCGAAGGACCTGGTCAACACCGTCAACGCCGTGAACGCGCTGCGCGCCCAGGGCCGCATCCTGGCCTACCACGACCGCAGCGACGGCGGCCTGCTTGCGGCCGCGGCCGAAATGGCCTTTGCCGGCCATGTGGGCGTGTCGCTCAACGTGGACCTGCTGGTCACCGAAGGCGACGGCATCAGCGACAGCCGCATGGAAACCGGCGACGCCAAGAACTGGGCGCAGCAGGTCAGCGCACGCCGCGAGGAACTCACGCTCAAGGCCCTGTTCAACGAAGAGCTGGGCGTGGTGCTGCAGGTGCGCACCGCAGAGCGCAACGATGTGATGCAGGTGCTGCGCGAGCACGGCCTGTCCAGATTCAGCCACTTCGTGGGCAAGACGCGTCCGCAGTCGTCGAGCATCGACGCCGGCAAGGGTGAGTTGCAGGTCTGGCGTGACGCCAAGGCCGTGTTCAGCGCCAAGCTCACCGACCTGCACCAGGTGTGGGACGCCGTGAGCTGGAAGATCTGCCAGCAGCGCGACAACCCCGCCAACGCCGATGCCGAGCACGCCACCGCGGGCGAGGCCACCGACCCCGGCATGCACGTGCACCTCACGTTCGACGCGGCCGACAACGTGGCGGCGCCGTTCCTGAACCTGGCCAAACCCCGGGTGGCCATCCTGCGCGAGCAGGGCGTGAACTCGCACATCGAGATGGCCTACACCTTCACCGAGGCGGGCTTCGAGGCCTACGACGTGCACATGACCGACCTGCAGACAGGCCGCGTCAAGCTCGAAGACTTCAAGGGCGTGGTCGCCTGCGGCGGCTTCAGCTACGGCGACACGCTGGGCGCCGGCATCGGCTGGGCGCGCTCGATCACCTTCAACCCGGTGCTGTCCGAGCAGTTCCAGGGCTTCTTCGGCCGCACGGACACCTTCGGCCTGGGCGTGTGCAACGGCTGCCAGATGTTTGCGGAGCTGGCCGACATCATCCCTGGTGCGCAGGACTGGCCGCGCTTCACCACCAACCAAAGCGAGCGCTTCGAGGCCCGCCTGTCGATGGTGGAAGTGCTGGAGTCGCCCAGCCTGTTCTTTGCCGGCATGGCGGGCAGCCGCCTGCCGATTGCCGTGGCGCATGGCGAGGGCTATGCCAACTTCAAGTTCCGCGGCAACGCGGCGCAGGCAGTGGCCGCGATGCGCTTCGTGGACAACCACGGCGCCGCCACCGAGCAGTACCCGTTCAACCCGAACGGCAGCACCGGCGGCCTGACCGGCGTGACCACGCAGGACGGCCGCTTCACGGCCATCATGCCGCACCCCGAGCGCGTGTTCCGCAACGTGCAGATGAGCTGGACCAGCGGCGACCGCAGCGAACTGAGCCCCTGGATGCGCATCTGGCGCAATGCGCGCAAGTGGGTGGGATAAGGGCTGGGTGAGGGCTCAGGCCTGGCGGGTGCTGGCGACGCTGGCTGGTGCATTCCAGCCGGCAGGAGCCTGGTTCACCTGACTTGACGCCGGGCCCTTGGCCTGCTGATCGGGCAGAGTCCGGGCCCACAGCATCGCGCCGCTAGAAGCGGCCTGCGGGTAGCTTCAGCCGTCTTCAGTCCACCACCGGACGCTGGTACATCAGCAGCCGCCCCTTGTAGGCGGGCGCGGTATCCAGCGCAGGGTGGTCCAGCCGCTCTTCGACCACTTCGAACCGGTGCACGGCCATCTGCTTGTGGAAGGTGGATCGGTTGCCCCGGTTGGGGTCCACGATCCAGATCTGGGCGCCGTTGCCGGCATGGCGGTCCAGAAAGGCCGCAAGCGATGCGCGCGCATCGCGCTCGTACAGCACGTCGCTGCCCATGATCAGGTCGAAGCGGCCCTGCACGGCACCGGCCGGGGCGGGCGCGTCCGAACCCCATTGGCCGGTGCGGTACTGCAGGGGCGGCAGGCCATTCAGGCGCGTGTTCTCCTGCAGGAACTGCTGGGCCATCGGATGGCAGTCGCTGGCGGTGACGTCCACCCCGCGGCGGTGGCACACCAGGCTGGCCAGGCCCAGGCCGCAGCCGATCTCCAGCACGCGCTCTCCGGCCCGCAGAGGCCGGGTGGCCATGCGTTGCGCCAGCTGCGCGCCCGAAGGCCACAGCAGGCCGAACAGCGGCCAGGCGGCCGATGAGATGCCCAGGGCCTCGGCGGCGCCCTCGGGGTCGCTGAATTGCTGCTTGTCCAGCAGTGAACGGATGACCAGGTCGGCAGCGCCGGCGATGGCGATGTCCTCCTGCTTGGTGAGATAGCCTGGCATGGCGGGGTGCGAAGCCCGTCCAAGCACGGGCTTGCAGGGACCCCCAGAGGTGGTGGGTGAAGCCGCGAGTATGCGCCTTGCCGCGAAGTGCCTGGCAGCACAGCCCCCCGCCGCTTTGCCGGGCGGGCTTTGCGCGTGCAGGCGCCTGCCCATGTCCGCCAGCCCTGCCAGCCCTGCAACATCGCGATGGCCTGCACCGCGTTGCTATAGTGCAGCCCACAGCGGTGGGGCCGCACACCCGTGCCCGGGGCCGCGCATGCGGCCACCGTGGTGCCGCGCGATCCGCCGGACAGCCCCACCCACAACCATTTTCTTCAAGGATTCCCCATGGCTTCTGGCAGCTTGCTGGCCCTGCTCGACGATATCGCCACCATCCTCGACGATGTGGCACTGATGACCAAGGTCGCAGCCAAGAAGAGCGCGGCCATGGCCGACGACGTGTCGGTCATGACCAAGGTGGCCGCGCAGAAGACGGCCGGTGTGCTGGGGGATGACCTGGCGCTCAACGCCCAGCAGGTCACCGGCGTGCGTGCCGAGCGCGAGATCCCCGTGGTCTGGGCAGTGGCCAAGGGGTCGATGATCAACAAGGTCATCCTGGTGCCCGCCGCACTGCTGATCAGCGCCTTTGCGCCCTGGGCGGTGACGCCGCTCTTGATGGTGGGCGGCGCCTTCCTGTGCTTCGAGGGTTTCGAGAAAGTGGCGCACAAGCTGCTGCACGCACCCCATGAAGACGCGGCCGAACGCGAGAGCCACGCCCAGGCCAATGCCAACCCGGCGGTCGACCTGGTGGCTTTCGAGAAGGACAAGGTCAAGGGCGCGGTGCGCACCGACTTCATCCTGTCGGCAGAAATCATCGCCATCACGCTGGGCACCGTGGCGAACGCGCCGTTCTCGCAGCAGGTGGCCGTGCTGTCCGGCATCGCCGTCATCATGACCATCGGGGTGTACGGGCTGGTGGCCGGCATCGTCAAGCTCGACGACCTGGGCCTGTGGCTCAGCCGCAAGGCCAGCAGCGCGGCGCAGGCCGTGGGCAACGGCATTTTGCGCGCCGCGCCGTGGCTGATGAAGGGCCTGTCCATCGCGGGCACGGCGGCCATGTTCCTCGTGGGCGGTGGCATCCTGGTGCACGGCGTGCCTGCGCTGCACCATGCCGTCGATGGCACGGGCGCGGCAGCGGCGCAGTGGCCGGTGGGCGGCCTGTGGGCCGTGCTGGTGCCCAACCTGCTGAACGCGGTGGTCGGCATCATCGCCGGGGGGCTGGTGCTGGCCGCGGTGACGCTGGTCAAGCGCGTGCGGGGCAAGTCGGCTGCGCATTGAGTGCGAGCAGGGCAGCCCCTGGCAGTGTGGCAAGGCTTGCAGGTGCAGGCCTTTGTTCTTTCTTGATGTATGTCTAACGGCGGGTGAGCGGGCCTTGAGATAGGGCAAGGCCGGTGGGCGGCCGCAGCAGTTCAATGCATGCACGGGGGTCGTCCCCGTCCAACCGATGTGAACTGAACATGAAAAAGAACCTGCTGGCTGTCGTTGCCCTGTGTGTCCTGTCCTCTGGCGCTGCCATGGCGCAACAGGCCGAAGGGCCGTGGATGGTGCGTGCCCGTGCCGTGCACCTGGACAGCGCCAACAAGGACAGCACGCCCCTGGGCCTTGCCATCAACGACAAGACGATTCCTGAAGTCGACGTCACCTACTTCTTCAACCCGAACATCGCGGCCGAGCTGATCCTGACCGTGCCGCAGAAACACACGCTCAGCGCCGGTGGCACCGCCATCGGCTCGCTCAAGCACCTGCCGCCTACGCTGCTGGTGCAGTACCACTTCACCGCGCCCGGCTTCAAGCCCTATGTGGGCGCGGGCGTGAACTACACGCGCTTCTCCGGCGTGCGCTTGCCGGCGGGCGTGGACATCGACCGCAACAGCTTCGGCCCCGCGCTGCAGGTGGGTGTGGACATTCCGCTGGCCAAGAACCTGTATCTGAACTTCGACGTGAAGAAGGTGTTCATCAAGACCGATGTGTCGGCGGGCGGCGCCAAGCTGGGCACCTTCAAGGCAGACCCCGTGCTGGTGGGCGTGGGCCTGGGCTGGAGGTTCTAGAGGGCTCCCCCTGAGGCGCTGCGCGCCTGCGTGGCAGTGCCTCCTGCGGACCGGCAAAGCCGGATCCACGGTGGTGCTGGCCTGGGCAGCGCCGCTATGGATTCGGCGCGGCGGGAGACAGCGGGCTTGCCTGCCTTGATCAGCAAACCGTGCGTTCCGATCTGGCTATCTCCACCAGCGTCACGAACGCGCGAGTGTCATGCCAGCAGTCCGCAGCCCACCGGCTTGAGCACGCGTTCGGTGGATGCCGGGTACTTGGCCAGCTTGGACGCGGGCCTGCGCGGGCGTTGCACCAGGTCGCCGCCGCAGTTGGGGCAGATGTGGTCAAGCCGTGTGCTCGCGCAGTCACTGCAGAACGTGCATTCGAAGGTGCAGATGCGGGCGTCGGTGGAGTCGGGCGGCAAATCTTTGTTGCAGCATTCGCAGTTGGGGCGCAGCTCGAGCATGGGTGTCCTTGGGTGGTTGTGAAGAGGAAGATGGGGGCACTGGCGTTGCCAAGCGTATGCCAAGCCGTCGCTGCAGGGCAAGGTGCCGGTGGGGCGCGCACACGCAGTACAGCCCACTGGGCCGGCGCGCCGGCGCGCGGCTCTATCCTTTGTCAGTGGCTCCACACCGCAGCAACGCAGCAACGCAGCAACGCAGCAACGCAGCAACGCAGCTACGGCGTGCGGCCTTGCGGCGGCGCTGGCGCTGCCAGCACCACATCGGCACCCCACATGCGCTTCCACAGCCAGGGCAGGGCGGTGGCCAAGTCGGGGCGCTGCATCTGCAGCGTGGCGGCGCGCTGGCCGGCGGCCATCTCTGCGGGCGTGCCCAGGTTGAAGTGAAAGCTGTACGTGGGCTCGTTGCCCATGCGCAGGTCGGTGATGAAGACGTCGCCCCCGGCCGCTTCGCTCATCTTGAAGAAGCCGTGGCTGAACCGGGCCACGCGGTCCACCAGGGGGTGGTCACGGTAGCGTGCATACAGATCGGCGCCCCGCAAGTGGGTGGTCCACCGCACGGGGCGGTCGCCGTCCAGCAGCGAGTAGTAGCCCTCGTAGTAGTGCGTGGGTGTGACGGCCACGGCGCGCCACAGCACGGTGTTGAAGGGGGCCGGAGTGACCAGCAGCTGCTCCGGCGTGAGGTGCGGCACCGGCGCGGACGCCAGCATCTGGCGGGTGGCGATCTGCTGTGCGGCCACGCCCCAGGCCAGGTACGCCGTGCTCACCACCAGCGCGGCGCGTGCCCAGGCTATGCCGCGCCCCTGGCGCATCGCCAGCGCCAGCAGCACGCCCAGCAGCAGCGGCAGGGTGTACAGCGGGTCGATGATGAAGACGCTGCCCACGGCATACGGCGTGTCGGTGAAGGGCCGCAGCAGCTGGGTGCCGTACACCGTCATCCAGTCCAGCAGCGGGTGGGTGATGAGGGCGAGCCACAGGGCCAGCCACCAGCGCGTGAACCGGTCCGCTTCGCGGTGCAGGCGCGATACCAGCCACGCCATCGGCACCGACAGCACGGTCAGGTAGAACAGGGCATGGCTTTCTGCGCGGTGCAGCACCATGTTCAGGATGGCATCGCCGTGGTTGACGAAGGCATCCAGGTCCGGCAGCGTGCCGGCAATGCCGCCCCACAGCGCCGCCTTCCACACGGCGGTGCGGCGGCCCAGGGTGGCGATGGCAACGGAGGAGCCCAGAACGATTTGGGTGACGGAATCCATGCGGGCGTGTGGTGCGGGTGCGGGGCAGGTGGATGGACGGGGGCGCAGGCTGGTGCCGTTGCCCTTGCGACCCTATCAGGTCTGCACGACGATCGGGAATTCTCCCCGCACGCCGTCGGCCGAGGGGGCGAAGCGGACCGTGAGCGCCGTACGGTCCTTTTCGCTCAGCCGGCTCCAGAGGTAGTCGCGCGCATTGCCGGAGTCGCCGGCCACATACATCTGCGTGGTCAGCAACTCGCGCCCCGGCAGCCGCACCTTGAAGTGGATGTGCGGGGTTCGGCCGGTGTACGGCGCCGGCCGGATGGTGCGAAACCGGTACTGTCCGTCGCGCCCCAGCACCACGCGGCCAAAGCCCTGGAAGGCCGGTGCCGCCTTGCCGCCGTCCCCCGGGTGGTGGTAGTGGCCGTCGGCATCGCACTGCCAGATCTCGACCGTGCCGCCCGACAGCGGCACGCCCTGTGTGTCGGTGACCCGGCCTTCCACCCAGACGGCCTCGCCCTGGGTGTAGCGCAGCATCCCGTTGCGCAGCAGGTCGCCGTCGCTGTCCGCCGGGATGTCCATAGGGTAGTAGGGCCCCTCGGTCTGGCGCGGTGTGGGCATGGCGCGGGCCTGGGCTGCCGCCGGCTGCACCAGCAGCGCCGGTGCGGCAACCAGCGCAGCACCCCGCAGGCCCTGCTGCAGCCACTGGCGGCGTGTGGGGGCGGTGTGCCGTGGCGGAAGGTGGGCGTTGGCAATGTTGTCGGGCATGGCGGGCTCCTGCCTGGGGCGGCTGCGGGTGGGTGATCGGCTCCGTGTCGGACGCACGGCGGTAGGAGCCACCCGGCGCGCAAAAAGTGCCGCAGCCGTGCCGCGCCGGCCGGTGTAGGCGGCCTGTGCGCCGCAGGCAACGGGGAAATGACCTACACACCGCATCATCCCGCCGCCGCAGAATGTCCCGATGGCCGTGGGGTTATATTGCCTTCCACGGTCCAGCCTGCGGGCGGGATGGCCAGCTCGGAGCCTGTGGGCTCCACGGCGATTCCGCTCTATTACCAGCAGTGGCAAGCCATGCCGCGCCAGACGCTTCAAGATCCATGCCTTTGCCCAGCCCCACCGACGACATCACGCGCGGCCTGAACCAGCGCCCCGCCAGCATCTCCCCCAAGTACTTCTACGACCAGCACGGCTCAGAGCTGTTCGAGGAGATCACCCGCCTGCCCGAGTACTACCCCACCCGCACCGAAACCTCGCTCATGCAGCAGCACGCAGACAGCATTGGGCGTGCTGTGGGCCCGGGCCGTACGCTGATCGAGCTGGGTGCGGGCAATTGCCAGAAGGCGCGCACGCTGTGCCGCCTGGTGCAGCCCGCCTGCTTCGTGGGGGTGGATATTTCGGCCGACTTCCTGCAGGCCGCGGTGCAGGGCCTGCGCGACGACTTCCCCGGGCTGGATGCGCGCGCCGTGGGCGGCGACATGACCCAGGGCGTGGTGCTGCCCGCAGACATTCCGCGCAAGGGGCGGCTGGTGTTCTATCCGGGCTCGTCCATCGGCAACTTCGACCCGCCGCACGCCCTGGAGCTGCTGGCCCACATGCGGGAGCTGGTCGACGACGACGGCGGCCTCTTGATCGGCATCGACCTGCCCAAGGACGTGCAGGTGCTGGAAGCCGCCTACGACGACGCTGCGGGCGTGACGGCGGCGTTCAACCGCAACGTGCTCACGCATGTGAACCGGCTGATCGGCAGCGACTTCGACGTGCAGCAGTGGCAGCACCGCGCGTTCTTCAACCAGGAAGAGTCCCGCATCGAAATGCACCTGGAGGCCGTGGCCGACGCCGAGGTACGCTGGCCTGGTGGTGGCCGCCGGTTTGACCAGGGTGAACGCATCCACACCGAAAACAGCTACAAATACCCCCTGCCCGTGTTCACCGACATGCTGGCGCGCGCGGGGTTCTCGCAGGCCCAGGCGTGGACGGATGACCGCGGCTGGTTTGCCGTGCTGCACGCGCGCCCCTGAGGATGGATGGACTATGACCAACATGGATGTGTGCCCCCCGTTGACCGCGCTGCTCTCGCGCTATGCCGCCGTAAGAGACCACAGCGTGGCCCTGGTCGCGCCCCTGTCGGCCGAGGACTGCGGCGCGCAGTCCATGCCCGACGCCAGCCCGGCCAAATGGCACCTGGCGCACACCACCTGGTTTTTCGAAACCTTCGTGCTGGAGCCGAACGAGCCGGGCTTTACGCCCTTCGACCCCGCGTTTCGCGTGCTGTTCAATTCCTACTACAACGGCGTGGGCGCCAAGCACCCGCGTGCGCAGCGCGGGCTGCTGACCCGCCCGTCGCTCGATGCCGTGCGGGCCTACCGTGCCAACGTGGACCAGCGCATGGCGCGCCTGTTGCCCACCGTTTTGAACCACGCGGCGCTGTGCGCGCTGATCGAGTTGGGCCTGCAGCACGAGCAGCAGCACCAGGAGCTCCTGGTGACGGACGTCAAGCACCTGCTGTCGTGCAACTCTACGTGGCCGGCGTACGGCACAACTTCAGATTCGGCGGGCGACCTGGCCCTGGTGCCCGCCATCGAGCCCTTCGGGTGGCTGACGCTGGACGGCGGACTGGTGGACATCGGCCACCGGAGCGACGGTTTTGCGTTCGACAACGAATGCCCGCGCCACCGCACCTATCTGGCGCCCTATGCGCTGGCCTCGCGGCTGGTGACCAACGCGGAATGGCTGGCCTTTGTGGAAGGCGGCGGCTACGACAACCCCGCCCACTGGCTCGCCGAAGGCTGGGATTGGCGCGTGGCCCAGGGGCTTGACCACCCCCTGTACTGGCAGCAACTGGGCAGCGGCGTCTGGCATGCGTTCACGTTGGCAGGACTGCAGCCGCTGCGGGGCGACCTGCCTGTGGTGCACCTGTCGTACTACGAAGCCGATGCCTACGCCCGCTGGGTGGGCGCACGCCTGCCGACCGAAGCCGAGTGGGAGCATGCGGCGCAAGCCGCGGTGGCTGACGGGCACGGCGATCACGGCCACGGAGGCCACGACGGCCAAGCGCTGGAACAACTCTTCGGCAGCGCCTGGCAATGGACGCAGTCGAGCTACGCCGCCTACCCGGGCTTTCGCACCGCCGACGGCGCGGTGGGCGAGTACAACGGCAAGTTCATGGTCAACCAGTACGTGCTGCGCGGCAGCTCGTGCGCCACGCCTGCCGGGCATGCGCGCAGCACCTACCGCAACTTCTTCCCGGCCACGGCGCGCTGGCAGTACACGGGACTGCGCTTGGCGCGTGACGCTTGAGTCGCTTTACCGGGGCATCTGGCCCGCTCAGGGTTCCATGCGGAAGGTGTGCTGCAGCACCAGCCGGGCGGGCTCGCCGTTGCGCACCAGCGGCGCAAACTTCCAGCGGCGCACCGCATCGATCGCCGGTTTGTGCAGGGCATCTTCGCCCGTTTTCGACACTACGCGCACGGTGCCGACCAGCCCGCTGGGCATGATCTCGAACGATACCGTCACAGCGCCGCGCGCTTGGGGCGAGGTGTCATTCAGCAGGAAAGACGGGTAGCGCGGCAGCGGCGCCTCCAGCAGCGTCAAGGGCGTGTCGAGCGGTGGCGACACCTGCTGCCGCAGCAGTTGTTCGTCCTCGCGCTGGCGGAAACTGGAGACGTGGGACTCGGTGACATCCGCGCCGCGCGGCGGCGTGAACAGTGAGGAACTGCAGCCGGCCAGAGTCAGCAGGCCGAGGGTGAGCGGTGCAAGAGAAAATAGGCGGAACATGGCGATGAGAGGGGCAGGGCGCCCCGCGATCTGCGGGGCCATCCCGCCAGTATCCCGCAACTGGCGTCGGCTGCGGTCGAACGGTCGAACGGTCAGACGGCGTCGAGTGCCTGCACCAGGTCTGCCTGCAGGTCGTCGATGTGCTCGATGCCCACCGACAGCCGCACCATGCTCTCGCTCACACCCGCCTTGGCCAGCTCTTCGGGGTTGAGCTGGCGGTGGGTGGTCGATGCGGGGTGCGTGGCCAGCGATTTCGCGTCGCCGATGTTCACCAGGCGCGTAAAGAGCTGCAGCGCATCCAGGAAGCGCGCACCGGCCGCCCGCGGGTCGGCGTCGGCGCTCTTGAGCCCGAAGCTCAGGATGCCCGACGCCTTGCCGCCCGACTGCCGTTGCACCAGTGCGTGGTCCGGGTGGTCCGGCAGGCCGGCGTAGCGCACCCATTCCACCTTGGGGTGGCTTTGCAGGTACTTCGCCAGCGCCAGCGTGTTGTCGCAGATGCGGTCCATGCGCAGGGCCAGGGTCTCGATGCCTTGCAGGATCAAGAAGGCATTGAGCGGTGCCAGCGCCGCGCCGGTATTGCGCAGCGGCACCACGCGCGCGCGGCCGATGAAGGCGGCGGGGCCCAGCGCCTCGGTGTAGACCACGCCGTGGTAGCTCACGTCGGGCTCGTTCAGGCGCGGAAAGCGCGCCTTGTGTTCGGCCCATGGGAACTTGCCGCTGTCCACGATGGCGCCGCCCACGCTGTTGCCGTGGCCGCCCAGGTACTTGGTGAGCGAGTGCACCACGATGTCGGCGCCATGCTCGATGGGGCGCAGCAGGTAGGGGCTGGGCACCGTGTTGTCCACGATCAGCGGAATGCCGTGCGCATGGGCCACATCGGCCAGCGCGCGGATGTCGGTCACGTTGCCCAGCGGGTTGCCGATGGACTCGATGAAGATCGCCTTGGTGCGTGCGTCGATGTGCTGCGCAAAGCTGGCCGGGTCGCGCGGGTCGGCAAAGCGCGTGGTGATGCCCTGCTGGGGCAGCGTGTGCGCAAACAGGTTGTAAGTGCCGCCGTAGAGCGTGCTGGCCGACACGATGTTGTCGCCCGCCTCGGCAATGGTCTGGATCGCGTAGGTGATGGCCGCCATGCCCGAGGCCACGGCCAGCGCCGCGATGCCGCCTTCGAGCGCCGCGACGCGCTTTTCCAGCACGTCGGTCGTCGGGTTCATGATGCGGGTGTAGATGTTGCCCGGCACCTTCAGATCGAACAGGTCCGCGCCGTGCTGCGCGCTGTCGAAGGCGTAGGCCACCGTCTGGTAGATGGGCACGGCCACGGCCTTGGTGGTGGGGTCGGGCGAGTAGCCTGCGTGGACGGCAAGGGTTTCGATCTTCATGCGGAGGGTTCTCCCGTTGGATGGAATGAAAACGCTGACACGGGCGCCTGCGGCACGGTGTGTGCGCAGGCGGCAGCGGCCATTCTTGCACCGGGACGGTGCGCATGGGTCGAATCGTTGGCTATGAGCTTATGCGCTCGGCGCAGGCTGTATTCAAGCTGCATTCAGGCTCGATGCAGGCTGAACACAGGCTGACCGCAGGCGCGTTACGGCCTGCGACTATTGAATGAAAAGTGCCTTCACCGCTTGATGGACAAGCGCCAGTAGCTACTATTTTGATAGCGAATTGCCTGTGGGCCGCGCGCGGTAGAACTGCAACGGCACCGCCAGCGCCTCGGTCTCCTTGGCGTGCTGGTTGAGTACCGACTTCTTCATCTTGCCCACCACGTGCATCTCGCACGGCTTGCAGTCAAAGCGCAGGGTGAGTTTTTCCTTGCCGTTGATCAGCATCAGCGGCTCGGCCTTGATGGTGCCCTGCACGCCCGTCACGCCCTTGGCCTGCTTGGGGCACAGGCTCATCGAAAAGCGCACGCAGTGCTTGGTGATCATCAGGCTGACTTCGCCTTCCTCCTCGTGCGCCTCGTAGGCCGCATCGATCACCTTCACGCCGTGGCGCACGTAAAAGTCGTGCGCCTTCTGGTTGAACACGTTGCCCAGGAACGAGAGCGTGTCTTCGGGGTAGGGCACGGGTGGATCGACCGGCACAGCGCGCTGCAGGCGCGCAAAGTTGCGCGCGCGGCAGTCTTCCAGGTCGGCCAGCGCATCGCGGCGCAGCGCGTTGAGCACGGAGGCGGGCACGAACCAGGGCTCGGACAGCTGCAGCGCGATGTCGTGCACCGCGAAGATGGTGGCGCCGAAGCGGCCCAGTTGCTCGCGCAGGCTGGCTTCGGCTTTGGCGGGGTCCGTGGCGCTCTGGTGGGGCTGCTCTACATCGGCGCAGCCCACGTTGCCGTCTTCGTCGGTCAGCATCAGGCTGAAGCCGGCCGGCGTTTCGCTCAGGTGCGCCCACAGGCCGATGCGGCGGTCGCTGGACTTTTTCTCCAGCGTGCGCACCCAGTCCATGTCGCGGTTGCGGTTGACTTCGGTGCCCTTGCGCAGATCCTTGAAGCCGTCCATGGGGTCCTTGGGGTACACCCGCCACTGGCCCACGCTGCGCGCGGACACGGGCTCGGCCACGTTGATGGCCATGCCCACCAGCTCCTTGTGCAGGTCGTAGTAGCACAGGCCGTCGCCGTTGTGCAGCACGGTGGCGGGGTCGCTCACCTCCAGCTCGACGAAGTCCGGACCCACCTTGGTCACCCAGCCGATGGCCTGGCCCGGGTTCTTGGGGGTGTCGAATGCGCCGATGTCTTCCTTGCGGCCGGTCACGAAGTAGTCGGTGAACTCGCGGTTGAAGTTCTGCAGCGGGTCGGGCGTGAAGGTGAAGGCGGTGGCGCCGCTGGAAGAGCGCGACAGCGGCCGGCCGGCACTCTCGCGCTCTTGCAGGATCTCGTCGATCAGCGTGCGGTAGTGGGCGGTGATGTTCTTCACGTAGCCCATGTCCTTGTAGCGCCCCTCGATCTTGAAGCTGCGCACCCCGGCGTCGATGAGCGCGCGCAGGTTGTCGCTCTGGTTGTTGTCCTTCATGGAGAGCACGTGCTTGTCGTGCGCGATGAAGCGGCCTTGCGCGTCGGTCACCTGGTAGGGCAGGCGGCAGGCCTGGCTGCAGTCGCCCCGGTTGGCGCTGCGGCCGGTCTGCGCATGGCTGATGTTGCACTGGCCGCTGTAGGCCACGCAGAGCGCGCCGTGGATGAAGAACTCGATGTTGGCGCGCCCCGGTGCATCCACCGGCCCCAGCGCCTTGTGCACTGCGGCGATCTGCTGCACCGTGAGCTCGCGCGCCAGCACGATCTGCGACAGGCCCGCGTCCTGCAGGAAGCGCGCCTTCTCGGGCGTGCGGATGTCCGTCTGGGTGCTGGCGTGCAGCTGGATGGGCGGCATGTCGTCCATTGCGAGCAGGGCCATGTCCTGGATGATGAGCGCATCGGCGCCGGCCTCGTACACCTGCCAGGCCATGCGGCGCGCGGCTTCGAGTTCGTCGTCGCGCAGGATGGTGTTCAGGGTGATGAAGATGCGGCTGTTGAACCGGTGCGCGTGCTGGACCAAGCGCTCGATGTCCCGGATGTCGTTGCCCGCACCGGCCCGTGCGCCGAAGGCGGGGCCGCCGATGTAGACGGCGTCGGCGCCGTGGTTGACGGCTTCGATGCCGATGTCGGCGTCTCGCGCGGGCGAGAGCAGTTCAAGCTGGTGGGGCAGGAGGGACATGGGGCGTGATTATCCCAGCCATGCAGCGGTGTGGGGCATCCGGATGCGCAGGTCCGAGTGCGGTATTGCCACTATTAGCCCGCTTAATGACCCGCCAAGTTGCTATGTTTACATAGCATTTACGCGTCAACAGGGGCTCAGGTGGCTAGGATGCGGGGCCGCGCTGTGCCCCAAGGTGGTGCATGGCGTTGGGCCAGACCCTTTGCCACTGATCTGTATCCGGAGACTTCCAACGTGTTTCGCCGTGCTTCCCGCCTCTTCGTGCCACTGACCATCGCCGCAGTCTGCGCTGCCGCTGCCCAGGCGGCTTTCGCCCAGGACGTCCAGACCGTCAAGATCGCCCACGCAGGCCCCGTGTCGGGCGGCATCGCCCACATCGGCAAGGACACCGAAAACGGCGTGCGCCTGGCCATCGACGACCTGAACGCGCAGAACCTGGTCATCGGCGGCAAGAAGATCAAGTTCGAGCTGGCGGCCGAAGACGACGCGGGCGACCCGCGCCAGGCCACCGCCGTGGCGCAAAAGCTGTGCGACCAGAAGGTGGCGGGCGTGGTGGGCCACCTGCAGTCGGGCACCTCCATCCCTGCAGCCGCCATCTACGACAAGTGCGGCGTGCCGCACATCACGGCGGCCGCCACCAACCCGGACCTGACCAAGCCCGGCTACAAGACCACCTACCGCCTGATCGCCAATGACAGCGCGCTGGGCGCAGCGCTGGCGATCTTTTCGGCCGACCACTTGAAGCTCAAGAGCGTGGCCATCATCGACGACCGCACCGCGTACGGCCAGGGCGTGGCCTCGGTGTTCAAGGCCACGGCGCTGCAAAAGGGCCTGAAGGTGGTGGGCGAGGAGTTCACCAATGACAAGTCCACCGACTTCATGGCCATCCTCACCTCCATCAAGAACAAGAAGCCCGACGCGATCTTCTACGGCGGCCTGGATGCGCAGGCCGGCCCCATGCTGCGCCAGATGGAGCAACTGGGCTTGGGGCAGGTCAAGTTCTTCGGCGGCGACGCGCTGTGCACCGAAAAGCTGCCCGAGCTGTCGGGCAAGAGCCCCGCGCTCAAGAACGTGACCTGCGCCACGGGCGGCGCGTCCGTCGACAAGATGCAGGGTGGCGCCGACTGGAAGAAGCGCTACGACGCCAAGTTCCCTGGCCAGTTCCAGATCTACAGCCCCTACGCCTATGACGCCGCGATGGTGCTGGCCGACGCGATGAAGCGCGCCAATTCGGTGGACCCCAAGGTGTACATCCCCTTCATCGGCAAGACCGAGTACAAGGGCGTGACCGCCAACATCGCTTTCACCGCCAAGGGCGAGCTGACCACGCCTGCCGTGACGCTGTACACCTACAAGGACGGCAACCGCGTAGCGCTGAACTGATCCTTCGGCATCAGTTCCCTGCCCGCTCCAGCGCGCACTGCGCCGGGGCTGGTGCCGTAGTGGCGGCGGAACAGGCGCGCCAGGCTGCTCGCGTTGCCCAAACCCACCTCGTCGGCGATGGCCGAGAGGCTGTGGTGCGAATGGGTCACGCGCCAGTGGGCATGCTCCATGCGCATCGTGGTCCAGTGGTCGTGCGCGCTGTGGCCGAAACGCTCCGTGAACAGCCGGTCCAGCTGCCGGCGGCCGATGCCGATGCGCTCGGCGATCCCGGCCACGGTCAGGCCGTCGGCCATGGAGCTGCGCATCAGCGCCACCGCGCGCGCCACGTGGCGGCCCAGGTCCGGCCCGCCGCCTTCCATCGATTGCAAAGCATGCCCCTGGTGGCGGGGCCCGTCCACCAGCATGTCGGCCAGTCCCTTGAAGGCGCGCTCCCGGCCGCAGTGGCGTGACAGCAGTTCCGCCGCCATGTCGATGGCCGCCGTGCCGCCCGCACAGGTGATGCGGTCGCGGTCAAAGCAATAGATCTGCTCGCTGGCCACCGCGATGCGCGGAAAGGCATGGCGAAACTCGGCCACATGGCGCCAGTGCAGCGCCACCCGGCGGCCTGTGAGCAAACCTGCCCCGGCCAGCAGAAAGCTGGCGTTGTCGATGGCCACGAGCGGCACGCCCCGCGCGGCGGCCCGGCGCAGCACCGCCCCATGGGTGTGCACATGCGCGAGCGACGCTTGGACCGTGCGGCTGCCAAACACCACCAGGTAGTCGTAGGCCGCCAGGTCCACCGCGTCGGCCGCGGTGTCCACCGACACCTGCACACCGCTGCTGGACACCACGGGCGCGCCGTCGATGCCCATCAGCGTCCAGGCGCAATAGCGCTGGCGGCTGCGGTCCTCGTCGTCGGCCGAAAAGCGCAGCTTGTCCAGAAACGCGCCGAAGGGCAGCAGCGCGAAGTCGGGCAGCGGCATCAGCAGCAGGCGCACGTCGGGGCGGGGAAGGGGGCTGGCGTCGGCGGGCAGCATGGTGGTGTCCAATTCAGTATTGATAATAGCCAGATTGGATTCGCCGCAGTGGCCACCGCCACCTAGACTGCGCACATGTTTCAGAGGAATGGAATGGTGCGGCGATGGACTTGAAGATCTGGCTCGTCTACCTGTTGGCGGTCGTCGGGCTGTCGTTGACCCCGGGGCCCAACAGCCTGCTGGTGCTGGCCCATGGCGCGCTGCACGGGCGCGTGCGCACGCTGTGGACCATCGCGGGTGGGGCGGTGGGGTTCGTGGGCCTGATCGGGCTGTCCATGCTGGGCATCGGCGCGCTGCTGCAGTCGTCGGCCCACGCGCTCACGGCGATGAAGTGGGTGGGTGGTGCCTACCTGGTGTGGCTGGGCATCCAGCTGTGGCGGGCACCGGCGATGCAACTGCAGGAGGTCCTGCCCGCGGCGGAGGCCATGGACCCGGCCGCGGGCACCCGCTCTGCCACCGGCGCCAGGCTGTGGCGCCAGGGCCTGCTGGCCGCCATTTCCAACCCCAAGGTGCTGCTGTTCTACGGCGCCTTCTTGCCGCAGTTCATAGCGCCAGGGCGCGACCTGTGGCTGCAGTTCGTGGTGATGGCGGGCACCTTCGCGGTGGTCGAGTGCCTGGTCGAATTCGGCCTGGCGAGCCTCGCGCACCGCATCCGCCCCTGGCTGCAGCGCACCGGCAAAAAGTTCAACCGTGCCTGCGGCGGGCTCTTCGGGCTGATGGGCGCGGCGCTGCCCCTGACACACTGACATGCGCTGAACCGTACCGAGAGGCCCACAGGCGCACGCACTGCGCGCAAGGAGCGGGCCGTCCCGGTTTACAGTGCAGTCCTGCACAGCACAGGGAGCACAGGCATGCGGGGATTGTTCGGTTTGGTGGGGCTGGTCGTGGTGCTGGCCATCGTTGGCATCGTGGCCAGGAAGCAGCTGTCGGCCACGCGCGCGCCAGCGGCGGCGGTGCAGCAGGCGCCTGGCCCGGGCGTGGGCGCATCGGTGCCCGTGATCAACCCCACGGGCAATGTGCGCGAGCAAAGCCAGCAGGTGCAGCAGCAAGTCCAGCAGCAGCTCGACGACATCATGAAGCAGCGCGCCCAGAGCCTCCCTGAAGCCGACAAGTGATGCGGACATGACAGTGGCAGTGGTGTCGAGCGACGAAGACGGCATGCGCCTGGCGCTGGCCGAGGCGCGGGCCGCTGTGGCCGCGGGCGAGGTGCCCGTGGGCGCCGTGGTCGTCAAGGACGGCCAGGTGATCGCCACCGGCCGCAATGCCCCCGTGCAGTCCCACGACCCCACGGCCCATGCCGAGATCGTGGCGCTGCGCGCTGCGGCGCAGCGCCTGGGCAACTACCGGCTCGACGGCTGCACGCTGTACGTCACGCTGGAGCCCTGCGCCATGTGCAGCGGTGCCATGCTGCATGCGCGCCTGGCGCGCGTGGTGTACGGCGCCACCGAGCCCCGCACCGGCGCGGCAGGCTCGGTGCTGGACCTGTTTGCGCACACCGCCATCAACCACCAGACCGGCGTGCACGGCGGGGTGTTGGCGGCCGAATGCAGCGCGCTGCTCACCGGCTTCTTCGGCGCCCGGCGCAACCAGCAGCGCGCCGATGCACGGGCCCGCCACCCTTTGCGCGACGATGCGCTGCGCACGCCCGATGCCGCCTTTGCCGATCTGCCGGGCTACCCGTGGGCACCCCGGTACGTCAGCGACCTGCCTACCCTGGCGGGCCTGCGCATGCACTACGTGGACGAAGGCCCGGCGGATGCGCCCCGCACCTGGCTGTGCCTGCACGGCAATCCGGCCTGGAGCTACCTGTACCGGCACATGCTGCCGGTGTTTGTGGCCGCGGGCGACCGCGTGGTGGCGCCCGACCTGATCGGCTTCGGCAAGAGCGACAAGCCCAAGAAAGAGGCCGTGCACCAGTTCGAGTGGCACCGCCAGGTGCTGCTGGAGCTGGTCGAGAGGCTTGACCTGTGCAACGTGGTGCTGGTGGTGCAGGACTGGGGCGGCATCCTGGGGCTGACCTTGCCCATGGCCTGCCCGGACCGTTTTGCGGGCCTGCTGGTGATGAACACGGTGCTGGCCACGGGCGATGCGCCGCTGCCTGACGGGTTTGTCGACTGGCGCGCTATGTGCCGCGACAAGCCGCTGTACGGCGTGGGGCGCCTGCTCGCACGCGGCAACCCGCACCTGACCGCCGCCGAATGCGCGGCGTACGACGCGCCGTTTCCGGACAAGGGCTATCGCGCCGCGCTGCGCGCGTTCCCCGAGCGCGTGCCGGACCGGACCGATGCGCCCGGTGCGGCGCTGTCTCGCCAGGCGCGTGACTTCTGGCAGCACCAGTGGCAGGGCCAGAGCTTCATGGTCATCGGCGCGCGGGACCCGGTGCTGGGACCCGCCACCATGCACGGGCTGCACCGCCACATTCGCGGCTGCCCCGCGCCGACGGTGCTGCCAGACGCCGGGCACTTCGTGCAGGAGCAGGGCGGCGCGATCGCCCGGCAGGCTGTGGAATACTTCTCGTTTCCCGGGGCCGGCCGCTCTGCCGGCTGACCTGGCCCCGCACGACCCCTCTTTTTGACGGAGCAGGCCCCTTCACGGCCTGAGCGCTTTGCACGACCACGCACACGATCACCACCACGATCACGACCATTCCGAGTGCAGCCACGACCACGGCCCCCAGCACATCTACATCTACTCGCCCTCCAGCGCGGTGCGCGACAAGGCCGCGTTCAAGCGCGGCATCGCCCGCCTGAAGGCCCTGGGCCACGAGGTGGAGGTGGACGTGGACGCGCTGGCCACGCACACCCGCTTTGCGGGCGACGACGACACGCGCCTGGCCGCCATCCACCGCGCGGCGGCCAGCGGCGCCGATGTGGCGCTGATCTCGCGCGGCGGCTATGGCCTGTCGCGCATCCTGCCGGGCATTCGCTACAAGGCGGTGGCCAAGGCCATCGCGGGCGGCATGCGCTTCGTGGGCGTCAGCGACTTCACGGCGTTCCAGATGGCGCTGCTGGCCAAGACAGGCGCTACCTCGTGGGCGGGCCCGTCGCTGGGCGCCGACTTCGGCGTGGCGGGCGAGCCGGACGACATCATGGAAGCCTGTTTCGACGACCTGCTCACCGGCCACGGCGAAGGCACGGGCTGGCGCATGAACAACGAAAAGCCCAACGCCACCACCGGCAAGCCCGCAGTGCCCAACGTGTACGTGAAAAGCGCCACGCTGTGGGGCGGCAACCTGGCCGTGCTGGCCTCGCTGGTGGGCACGCCGTACCTGCCGGCCATCAAGGGCGGCGTGCTGTTCATTGAAGACGTGCACGAGCACCCCTACCGCATCGAGCGCATGCTCACCCAGTTGCTGCACGCCGGGGTGCTGGCCCAGCAAAAGGCCGTGGTGCTGGGGCAGTTCACCAACTTCAAGCTCGCGCCCCACGACAAGGGCTACAAGCTGCAGTCGGTGGT
Organism: Acidovorax sp. NPDC077693; assembly: GCF_044542805.1. NCBI lineage: Bacteria > Pseudomonadati > Pseudomonadota > Betaproteobacteria > Burkholderiales > Comamonadaceae > Acidovorax > Acidovorax sp. NPDC077693. The sequence goes on along the minus strand of NZ_JBITVD010000013.1, from coordinate 80,950 downwards.
GGACTGGCTGCGCACGCAGATCAAGGCGCCGGTGCTGACCAACCTGCCGTTCGGCCATGTAGAGACCAAGGTCTTGCTGCCCGTGGGCGCCACGGTGTCGTTGTCGGTGGAAGAGCGCGACGCGCTCATCTACTGGGGGCACCAGAGCTGACGCTGCCCATGGTGGGCTGGGTGCCAGCGCGGCGCTCAGTGCATCGGGGGCAGATGGGGTGCCTGCGGCGGGCGCGGCGAGCGCGGCAGCTGGCCCTGGAACAGCAGGGTGAGCTCGTCGATGGTCCGCTGCGCGCTGACGTCGCCGCGCAGCAGCAGCAGGGTCTTGAACAGATCGATGCGCAGGTACCACAGCGCCTCGATGTCCGCGGCATAGCGCAGGCGCATGCTCATCCGGGCGACTTCGCACCCGGTCGTGCCCATCAGGCTTTGCAGCATGGCCCGGCGCACGTCCTCCAGGCCCTGGTCGCGCACCCACGCCGTGGACGACGGCTTGTCACGGCCGAGCAGGTCGTGCAGGTTGTTGCGGACATTGGGCTTGTTCCAGCGCATGGTGGGGAAAGTGAGGCAGGGTTTTTGTAACAGGGCCGGCCAAATTAAGCGGGAGCTCGCATCGGCGCAAGGGTGTTGCTCCTGTTTTTGCAGAAAGACAACAAATCAAGCGGATTTGTTGCCAACTTTTACGCAGTTCGGGTCGCCGTCCTGCTGGCGGGCCGGCAAACCTGCCCGGTACGAAGCCTGGCCGCCTGGCGCAACGATTCTTGACGGTTTTGTGTGTGCGCCGCCAGGGAGCTTGGTCTAAACTGATTCACATGATGTTACTAATAGGCCAGCGTTCATGAGTGTGCTCTCAACGATGGTCTTCGCGGACATATCGGGCAGTGCGGCGCTGTACGAAGCTTTGGGCAACGAGCGGGCTGCCGAGGCGGTGACGCAGGTCACGCAGTGGATCAGCGGCACCATCGAGACCCACGGCGGGCGGGTGGTCAAGACGCTGGGTGATGGCGTGCTGGGCGTGTTCGGCGATGCGGCCGGCGGCGTGTCCGCCATGGCCACCATGCTGCGCCAGCACAAGCTGCGGCTAGGACGCTGGCCCCAGCCCCTGCGCATGGACATCCGGGTGGGCGTGGCCAGCGGCGAAGTGATCGACGTGGATGGCGACTGCTATGGCGACGCCGTCAACGTCGCGTCCCGCCTGTGCGAGCGTGCCGGCCCGGCCGAGATCTGGGCCACCGAGACCACGGTGCTGCTCGCAGGTGCCGCGCCCGACGTCTGGTACCGCAAGCTCGGCATGATGGAGATCCGCGGCAAGGCCGAATCGCTCATGCTCTACCAGGTCGAATGGCGCGAGGACGAAGCGCCCGACTCGCTCACCATGCAGGCCGCCCTGGTCAGCAGCTTCGCGCCCGCCGATTCCATCCTGGGACAGATCCAGTTCTCGTGGCATGGGGTGGACATGTCCTTCAGCTCGTCGGACGCACCGGTGCATGTGGGGCGCGCCAACCACGCCCAGCTGTGCATCAACGACCCCCGCGTGTCGCGCCTGCATGCCCGCATCGACTGGCGCAACAGCGGGTTCCTGCTGACCGACATGAGCAGCTTCGGCACCTGGGTGCGCTTTGACGGCAGCGACGCGCCGGTGCGGCTGCGCCGCGATGCCTGCATCCTGCACGGCACCGGGCAGATTGCGCTGGGCGTGTCGTTCAACGAGCCCAGCGCACCGGTCATGAACTTCCAGGTCGCAGGTGCGAACGTCCACCTGGGCTGACGGCCGGGCCCCCCTTTTGGCATGCGCGCACCCGCCGCGCCGGCCCCTTCAAGACAGTATCGGAGACAGATCAATATGGCATGGATGAAGCGGACCGCCGTCGGCCTGGTGGCGGTGGCGTTGCTCGCCGGGACCGGCGCAGGGGTGTATGTGCAGCGCAGTTTTGCGGCGCTGGACGGCAAGCTCAGCGTGGCGGGCCTGGCCCAGGCGGTGCAGGTGCAGCGCGATGCGGCCGACGTGACGCACGTGCGGGCGCAAACCCCGCAGGACGCGTGGTTTGCGATGGGCTACGTGCATGCGCAGGAGCGCACCTGGCAGCTCGAGTTCAACCGCCGCGTGATGCACGGCGAGCTGTCCGAACTGTTCGGCCCCGCCACGCTGGAGACCGACAAGCTCATGCGCGCGCTGGACATCATGGGCGTGGCGCGCCGCCAGTATGCGGGGCTGCCGCCATACGCCAAAGAGGCGCTGCAGGCCTACAGCCAGGGCATCCACGCCTTCCACAACCAGCGCCCGCAGGCGCTGCCGCCGGAGTTCCTGCTGCTGGGCGCCAAGCCCGGAGGCGACCGGGGTGCCGTGTGGGAGCCCGAAGACAGCGTGGGCTGGGCGCTGATGATGGCGCTGGACCTGGGCGGCAACTGGGGCACCGAGTTTGCGCGCCTGTCGGTGGCCCGCACGCTCGACACCGACCGCTTGTGGCAGCTGATGCCGCCATACCCTGGCGAGAAGCCCGCCGCAACGGCCGACCTGGCGGCGCTGTACCGCCAGCTAGGCGTGTACCGCGCGGCCGGGGCGGGCCCCACCGCGGCCGTGCCGGGCTCCGCAGCAGAAGACGTGGCCGGTGTGGCCGGGCGGCAGGCCCAAGGCCCGCTGTCTCGCCAGATCAGCGCCGGCATGCTGGCCTGGGCCGACGAGCTCACGCGCAACGCGGGCACCAACGAGGGCAAGGGCAGCAACAACTGGGTGATCGCTGGCACGCGCACCGTGAGCGGCAAGCCGCTGCTGGCCAACGACCCGCACCTGGGCCTGTCGGCCCCCGCCATCTGGTATTTCGCGGGGCTGCAGGCACCGGCCGGCAAGGCCGCCGACGGCACGCCGATCGCGCCCATCGACGCGGTGGGCGCCACCTTGCCGGGCCTGCCCTTCGTGGTGCTGGGCCGCACCGACAAGGTGGCCTGGGGCTTCACCAACACGGGGCCCGATGTGCAGGACCTGTACCTGGAGCAGATCAACCCCGCCGACCCTATGCAGTACCGCACGCCCGACGGCTGGGCGCCCTTCACGGTGCGCAACGAGACCATCCGCGTCAAGGGCGAGGCCGACGTGAAGGTCCCGCTGCGCAGCACGCGGCACGGCCCGGTGCTGAGCGACGCGCAGAAGTCGCACGCCGAGGTGCTCGACCTGGGCAAGTACGTGCTGGCGCTGCGCTGGAGCGCGCTGGACGACGACAACCAGACCGTGGTGGCGGGCTTCAAGACCAACCAGTCCAAGAGCGTGGACGCGCTGTTTGCGGGCTTGGCGCACTACCACTCGCCCATGCAGAGCGTGGTGGCGGCCGACGACCAGGGCACCATCCGCTTCAAGGCCGCAGGCCGCGCGCCGCTGCGCGATGCCGCCAACGACATCCGCGGCGTGGCCCCGTCGCCGGGATGGGATGCGCGCTACGACTGGAAGGGCTGGATACCGTACGACCAGACCCCGCAGGACGACGGCAGCAAGGGATGGATCGCCACCGCCAACCAGCGCGTGACGGCCCCCGACTACCCGCACTTCCTGACCCAGGACTGGGCCTTGCCCTACCGCTACGACCGCATCGCACAATTGATCGAAGCCACGCCGAAGCACGATGCGGCCAGCATGCAGGCCATCCACCGCGACATCACATCGCTCGCGGCGCGCCGCCTGCTGCCGTACTTGCAGCAGGCACAGTCGTCCCATGCGTTGGCAGCCGCAGCGCAGAAACAGCTGCAGGGCTTCGATGGCGTGATGGATGCGAACAAGCCGGCCCCGTTGATCTTTGCCGCCTGGACGGACGAGCTGGCCCGCGGCCTCATCGTCCCGCGCATCGGCGAGGACCGCTTCACCGCCACCTACGGCAAGCGCGACTACCGTGCGGCGCTGGAGGGCATCCTGGAGCGCAACGACACCTGGTGGTGCCAGCCCGCGACCTGCGCCGAGCAGTCCGCCGCCGCCCTGGGCCGTGCGCTCGACCGCCTGCAGGCCGCCTATGGCGCTGACCCGGCCCAGTGGCGCTGGGGCGCGGCACACCCCGCGCTCAGCGTGCACCGGCCTTTTGGCAACGTGCCCGCCCTGGCCCGTTTCTTCGACGTGAGCGTGCCCTCGCATGGCGACGGCTACACGGTGAACGTGGGCCAGTACAACGCGGGCGAGGCCAGCGGCCCGTTCGTCAACCGCCATGCGGCATCGCTGCGCGCGGTGTACGACCTGGCCGACCTGGAGCAGTCGCGCTTCATCTACCAGACGGGCCAGAGCGGCCTGGTGTTCTCGCCGCGTTACCGCGACATGAGCACCACCTGGGCGGCCACCGGCTACCGCGGGCTGCAGCGCGAGCCCGCACGCTGGGTGCATACGCTCACGCTGACCCCCGACACCGCTGCGAAGTGACGCGGCCTGCAAGGAATACACCATGGGTTTCGTACCGTTGATCGACGTCAGCCGCGGCGGCTTTCCCGAGTGTCAGCACTGGGGTGCCGTGGCGGTGTCCAACCGCGAAGGCAAGGTGCTGGCCCGCGTTGGCGACCCGTACACCGTCACCTTCACCCGCTCCACCATCAAGGCCTTCCAGGCGCTGCCGTTCATGCAGGCCGGCGGCGCAGCCGCACTGGGCTGGGGCCAGGGCGAGCTGGCCCTGCTGTGCGCCAGCCACAACGGCGAACCGATGCACGTGGCGCAGGCCGAGCGCATGCTGGCCACCGTGGGCCAGGACTATCACGCGCTGCAGTGCGGCTGCCACCGGCCGCTGTTCGCAGAGCTGGGGCTGGGCACGCTGCCCGCAGGCTTCGTGCCCGACGAGCGCCACAACAACTGCAGCGGCAAGCACGCGGGTTTTGTGGCGCACTGCGTGCAGCAGGGGTTGCCGCTGGAGGGGCATCTGGACCCGGCACACCCGCTGCAGGTGGCCATTCGTGACCATGTGGCGCAGGCCGTGGGCCTGGCGCCCGACCAAATGCCCATGGGCATCGACGGCTGCTCGGCGCCCAACTACGCCATGCCGCTGGCCCACCTGGCGCGCGGCTATGCGCGTCTGGCGGGCGGCGCACCGGATACTGCGTTGCACCACAGCCTGACCACGCTGGCCGACGCGATGGTCGCGCGGCCCGAACTGGGTTCGGGCACCGGGCGGCATGACCTGGACTTTATGCGGGCCGGGCAGGGTGACTGGGTATCCAAGACCGGCGCCGACGGCGTGCAGGTGGTGGGAAGCCGCAGCCGGGGCGAGGCCTTTGCGCTCAAGGTCATGGACGGCAGCATGGTGGCGCAGGTCGCGGCCGCCGTGGAGGTGATGGACCAGCTCGGCTGGCTGGATGCCGGTCAGCGCGAGGCACTGGCCCCGCGCCGGTCCGCACGCATCGTCAACGCCAAGGGCTTGCAGGTGGGCGAGCGGCGGGCGGTGTTCAAGCTGGAGCCCGCCAGCGCCTGAGCCGGGAATTTGGCAGTGGTTCTGCCGGGGCTGTCGTGCGGGCCACTGCGCTGCGCGCGCCGGAATTTGATTGAAAAATGCCTTTACCGCTTGACTAGTAAGCGCTAGCAGCTACAAAAATAGTAGCAAACGGCTCCGTGTCGGGCAGCACATAGATCACGCCCCGCGACTGGCCGAACAGCGGTGCGATGAACTGGTTGTAGAACGCCTCGGGCGCATTCACGCAGCCGTAGCTGATGCGCTTGTCCTGCGCACCCTGGCTGGCCAGGCGCTGGTGGCGGCGCTCGGCGGCGCTCACGCTGCGCACCCGGTGCAGCGACACGGCGGCGTCGTAGTCGATCCAGACGATGTCGTCGCCCTTCAAATTGCGCCCCGGCTCGGTGACGAAGCGCCCAGCGGGCGTGGTGCGCTCTTCGGGGCGGATCTGCGACAGCGGGCGCTGGCCGATGTCCGGCGCCGACCGGTCGCCCAGCGCCGCGCCCAGCAGCACCGGCGAGCTGCCCAGCCACTGCCCCTGTGCCGAAAACACATGGATGCGCGCGGCAGGCTTGTCGATCACGGCAAACGGCAGGCCCTGGTGGTCGGCCGTGTCGGTGGCCCAGCGCACCAGCCGGCGCGCCGTGGGCGAGGCATCCTGGGGCAATGGCGCAGCGGCCGCGGGCACGGCTGCCAGCACACCACCAGCAACCAAAGCCGTCACGGCAAAACGCCGGTTCACAGTCACAAAAAACATGTCTTCATCCAAAAAGCGTGCTCACACGCACAACCGCCGAAACTGGCGCGCACCCGGCCAGTGCACCCGTGGATCTGGCTTCGCCAGTCCACCGGGTGCGTCCCCCTCTGGGGGAAGGCGCCGCCAGGCGACTCAGGGGGGCTTTCTATCCACTGCAATGCCCTCAATAATGCCTGCACCTGTGACTCTTGCGAAGCTTTGTGCTTCGGCCCAACATGTTTGACCGTCTCCGCAAAGCATTCAGCGCCACTGGCTCCTTGGGCGCCCCCGGCCGGCCTGTGACCAACCGGGACGTGTCCCGCTGGGCGGCGGACCAGCGCCTGCCCATCGTCGCCCACGCCACCGACGGGCATTTCGACCTGGGCGGCGACATCCACGGCCACCCCTGGCGGCTCGAGTGCAGCACGCCCACGCGCGACTACGTGCAGGGCCTGGAGCTGCGCGGCCGCGCCGACGTGGGCGCCGACCCCGATGCCGCTGTGATGGTGATCAACCGCCCTCTGCAGGAGGTGCTGGAGCGCACCGCCTACGACGAGATCACCGACACCCTGCAGACGGCCATCAGCACCAGCCTGCCTGAAGAAATGCGATGGCTGTCGATGTATGAGGAGGTGACCTGGCCCGGCCTGCCCGCGTCGTTCCGCGACCATTTCACCGTGGTCGCCGAGCGCATCGAGCAGGCCCAGCGCTGGATCCACGCGCCCGTGGTCTCGCAACTGCTCAACGCGGTGGAAGGCGAGGGCGGCGCCGAACGCGCCAAATCCCCCATGGTGCTGATGCTCGCGCGCGGCAAGGTCTACCTGCGCCTGGAACACACCCAGCGCAGCCTGGCCGAGATCGCGCACGCCAAGCAACTGCTACTAGTGGCCGGCCAGGCCGCGCTGCAGAACCTGCCGCCCATGTCGGTGGCGGGGCCGGATGACGAGGCGGGGTTCGGCCGCTGACATCGCACACGCGCGTTTCAAAACCGAAACGGAAACGGAAACGGGGCCTATGGCCCCGTGGTTTTTGGTGCGATACGCCGCTGCGCCGCGAAACTGGCACGCCCCAGGCCAGTGCACCCGTGGAACTGGCTTCGCCAGGCCACCGGGTGCGTCCCCCTCCCGCGCGCAGCGCGAGAGAGGGGGAAGACGCGAAGCGGCTCAGGGGGTGCTTACTTAACTTCCGCGAGTGATCGGCACACCCGCATCGCGGCCATAGGCGCCGTACTTGCCCAGCTCCCACTTGGCGATCGCGTTGCGGTGCACCTCGTCCGGGCCGTCGGCAAAGCGCAGCGTGCGCGCACCAGCGTAGGCGTACGCCAGCGGGAAGTCGTCGCTCATGCCGCCGCCGCCATGCACCTGCATGGCCCAGTCGATGACCTGGCAGGCCATGCTCGGGGCCACCACCTTGATCATGGCGATCTCGGTCTTGGCGACCTTGTTGCCGGCCACGTCCATCAGCCAGGCGGCCTTCAGGGTCAAGAGGCGGGCCATGTCGATCTTGCAGCGGGCTTCGGCAATGCGTTCCTGCGTCACGGTCTGCTGCGCCACGGTCTTGCCGAAGGCCACGCGCGACGAGGCGCGCCTGCACATCAGCTCCAGCGCGCGCTCGGCCAGGCCGATGAGGCGCATGCAGTGGTGAATACGCCCGGGGCCCAGGCGCCCTTGGGCGATCTCAAAACCGCGGCCTTCGCCCAGCAGGATGTTGGAGACCGGCACGCGCACGTTCTCGAAGGTCATCTCCACGTGGCCGTGCGGCGCGTCGTCGTAGCCGAACACGTTCAGCGGCCGGATGATGGTGATGCCCTTGGCATCGGCGGGCACCAGCACCATGCTCTGCTGCGAGTGGCGCGGCGCTTCGGGGTCGGTCTTGCCCATGGTGATGAACACCGCGCAGCGCGGGTCGGCCGCACCGGAGATCCACCACTTGCGGCCGTTGATCACGTACTCGTCGCCGTCGCGGTCGATGCGGGTTTCGATGTTGGTGGCGTCGCTCGATGCCACGTCGGGTTCGGTCATCGCAAAAGCCGAGCGGATCTTGCCTTCGAGCAGCGGCTTGAGCCAGCGGGCCTTGTTGGCCTCGTCGCCGTAGCGGGCGATGGTCTCCATGTTGCCGGTGTCGGGCGCGGAGCAGTTGAACACCTCGCTGGCCCATGGCACGCGGCCCATGATCTCGGCCAGGGGCGCGTATTCCTGGTTGGTCAGGCCTGCACCGTCGTAGCCCGAGGCTGCGGCGCTGTCCACCGGCAGGAACAGGTTCCACAGACCGGCGGCCTGGGCCTTGGGCTTCAAGTTCTCGATGGTGGACAGGGCCGTCCACCGCTTGCCGGCCGCGGTGTTGGCGATCAGCTCGTTCTTGTACGCCACCTCGTTCGGATAGATGTGGTCATCCATGAACTGGAGCAGCCTGGACTGCAGTTCCTTGGTTTTGGGCGAGTAGTCAAAGTCCATGGGTGTCGTCTCCGTTGGTAATCGTAGGATCGTCAGGGCGGCGTCGGTGCCGCTCTATCGTGTGGGTTTCGGTGCAGCTGGGGTGTGGTCTTCATCCGCGCTGCGCGAACGACCAGGCCAGCTCGGCCATGGGCCGTGCCGTGTCGCCCGAGGCCTTGGCCTGCGCGCTCGACGCGGTGCCGGCCTCCACCCGCTTGGCAATGCCCTGCAGGATGGCGGCGATGCGGAACATGTTGTAGGCCAGGTAGAAGTTCCAGTCGGCACGCAGTGCGTCGGGCGTGGCGATGCCGGTGCGTTCGCAGTAGCGGCGGATGTAGCTGTCTTCGTCGGGGATGCCCAGCGCCGCCAGGTCCTGCCCGGCGATGCCGCGGCCCATGGCGGCGGGGATGTGCCAGCTCATGCAGTGGTAGCTGAAGTCCGCCAGCGGATGGCCCAGCGTGGACAGCTCCCAGTCGAGCACCGCGATCACGCGCGCCTCGGTGGGGTGGAACATCAGGTTGTCGAGCCGGTAGTCGCCGTGCACGATGGACACGTGCCCCTCGTCCCGCGCGCTGGCGGGCATGTGGGCGGGCAGCCATTCCATGAGCTTGTCCATCTCGGGGATGGGCTGCGTGACCGACGCGACGTACTGCTTGCTCCAGCGGCCGATCTGGCGGTCGAAATAATTGCCGGGCTTGCCATAGCCGGCCAGCCCCCGGTCGGCGAACTTCACGCTGTGCAGCGCAGAGATCACGCGGTTCATCTCGTCATAGATCGCGGCGCGCTCGGCGGGCTCCATGCCGGGCAGGGACTGGTCCCACAGCACACGGCCCTGCATGCATTCCATGACGTAGAAGGCGCGGCCGATGACCGATTCGTCCTCGCACAGCACGAACATGCGGGGCACGGGCACGTCGGTGCCGTACAGGCCGCTCATCACCGCGAACTCACGCTCGATGGCATGGGCCGAGGGCAGCAGCTTGGCCACCGGGCCGGGCTTGGCCCGCATCACGTAGCTGGTGCCGGGGGTGATGAGCTTGTAGGTGGGGTTGGACTGCCCTCCCTTGAACATCTCCACCGTCAGGGGGCCGGCAAAGCCCTCCATGTGCTGTGCCAGCCAGGCCGTCAGCGTGTCGATGTCGAACGCGTGCTGGTCGGAGACGGGCCGGGTGCCCACGAAATGGTCGAAATTGCTCATGGGTGGGCGAGGAGTGTGTTGTCGTTCTTCAGTTGTCGGTTTCGGCAATGCGCATGAGCGCCTCCCGGTCGCGCACCACCAGGCCGCCCGGCTCGATGCGGATGGCATCCTCGCGCTCCATGGCCTTGAGCTCCTGGTTCACCCGCTGGCGCGATGCGCCCAGCAGCTGCGCCAGTTCTTCCTGCGCCAGCTGCAGGCCGATGCGCATCTCGCTGCCGTCCGACAGGCTGGGCACGCCATAGCTGCGCACCAGGTGCACCAGCTGCTTGGCCAGGCGCGAGCGCAAGGGCAGGGTGTTGAGGTCTTCCACCAGCCCGAACAGCTGCCGTATGCGCCGTGCATGCAGGCGCAGCATGGCCTCGTACAGCTCGGTGTGCGCCGCGAGGATCTTCTTGAAGTCGGCCTTGGCCACGCACAGGATCGTGGTGTCCCCATGCGCATAGGCATCGTGCGTGCGCCGGTCCCCGTCGAAGATCGCCACGTCGCCGAACCAGATGCCCGGCTCCACATAGGTCAGCGTGATCTGCTTGCCCGAGATGGAGGTGGAGCTCACCCGCACCGCACCGCGCGCGCAGGCAATCCACTCCTCGGGCGGGTCGCCGCGGGCGGCGATGAGGCCGCCGTCCTTGAAGCGTTTGACGTATGCACATCGCAGGATGTCGTGGCGTAGCGAGGGTGAAAGGGATGAAAACCAGCGACCTGAGTTGATCGCTTCACGTTCTTCGATAGTAAGAATCGGGTCGTCCATGGCCTGTCTTTTGCGTGACTAGAAACAGGACCATTGTCGCGTGAGGGACCTTCGCGCTGCGTCAGGGTTGTCACCTGCGCGTCTGCGCGTGCGCGCAGAAAAAAACCCCTGGGTGCCGACGGGGCACGCAGGGGCTTGTGGAGCGCTTTGCAAGCGGCGCGGACACTGCCGCGGCGCAAGGCGCGCGGTCACTCGTAGCGCGGCGCGCGCTTTTCCAAAAAGGCGGTGATGCCCTCGCCGCCGTTGAGGTGGTGCAGGGTCTTCACGAAGTGGTCGCGCTCGTGGCCCAGGTGCTGGGTCAGGCTGGCACCGGGCGCGTCGTTGAGCAGCTCCTTGATGCTGGCGAGCGCGTTGGGCGCCTTGCCATTGAGCTGCTCGGCCAGCGCCAGCGCCGCATCGAGCGCCGCCCCGGGCTCGGCCACGCGGTTGACCACGCCCAGCGCGTGCAGGCGTTCGGCGCCGATGCGGTCGCCGCCCATCAGGATCTCGGTGGCCGCCTGCCGGGGCAGGGCCTGCGACAGGCTCCAGCTCGCGCCGCCATCGGGCGACAGCGCCACGTTGCTGTACGCCATCACGAACACCGCATTGCGTGCCGACACGATGAAGTCGCAGGCCAGCGCCAGCGAAAAGCCCGCACCGGCCGCCGCGCCTTCGACCGCTGCGATCACGGGCTTGGGGTAGGTGCGGATGGTTTCGATCCAGTTGTGCAGGCCTTCGATGCTCTGGGCCTGCACCTCGGGCGGCTGCTGGCGGTTGGCCAGCAGGCGCTGCAGGTTGCCGCCCGAGCAGAACATGCCGTCCGAGCCGGTGATGATCACGCTGCGGATGTCGGCGCTGCCTTCGGCCACGCTCAGCGCCTCGATGCCCGCCGCGTACATCGACGGGTCGATCGCGTTGCGCCGTTCGGGGTTGCTGAGGGTCAGGATCAGGGTCTGGCCCTGGCTGGTGCTCTTGAGTTCTGCGGGCATGTGCGTGACCTGGTGGACAGTGTGGGCGGTGGCTGTAACGACTGCTGAGGCATCCGGTCAGAACCGGAGTGCCTCATTCCTCGACGTGGGTGAGGCTCAGGCCGATGGCGCCGCGCCGGCGCAGCCAGGGGCTGGGGCGGTAGCGGGTGTCGCCATACACGGTCTGCATGTTGAATAGCACCTCGAGGATGTTGGTCGGGCCCCAGCGGTCGCCCATGGCCAGCGGGCCCTGCGGGTAGCCCAGGCCCAGGGTCACGGCGGTCTCCAGGTCCTTGGGCGAGCAGATGCCTTGCTGGCAGATGTCGGCGGCGATGTTGACGATGGTGGCCACCACGCGCTGCGTGACGAAGCCGCCGCTGTCGCGGATCACGCTCACTGCCTTGCCGTCGCGGGCGAACAGGGCGTGCGCCGCGTTGCGGATGTCCACGCGCGTGGCGGGGTTGGTGGCCAGCACGCGGCGCTTGGTGGCTGCGTCCTCCACCAGCATGTCGATGCCGATGGTGCGCGCAGGGTCCAGCCGCTCGACCACCGCCACGGTGGTCACGTCAAAGCCCAGCGGCGCGACCAGCGTGATGGCCTGCGGCGAGGGCGATTGCCCGGTCTCGATGGTGGCGCCCAGGTCCTTGAGCAGCTGGTACAGCTCGGCACGCCGCGCGGCGCGGGGCGACACCCACACCGGCGGGATGTCGCCCACCACGGGCACGGGTGGCTCGGCGGGCACCTGGGCCGCGCCGTCCACGTAGCGGTAGAAGCCTTCGCCCACCTTCTTGCCGACCACGCCACCGGCCAGGCGCTGCGCGGTGATCACGCTGGGCCGAAAACGCGGCTCGTCGTAGTACTGGCGGTAGATGGATTCCATCACCGGGTGCGACACGTCCAGCGCCGTGAGGTCCATCAGCTCGAAGGGCCCGAGCTTGAAACCCACCTGGTCGCGCAGGATGCGGTCGATGGTGGCGAAGTCGGCCACGCCTTCGCCCACGATGCGCAGGGCCTCGGTGCCGAAGCCGCGCCCTGCGTGGTTGACGATGAAGCCCGGCGTGTCCTGCGCCTGCACGGGCGTGTGGCCCATCTGGCGGGCGTATGCAGCCAGCGCAGTGCAGACGGCAGCGTCGGTCTTGAGCCCGGCGATCACCTCGACCACCTTCATGAGTGGCACGGGGTTGAAGAAATGAAAGCCCGCCAGGCGCTCGGGCCGCTGCAGGCCCGCCGCAATCGCGGTGACGGACAGCGAGGACGTGTTGGTCGCCAGCACCGCGTCGCTGCGCACCACGGCTTCGAGCTCGGCGAACAGCGTTTTCTTCACATCCAGGCGCTCCACGATGGCTTCCACCACCAGGTCGCAGCCCGCCAGGTCGGCCACCGCCTGCACCGGGTGCAGCCGCGCTGCCAGGGCCGTGGCCTCGTCGGCCTCGATGCGCCCCTTGGCGACCAGCTTGGCCCACTGCTCTTGCAGCGCGGCCTGCGCGGCCTGGGCGGCGCCGGGATTGGCGTCCAGCAGATACACCTGGCTTCCGGCCTGGGCTGCGATCTGGGCAATGCCCCGGCCCATGGCGCCGGTGCCTACGATTCCGATGTGGTGAAACTGAATTTTCATAGCGCCATTATGGCTCTGGCCTTGACCGGGACTTATGTGCAAGAATGGGCCGCACCATAAATAGAACCTATTGTGAAAATCCGTAACACCGTACTTGGAGCCGGGCTGTGGGTGGTTGCTGCGGGCGCCGGTGCACTCTCGCTCGGCAGCAGCAGAGGCACGGTGGTGTTGGGCGCGCCCCTGGATGTGTCGTTCGAGGTGCAGCCGGATGCCGGCTCCGATGTCGCATCGTCCTGCGTTTCGGCCCAGGTCCGGGCCGGAGATACCCCCATCGGCGACGCCCGGGTGCGCATCACGCCGCTGCCCGACATGCGCGGCCGCCCACCCGGTGTGCGCGTGCAGGCCAACGTGGCCATCGACGAGCCCGTGCTCACCGTCACGCTGTCGGCGGGCTGCAGCAGCAAGATCAGCCGCACCTATACCTTTCTGTCCGAACTGCCTGCCTCGGTGGCGCGCTCCACGGCGCCTGTCGATGTGTCACGGCTGTCGTCGGCAACGCCTGGCTCGGCGGACGTGCCCCGCAGCGCGGCCGGCACCAGCGCCGCAACTGGCATGGGCACGGGCACTACCGCTCAGCGTGCCCCCGCCGGTTCCGCGCCCGCCGCATTGCCCGGTGACACGCCTGCCGCGCCAGCGCGGCCACCCGCCGCGGCTGCCAGCCGGCCGGTGCCACGCGCTGCAGCCAACAATGCGGCGCCAGCGCGCAGTGCGCAGCGCCCTCCCGCGGCTGCGGCTGCGGCCGCTGCACCCAAGCCCGCAGAGCGCTCGCGCCTGGTCGTGGAGCCGCTGGACCTGTGGCTCGACCGCCCCGTGGCCCTGCGTGCGTCGCCCGAGCTGCTGGTCACGCCGTCGGACCAGCCGTCTGCACAGCGTGCCCAGGCTGCTGCGGTGTGGAAGTCCCTGAACGCGCAGCCCGAAGACATCAACCAGGACGCAGACCGCCTGAAGGCGCTGGAGGCCGACATGGCCACCCTGCGCGCCCAGGCCAGCCGCGACCGCGCCAGCGCCGCGCAGGCGCAGCAACAGCTGGAGCAGGTCCAGGAAGAACGTTTCCCCGCCCTGGTGGTGTATGTGCTCGGTGGCCTGCTGGCCGCCGCGCTGCTGCTGGTGGCGTGGGTGCTGGTGCGGATGCGCACCCGCTCCGAGAAGGCCATCCGCGACTGGCGCGACTCCGTGGCTGCGTTGGGTGGGCGCGACCCCGCGCTCGCGGCCCGCGACGAGGCGCTGGGCCTCAGGCCCCATCCGGGCGACACCTGGCTGCCGCCCGACACGACGCCGTCCCCAGTGCCGCAGGCCGCGCCCGCCGCAGCCCCGGCGGCCCAGGGGGCCGGCCGCAGCTCGGGGGCCGCGCCGCTGGCGCCCTCCATGGCGGATACCCAGGCTGCGCCCAGCCCCACGGCGCCGGCGCCTGCGAGCACCGCGGCCACCGCAGCGGCAGCCGCCGCCGCATCGGCCTCCGCCAGCCGGGCAGCGCTGCACATCGTCAGCCCGGAAGAGCTGTTCGACATCCAGCAGCAAGCCGAGTTCTTCATCTCGGTGGGCGAGCACCAGCAGGCCATCGAAGTGCTCAAGAAGCACATCGACGAGCGCGGCGATGTGTCCCCGCTGGCGTACCTGGAGCTGCTGCGGCTGTACCACACGCTGAGTCGCGTGGAAGAGTTCGCCCAGCTGCGCAAGCAGTTCATGCAGTCGTTCAACGCGCAAGTGCCGGAGTTCACCGGCTTTCACCGCACGGGACGCATGCTGTACCACTACACCGATGCGCTGGCCGAGATCGAGGCCGAGTGGACGTCGCCGTCCGTGCTGGTACTGCTTGAGAAGTACCTGTTCAGGCGCGATGGTGTCGGCGCCATCGAGCCGTTCGACATGGCGGCCTACGACGAGCTGCTGCTGTTGCTGGCCATTGCGCAGACCACGCCGGCCTCCGCACGCGGCGACGACGGGCCGCGCAAGCGCACCACGCCGCTGGCGCCCGACCGCATTGACGCGGTGGTGATGCCCGAGCCCTCGGCCCCGCCGCCCCGGCCTGCCGCGCCGCAAGACGACCTGCCGCTCGACTCGCTGGCGGCCAGCCTGGAGTTCGATTTCGACGAGTCGCTGCGCACGCCGCGCGCCGTGCAGGCGCCCGAGCCGCCTGCGGCCACGCGGCCCCCCATGGCACCGCCTGGCGTCGCTGTGGACACGCGGGGCGCGCCGCTGGACCTGGACCTGTCCGAGCCTCCCCACCTCACGCTCAGCGACCTGCCGCCCGTGCCGGTCACGCCGCCTCCGGCATCGGGCGGGGCGGTGGGCTTTGGCATGGACAACGACCTGATGGAACTGCGCCTGGAGCTGGAGCAAAAGGACAACAGCAACAAGGGCCGTCCCTGAGCCGCTGAGTCGCTCAGCGGTGGTTGCGGATGGGCGAGGGGCCGAGCGCTTGCCGGCCTTTCCGAGTTTGTTCCCATTCTTTCGGGTTCTGCCCACGCCCGTCTTGCGGTGCGGGGCAGCGCCGCCGTTCAGCGGGTCCGTGGTGGCTGCCGCTCTGGCAGGCGACGCGACCAAGGCTGGCGCGAGCCGCGGCCCGCAGGGCGCCGCGGGTTCAGGCGGTGGTGCCCACGACCCGCATGGCCCGCATCAGGGCGCCGGCTTCGGCCTCCGGGTCGGGCGCATTGACCAGCGCTCTCACCACCGCGATCGACCCCACGCCGGTCGCCAGGACCTCCGCGAACTGACCGGCGCCAATGCCGCCGATGGCCACCTGCGGGTAGTGGCGCAGCAGCCGCGCGTACACGCCCAGGCGGCCCACGCCCTGGGGCGCGGTGGCCATCTTCTTGAGCGTGGTGGGGAACACGGCGCCCATGGCGATGTAGCTCGGGCCCACGGCATCGGCGCGCACCATTTCGGCATAGCCATGGGTGCTCACGCCCAGGCGCAGGCCGGACGCGCGCAGGGCCTGCAGGTCGGCCGCGCTGAGGGCATCCAGGTCTTCCTGGCCCAGGTGGATGCCGTAGGCACCCGCGGCGATGGCCGCCTGCCAGTGGTCGTTGATGAACAGCAGCGCGGACGTGCCCAGCACGGCCTGCACGGCGGCCCGCACTTCGCGGTCGATGGCCGCCGCGTCGTCGGACTTGAAGCGCAACTGCACCGTCGGCACGCCCGCACGGGCCATGCGGCCCACCCAGTCGGCGTCGGGCAGCACGGCGTACAGACCCAGGTGCTGCGGGCAGGGGGCGAATGCCTGCGCGCGCGGCACGGGCTGCAGGCCGAAATCCTCGGACGCGTCGGGCCACAGGTCGGGCTGCACGGCGCCGGTGCGCTCGGTGCGGGCCTGCCAGGCCTGCGCCACGCATTCGGCGTCGTGGGCGATGAAACCCAGCGTGCTGCAGGCCTGCAGTGCCGCCAGATAGGCCGGGTCCTGCCGGGTGGGGGCAGGCGCCGCCTGGGGCGCAAAGCCCGCAAAGGTGGCGGCGTGGTGCGCAACGATCTGTTGCGCCAGGGCTTTCGTATCAAGCATCTTGAGCATGGTGCCAAAAAGGGGTGCCCAGCACGGGCGTGCTGGGCTGGGCGGCATCCTGCGCCGACATGGCGCCGGCCCGGCGCGCGGTGCGCCCGGCGTTCACCGCGTCGGCAAACGCGCCGGCCATGGCCACCGGGTCTTGCGCCAGGGCGACGGCGGTGTTCAGCAGCACGCCGTCGTAGCCCCATTCCATCACCTGGCAGGCGTGCGACGGCAGGCCCAGCCCGGCGTCCACCAGCATGGGCACGTTCAGCCGCTCGCGCAGCGTCTGCAGGGCATACGGGTTGACGGGGCCGCGCCCGGTGCCGATGGGCGCTGCCCAGGGCATGACGGCCTGGCAGCCCACGTCCACCAGGCGCTGGCACAGCACCAGGTCTTCGGTGCAATAGGGCAGCACCTGAAAGCCTTCCTTGATGAGGTGTTCGGCCACGCCCACCAGGTTGAGCGTGTCGGGCTGCAGGGTGTAGTCGTCGCCGATCAGTTCCAGCTTGATCCACGGCGTGTCGAACACCTCGCGCGCCATCTGCGCGGTGGTGATCGCCTCTTGCGCGCTGTGGCAGCCCGCGGTGTTCGGCAGCACCGGCACGTTGAGCTTGCGCAGCAGCTCCCAGAAGCTGTTGCCGCTCTCGGCCGGGTTGCTGCCCTGGCGGCGCAGCGACGCGGTGACCATGGCCGGCTGCGCGCGCTGCACGGCGGCCTCCAGCACGGCGGGCGAGGGGTAGCGGGAGGTGCCCAGCAGCAGCCGGCTGGCAAACTGCTGGCCGTACAGCACCAGGGGGTCGTGGGGCGTCGGGGTGGTCATGTCTGTACTATGAATTTGATAGCTTTTAGCGCTTGCTGGATCAGCGGTAGGGGCCGATTTTGCTCGAATTTGAGGGTGGATCAGCCCCCCGTCACGGGCGAGATGACCTCCACCCGGTCGCCCGGCTGCAGCGTGTGGGCGGCATAACGTGTGTTGGGCACAAAGGTGGTGTTCACCGCCACGGCGAACGGGGGCCGCGCGGCGATGGCGGCCACGGCGTCGGCCACGGTGGCGCCCTCGGGCAGGTCGTGCGGGGTCTGGTTGATGGAGATGTTCATGCGATGGCGCGGGCTGCTGAATCGGTGGCGCGGGCCGGGCCCTGGAGGGTGGGCTCCAGGTCCAGCGCCAGGTCAAAACGTTGCGAAAGCTGCGATTGTCCCGCGTTCAGCACCTCCAGCGTCACATCCAGCATGGCGGGCGCGATCATGAAGCCGTGGCGGTACAGGCCGTTGATCTCCAGCACGCCGGGGCGCGGCTGGCGGATGGCGGGCAGGTTGTCGGGCAGGGTGGGGCGGCACTGCGTGGCCAATTCGAGAATGCGGCCTTCGCCAAATCCCGGGTGCACGGCGTAGGCGGCAGACAGCAGCTCCAGCGTGGAGCGCACGCTGGCGGGAGAGAGGTCGTCGGACTCGATCTCGGTGGCGCCGATGACGAACAGGTGGTCTTCCTTGGGCGCGATGTAGATGGGGTAGCGCGGGTGAACGAGCCGCGTGGGGCGCTGCAGCGTCACGTCGGGGGCATGGATGCGCGCCACTTCGCCGCGCACGCCGCGCAGCGCGGCCCACTGGGGCCGGGCGCCCAGGCCGCGGCAGTCGAGCACCCAGTCGGGCTGGCCCGGCTGGCCGGGGGCAAAGGCGTCGGGCGAGCGGGGTGCGTGCCAGTGGGTGCGCACCGCCAGCCGCTGCATCTCCACCACCAGGGCGGCGAGCAGCTGGCGGTTGTCCAGCTGGCCTTCGCCGGGCAGGTACAGGCCCTGCGCAAACCGGTGGGCCAGCGTGGGCTCGGCCTGGGCCAGGCCGGTGGCATCGAGCTTTTGCAGGCTGGGCAGCTCCGGCACGGTGCGCTGATTGGTCTCCAGCTGGCGGGTCAGGCGCTGGGCCTCGGCGGCATCCTGCCGGTGCCAGACGATGAGGGTGCCCGCCTGCTGGAAGAACACCGACTCGGCCAGCGGCGCCAGCAGCTGCGGCCAGCGGGTGAGGGCGTGGTGGCCCATGCGCACCACGCCGGGCTCGGTGATGGCCGATTCGGCAAGGGGTGCCAGCATGGCCGCGGCCACGGTGGCGGCCGAGCCTTCGGCAGCCGGGCTACCGGCGTCGTAGATGTCGACACGGTGCCCCTGGCGGGCCAGCTCCACGGCCAGAAGACGGCCCATGAGGCCTGCGCCCAGGATGGCAAAGGAAGAGGGTGACAGGGGCATAGGCGATTCGTGTGTCCGTGGGCTGCAGGCCAGGCGCGACGACAGTGCGAGCCAGGGTGCAAGGACAAAACGGGGCTGTGCCGTTGGTGGAAACTCCCCACGCCAGCATGACCTGGATCGGGTAGCGGGGCGGTTGCATGCCGGTGGCGATGCGGGGCCCCAGGGTATTTCTCAGTCCCCTTGCCGGCCATGCATCCATGACCGGGCGGGCGGGACACCCCTGTTTCGTCCGGAAAAATCAATTACAGCACATCCCTCTGCCGCGCCTTTTTGATGTGGCGCATAGGCCATAATTTTTGCCATGACATCTTCGACTCAGGCGCCCCCCGCGGCGCGGCGCTACGCACGCGTGCTTTCCATTGCCGGCTCGGACAGCGGCGGCGGGGCGGGCATCCAGGCCGACCTCAAGACCTTCAGCGCCCTGGGCTGCTACGGCATGACGGCGATCACCGCCATCACCGCGCAGAACACCTGCGGCGTCACCGGCATCCACGGCATTCCGCCCGAGATGCTCAAGGCCCAGATCGACGCGGTGGTGCAGGACATCGGCGTGGATGCGGTCAAGATCGGCATGCTGCATTCGCCCGAGGTGGTGCGCGTGGTGGCCGATGCCATCCGCACCTACCAATTGCCGCACGTGGTGCTGGACCCTGTCATGGTGGCCACCAGCGGCGACCGGCTGATCGCGCAGGAGACGGTGGGCGTGCTGGTCCAAGAGCTGTTCCCGCTCGCCGAGGTGATCACCCCCAACCTGGACGAGGCCGGCTGGCTGCTGGGCCGCACGATCGAGGGTGTGGATGCGTTGCAGGGCGCGGTGGACGACCTGCTGGCGCTGGGCGCGCCCGCCGCGCTGCTCAAGGGCGGGCACTTGCCCGGCGACTGGGTGGTGGACCTGCTGGGCACGCGCGGCGGCGTGGCGCAGCGGCTCGAATCAGCGCGCATCGCCACGCACAACGGCCACGGCACGGGCTGTACGCTGTCGTCCGCCATTGCCGCGCACCTGGCGCTGGGCCTGCCGCTGCAGCAGGCGGTGGAGCGCGCCCGCAGCTATATCCTGGGCGCCATCGCCGCCGGTGCCGACGTGCACACGGGCCGTGGCCACGGGCCGCTGAACCACGGCTATGCGCCGGTGGCGCAGGTCGTGGTTTATTGATTCGGCGTTCTTCAACTTGAACCGTTCACGCTGAGCTTGTCGAAGCGCCGCGCAAGGCTTCGACAAGCTCAGCCCGAACGGTTTGTTCAAGTTAAAAGATGCCGCAGCAATGGGGATGGTGCGGGACTGATGTATGGCTTTTAGGCTGCTACCGCTTGTCCATCAAGCGGTAGCAGCTATGAATTTGGTAGCAACGCCAGGGTGAAGCCGTTGCAGGCTTTGCCAGGGGTGCAGATCACGCAGCGCGCGGCCGCGTGGCCAGCGCCAGCACGAAGCTGAACGCCAACGCCGGCAGTGCCGACCCGGCCCCGGGCACCACTTGCGGGGCCAGGTGGTACACCGCGATACCCAGCACCCAGATGGCCACCGGCGCCGCATTCACGCGGCGCGCATTGGCCAGCAGTGCGGGCGCGTTGGCGCCGAATGCCAGGCGCCCCAGGATCACGCCGAACAGCGGCACGAACACCGAACTGAGCAGCAGCAGGAAGGGCTCCAGGCTGTGCATGGGCAGTACCAGCGCGAGGGCGGTGCACACGGCGGCCACGCCCAGGCCCCAGCGGCGCACGCTCCAGCGCGGCAGCAGGCTGTGGGCCGACACCGCGCCCGAGTACGTGTCGCCATAGGCGTTGTCCACCTCGTCGATGAGGATCAGCGACAGCGCGATCAGCCCGCCCTGGGCCAGCAGCAGCGCCTGCACCAGGTCCTTGCTGGGCAGCGTCAGCGCCACCAGCACGCCCAGGGTGTAGCACCACATGTTGGCCAGCGCGTAGCCCAGCCAGGTGCCGCGCAGCGCAGCGCTGCCGCTCTTGCCGTGGCGCGCGTAGTCGGCCACCAGCGGCAGCCACGAGATCGGCATCGCGATCACCAGGTCCAGCGCGGGCAGCACGCCCATGCCGCCTGCGCCCTTGCGCGTCCACAGCGCTTCAAAACCCTGGGCCTGCGCCAGCGACAAGAACTGCCACGACAGCCACAGCAGCGACAGCACCACCAGCGGCAGCGCCACGCGGGCAATCACCTTGCGCACCAGCTGCACCATCGATCCGCTGATGAGCAGCATCACCACGCCGCCCCACAGCAGCGTGGCCAGCACGGGCCAGTGCGCGCCGGCCAGGGTGCCGGACTGCTGGCCGATGGCCACCGTGGCATCGCGCATGACCACCAGCTCGAAGGTGCCCCAGCCCACCAGCTGCACGATGTTCAAGATGATCGGCAGGCTGGCGAACGTGCGGCCGTACACCGCATGCATCAGCCCGGCGCTGGCCAGGCCGCTGTCGCAGCCCAGCTTGGCCACCCAGCCCAGCAGGCCTGCGCCCACGATGGAGCCGCAGACGATGGCGATCAGCGCCTCTTGCGTGCCCAGCGCGGGCATCAGATACGCGCCCACCTGCATGACCAGCAGGCCTACGCCCAGGCTGAACCAGAGCGAGGCGTGGTCGTGCCACTGGAAGACGCGGCGGTCGGGGGAGACGGGGGCCAGCGCTTCGTTGGTGGCAGCGGGCGCGGCGGTGTGGACAGGCATGGAGGGCTCCGTAGACAGACAGGCGTACAGAGCAGGGGCGGCCCGGGTGGCTGGCGCCCGGCAGCGCAAGGGTTGCAGGGCGTGGCGTCGTCGGACTTGGCTTCCCTGCGCGAGGATGATCTCACGCACACAGCCGTCAGGCGATCAGACGGCGGGTGTGCAACAGGTTCAAAGGGTGTGATCTCAGCCCCGCGCTCGGCGGGACACCCCTAGCATTGCCGCCCGAAGGCAGCGGCGCGATTGTGCCACGCGGAAACGGTCGGTTACGACCGGGGCGGCAAAGGGGGCGGCGTGTGGGCGCGGGTGAAGGAACTCCCCACGCACGCCCAGTCTTGGAACTCAGCAGCCCCGCGATGGCATCAGCCCTGGGCTTGCGCGCCCGCCAGCAGGGCCTGCAGTGCGGCACGCAGCACGCCCGTGCCTTCCTGTGCACTGAGCAAGCCCGCGCTCACGAAGGCGCCGTTGACCAGCACCGCCAACTGGGCGGCCAGCCGGTCCGGGTCGGTCGCCCCGAGCCGCACGGCGATGGCACGCAGTCTTTGGCGCAGCGCCTGCATGTGCCGCTGCGATACCAGGCGCGCGGGGTGGTCCTGCTCGGCAAATTCGGCGGCCACGTTGATTTGCGGGCAGCCCCGGTAGTTCGAGCGCGCCAGGCGCTCGCCGATCCAGCCCATGTGGGCGTTCAGCTCGCCCGCCGGGTCGTCGCCGAACTGCGCGGCCACTCCGTCCCACGTGGCCCAGAAGTCCACATCCTCCCGCTCCAGAAACGCCACGATGAGGTCGTCCTTGGTGGGGAAGTAGCGGTACAGGCTGGTCTTGGCGACCTCGGCCTCCAGCACCACCAGGTCCACCCCCACGGCGCGCACGCCGCGTTCGTAGAACAGCCGGGAGGCCGTGTCCAGGATGCGGCTGCGCACATCGGCGCCGTCGCTGGCGGCGGCTTTGGCAGCGCGCCTGGGCGCTGGGCGGGTGGGAGCGGCTGTGGCGCTGGCGCTGGCGTCCACCGACGGGACACCCCGGTCGGCAACGGGTTCAGAAGTTTTTGCAGTGGGCATGTTGACAATGATACAGACCTGTCTGTAATATTTTAAGAGCAGACAGGTCTGTATCTTTTCAAGCCCAACCCATCAAGGACTGCCATGAATTCCACCCAGCCATCCATCGCCGTGTTCGGTGCCGCCGGCCACACCGGCCGGTTCGTGGTGCAAGAGGCGCTGCGGCGCGGCCTGGGCGTTGTCGCCGTGGGCCGCGACGCACGCAAGCTGGCCGACACCATGCCGCCGGGCGTGGCCTGCCGTACCGCCGACCTGGCCGACCCATCGAGCCTGGACCCGGCGTTTGCCGGCTGCGCCGTCGTCATCAACTGCGCCGGGCCGTTCATGGACACCGCCGCACCGGTGGGGCAGGCCGCCCTGCGGGCAGGGTGCCACTACCTGGACGTGACGGCCGAGCAGGCCAGCACCCTGGCCACCCTGGACGGTCTGGATGCTCCGGCCCGCGCGGCGGGCCGCGTGGTGGTGCCAGCCGCTGCCTTTTACGGCGGGCTGGCCGACCTGCTGGCCAGCGCGCTGGCCGCACCGGGCCGCATCGACGTGATCACCGTGGCGGTCGCGCTCGACCACTGGTGGCCCACGGCGGGCACGCGCCGCACCGGCGAGCGCAACACCGCGCCCCGGCTGGTGGTCCGGCAGGGCCGACTGGCGCCCCTGGTGCCGTCCGCCGACGTGCCGGACTGGACCTTTGCCGAGCCGCTGGGCCGCCAGGCCATGGTCGAGATTCCGTTCAGCGAAGTCATCACCCTGGCCCACCACCTGCCGGTGGGCGAGATCCGTTCGCTGCTCAACCGCTCTGCGCTGCAGGACATCCGCGATGCGGCCACCCCGCCACCCACGGCCACGGACGGCGCGGGGCGCTCAGCCCAGCGGTTCGAGCTGGCCGTCCATGTGGTGCAGGGCGGCTCAAGCCGCACGGCAGGGGTGCGCGGCCAGGACATCTATGCGGTGACGGCGCCCATCGTGGTGGAGGTGGCGCAGCGCCTGCTCGGCCCTGCGTACCCGCACCGCGGCGCGCTGGCCCTGGCGCAGGCCGTCGATCCGGTGGACGTGCTGCAGTCGCTCCACGCGGCAGGTGCACTGCAGTGGTTTGGAGATGGTGCGCCGACCTGACCAGCGATAACGCGATAAGGGCAATCATGGCGCTCACGGCGTTGCGCCGTGATAGCTGCCGTGATAGCTGCCGTGATGGCTGTTCAAGCTCCCGGGGGCCTCACGGGGATCGCGTAGTGCATCACCGACTGCTCGGACGTCGGGTGGTACTGCGCATCGTAGATCTCCAGGTCCGGCCGCAGGGAGTGGGCCTGGCCGGACGACATCATCCAGCTGCCGTAGATGTAGTTGACCGTGGCATCGACGTTCTGGGCCGGGCCTCGGTGGGTGAACCGTGCATAGGTCGCAGCTGGAAGCTCCAGCGCAGCCATGCCCGGCGGCACATCGCCGGGGCCTTGGACCTCGGTGCAGGCCAGGTAGCGCAGCTGCTCGCTGTCGGGCGCGGCCGGTGCCACCACGCCGTAGCAGACGCCTGGTATCGCGTTGGTAATTTCTTTCAGCCGCGGAACGAACTGTCCCCAGAGGGGTGGCAGCTTCTGGCCCAGGTTGTTCTTTTCGGAGTCGATGCCGTAGTAGTCGGTGGGCAGGCCCACCATGCGCATCGCGGGCCGGGCTTCCATCGCGGGTGCCAGCGAGACGTTGTGCTGCAGGTGCGCCAGGTAGCTCGGGTCCAGCATGATCTTGCGCACGAAGAGCGAGCGATTGCCCATCTTGCGGTACTGCGACGGGGTCAGCCGAAAGCAGTCCTTGAAGGCGCGGGTGAAGCTCTCCTGGGTGTCGTAGCCCGCGGCCAGCGCGATGTCCAGCACGCTCAGGCGGGTGCCGGCCAGTTGCTCCAGCGCCTTGGCAAACCGGCGCGAGCGGATGTAGGTCTTCAAGGTCTCGTGGGTCAGCGCCTTGAAGATGCGCTGAAAGTGCCATTGGCTCAGGCCCGCGGCCCGTGCCACGTCGGCCAGCTCGATGTCGGATTCGAGATGGGCCTCGACGTAGTCGATGCCCTCCTGTAGTTGTCGCAGGTGCAGCACGGGCGGGCCTGCGGATCAGGGCGTTTCGAAAAAGCCCGTCATGGCGACCAGGCGGTTGCCGTCGTTGTAGCGCCCGTAGCTCACGCCCTCGCCGATGACCTGGCCGTTGCCGTCCAGCATGTTCCACTTGGCGATGCTTTGTTGGTGGTGGCTGGCGAAGTAGTGCGTCACGAAATGGCCGCCGGGCACCTGGCGGTGAAAATCGTCCATGTAGGCCGTCAGTTGCCCCCAGCCCTGCGTGGCGGCCAGTGGGTCGTCGTAGGTGCAGGCGGGGTCGAGTGACTGCGCAAATAGGGCATCGCGCTCGGTGGGCGAGTCGGTTTTCCACGACGCGGTGTAGGTGTCCCAGATGGATTGAAGTGGCTGGCTCATGGTGCGGTACTCCTGTTGGTGGATTGGAGACGCCATCGTGCCGAGCACCTATCCGTCATTTGGACATTTTGTGCTTTTTTCTTCGCTTGCCACAGGCCCGTTGCATCGTGCCAATGATGGCGGGCATGGGCCGCAGGCTATGCGCTGGCGGGCGGCGCTACGGCCACACCCAGCAGCTGGTGCAGCCGCGCACTGGTGGTCGTGTACTGCAGCGCCACCTTGTCACCCTTGAGCGCCTCCGCCGCGCCGAACGCAGCCAGCGTGGCTTCATGAAAGCCGCACAGGATCAGCTTGCGCTTGCCGGGGTAGGTGTTGATGTCGCCCACCGCGTGGATGCCCGGCACGCTGGTGCGGAACGCCTCGGTGTCCACCACCAGCTGCTTGCGGTCCATGGCCAGGCCCCAGTCGGCGATCGGCCCCAGGCGCGGCGAGATGCCCAGCACCGGCACCAGCAGGTCCAGCGCCAGCGCGCGGGTACTGCCATCGGCATCCACCAGCTGCAGTGCGGCCAGCCGGTCGCCCGCAGTCTCGATGCCCGTGATCTGCGCGGCCTCGACATGGATGCGGCCCGCGTCCCGCAGTTGCTGCAGGCGCTGCAGCAGGGCGTCAGGCGCCTGGAACACATCGCGGCGGTGCAGCAGGCTCACGCGGGCGGCCAGGCCGGCTTCGGCCAACTCCACCGCACGCGCCACGGCGGGCTCGTCGCCCCCGTGCACCACCACATGCTGCCCGGCCAGCGCGGTGTCGGCAGGCAGGCTTTGGTAATGCACCTGCTTGCCCACAAACTGCTCGATGCCGTCCACCTTGAGCGCGCGCGGCACAAAAGCGCCCACGCCCGCCGCGATGAACACGCTGCGGGCCAGCAACTGCGCACCCTGCGATGTCTCGACCAGCAGGCGTCCGTCGTCCTGTAGAGACAGCGCAGCGACCAGCGTGTTCAGGTGCCAGTGGGTCTGGAAGGGCTCGATCTGCCGCAGCAGCAGCGCCGCCAGCTCGCGCCCGGTGCACACCGGAATGCCCGGAATGTCATAGATGGGCTTGTCGCCATACAGCTCCACGCACTGGCCGCCCGCATGGGGCAGGGCGTCGATCAGGTGGGCGGTGATGCCCTGCAGGCCCAGCTGGAAGACCTGGAACAGGCCCACCGGGCCGGCGCCGATGACGACGGCGTCGGTTTCTTGAATCATGGTCGGCACGGCAGGGTGGCAGCGTCAGGCGCCACGTCGAGTTGGATCGACACAAACCGTTCACGCTGAGCTTGTCGAAGCGCGGCGCAAGGCTCCGACAAGCTCAGCCCGAACGGTTGGGGGTGAAGGGTCACTTGACCAATTCGTTGACCTTGCCAGGCTTGCCATTCCATTCGTCGGCGTCGGGCAGGGCGGGCTTGCGCTTGGTGATGCTCTTCCAGCCGTCGGCAAAGGCCAGGTCGGCGTTGATCTTGATGAAGGCGATCTGGTCTGCGGGCAGGTCTTCTTCGGCAAAGATGGCGTTGGCCGGGCACTCGGGGATGCACACGGCGCAGTCGATGCACTCATCGGGATCGATGACGAGCATGTTCGGGCCTTCGCGGAAGCAGTCCACAGGGCACACGTCCACACAATCGGTGTACTTGCACTTGATGCAGTTTTCGGAGACGACGTGGGTCATGACAGTGTTGTGTGGGTCGGTGAAAACCCTCGATTTTAAAAGCTTTCACCGACCTTTGGTTACAGGGCCCCTCTCTTGGGAGGGATGTCTTGAGAATTTGCCTTCAAACGCCTGACGCCGTTGGTTCGCCTTGCCGTGCCAAAGCACTGCCTTAGGCTCCCGCCTGGTCATGCGATGCGGATCAGTTCACGAGCACGGCGCCCGCCGTCTTGTGGCTGGCGGTATCCACCAGGATCAGCGAGCCCAGCACCCGCGCGGTGCCGAATGCCGCGGCCGGAATCGCCTCTTGCAGCACGAGCTGCACGTGGCCGATGGCGTTGGGGTCGAGCTGCGTGGCGGCCTCTTCGGCCAGCGTGTTGATGTTGAGCTTGTGCACCACGGCTTTCACCTTGGCCTTGACCCAGCGGTGGCCGTGCAGCGCCCAGTACACGCGGCCGGCGACCAGGGGTTCGTCGTCCATCCACGCCACGGTGGTGCGCAGTTCGCGGCTGGCGGCCCAGGCGGGCGTGGCGGCCGGGGTGTCGCCGAAGTCGTCGTCGGCGGGCGCAGCGGCAGCCGCCGTGGGCGCGGCCAGGATCCAGTCGCCGCGCGAGACGTCCACCTCGCGGTCCAAGATGATGCCGGCGCTGGTGCCGGCGGGCACATCGGTGGGCCGGCGGGCGTGGTCCATCACCTGGGCCACGGTGGCCAGCTGGCCGCTCGGGAAGATCTGCACCGCCGTGCCGGGCGCAACGCGGCCCGATGCCACACGGCCCCAGAACACGCGGCGGCCCTGGGATGTGTCCGACGACGAGGACGAGGTTTTCTCGACCCACTGCACCGGGAAGGCCAGGGGCAGGCCGGTATCGGCGGGCGTGTTGGGCAGCTCTTCGAGCACCTGCAGCAGCGTGGGGCCGTTGTAGCCGCACCAGCCGGGGTGGGCGTCCACCACGTTCCAGCCCTTGAGGGCCGACACGGGGACCGTCGCACGCACGGCGATGCCGGCGGCCTGGGCGAACGCTGCCAGCGCGCCCTGGATGTGCTTCCAGGCCAGGGCGGGGTCTTCCACCGCGTCGAGCTTGTTCACGGCGAACACAAGCGAATGCACGCGCAGCAGGTGGGCCAGCAGGCTGTGGCGGCGGGTCTGCGGCAGCAGGGCCAGGCCGGCGTTCTTCCAGTCGAGCTTGGTGGCATCGACCAGCACCACGGCCGCGTCGGCGCTGCTGGCGGCCGTGACCATGTTGCGGGTGTACTGCTCGTGGCCGGGCGCGTCGCCGATGATGAACTTGCGCTCTTCGGTGGCGAAGTAGCGGTACGCCACGTCGATGGTGATGCCCTGCTCGCGCTCGGCCGAGAGGCCGTCCGTCAGCAGGGCCAGGTCGGTCTCGCCCTGGCGCTGCACGCCGGCCAGGTGGTCCTGCAGCACGGCCTTGCTGTCCACCAGC
The DNA here is from genome assembly GCF_044542805.1 of Acidovorax sp. NPDC077693. Lineage (NCBI taxonomy): Bacteria > Pseudomonadati > Pseudomonadota > Betaproteobacteria > Burkholderiales > Comamonadaceae > Acidovorax > Acidovorax sp. NPDC077693. The sequence continues at coordinate 52,915 of NZ_JBITVD010000013.1, read as the reverse complement.
AGGCGGCCGATCAGCGTGCTCTTGCCGTCGTCCACCGACCCGCAGGTGATGAACTTCAGGGCGGAAGCATGGTTGTTTGGGGCTGTACCGCTTGCCTGCAAAGCGCTGCTAGCTATCGAATTCATAGTGGTCATCAGAGTACCCGTCTCAAAAATAGCCGTCTTTTTTGCGCTTCTCCATCGAAGCGTCGCTCGTCTTGTCGTCCATGCGCGTGGCGCCACGCTCGCTGACGTCGGCGGCCAGGGTCTCGATCACGATGTCGGCCGCGGTGGCGGCGGTGCTCTCCACCGGTGCGGTGCAGGTGATGTCGCCCACGGTGCGAAAGCGCACGTCGCGCGTCTCCACCACATCGCCGTCGCGCGGCGGGGTCAGCTCGGTCACCGGCATCAGAAGGCCCTTGCGGTCCACCACCTGGCGCTTGTGGGTGTAGTAGATGCTGGGCAGCGCAATGCTTTCGCGGTCGATGTACTGCCAGACATCGAGCTCGGTCCAGTTGCTGATGGGGAACACGCGAAAGTGCTCATTGGGCTGCAGGCGGGTGTTGAACAGGGTCCACAGCTCGGGCCGCTGGGCCTTGGGCTGCCATTGGCCGAAGCTGTCGCGGTGCGAGAAGATGCGCTCCTTGGCGCGGGCCTTTTCCTCGTCGCGGCGCGCGCCGCCGATGAGCGCGTCGAAGCGGAATTCCTCGATCGCTTCGAGCAGCGTGACCGACTGGTGCACGTTGCGGCTCTCGCCGGGGTGCGCCAGGCGCACGGTGCCGCGCGCCATCGAGTCTTCGACGCTGCGCACGATGAGTTCGGCGCCCAGTTCCTTGGCGCGGAAGTCGCGGAAGTCCGTCACCTCGGGGAAGTTGTGGCCCGTGTCGATCATGAGCAGCGGGTACGGAATGCCGCCGCCGCTGGCCTTGGTGCCAAAGGCTTTCTCGGCGCACTTGAGCATCACCAGCGAGTCCTTGCCGCCCGAGAACAGCAGGGTGGGGCGCTCGAAGGCGGCGGCGACTTCACGCAGGATGAAGATGGTTTCTTCTTCCAGCGCGTCCAGGTGCGAGTTGTTCAGGTGGTAGCTCATGTCGTTGTTCTGCAGCAGCTGCGCGGCATCGGTGCGGGCATTCATGGTGGGATCAGTGGTGTTTCGTGCGGATGCGCGTTCGAACCATCAGAACCGTTCGGGCTGAGCCCGTCGACAGGCTCAGGACAGGCTTGTTAAAGCTCTGCGCGGCGCTTCGACAAGCTCAGCGTGAACGGTTTCTGGGTATCAGTGGGCTATGTGAAGGCCGCACTCACGGTTGTCTTCGCCTTTGGTCGGATCCACATAGTCGAAGTTGTTGGGCAGGCCGTGCTTGACGCAGTACTCGTGCAACTCTTTGGAGGACCAGTGCAGCAGCGGCGCCACCTTGATCAGGCCGTCGGGGTTGATGCTGACCGGGTCCATCTGTGCGCGCACGGCGGTGTCGGTGGCGCGCAGCGCGGTGAACCAGACCTTGGGTGCGGTTTCGCGCAGGGCGCGGGCAAAGGGTTCGAGCTTCACTTCTTCGGTGAACGCAGCGTGGCGTGGGTCGTCCAGCGCAGGTGTCGGTCCCTCCACGGCCTCGCGGTGCGCGCGCGAGCGCAGCGGCAGGTAGATCTTGAGGTTCAGGCCCAGCTGCTTCGTCACCTCGTCGGCAAAGCGGTAGGTGGCTTCGGTGTTGTAGCCGTTGTCCATCCAGACCACCGGCACGTCCGGGTTCACCGCGGACACCATGTGCAGGATCACCGCCTCGAACGGGCGGAAGTTGGTGGTGACGATGGGGCTCTGGCCCAGGCCCAGGGCCCAGGCGACGAGGCCTTCGGCGTTGCGGCCCAGGTCGGCATTGACGCGTGCGAGATCGAATTGGCTCATGGTGGAGTGCTGGTGGGTGTGCGTAGCAGCGCTGCCGGCCTGGCTCAGGCGGCAGCCTTGTCGGCAAAGAGAGGCTGCGGGTGCACCGCGTCGCCCTGGTAGAAGCCGGGGAACATCTCGAACTGGCGCTGTGCGTCGGCCGGGTCCACGCCATCGCGCAGCACGGCCGACGAAAAGCCGGTGCGCTGCATCTGCACCAGCTGGTCGATCAGCACGTCGCCCGTGGCGCGGATGTCGCCTTTGAAGCCGCGGCGGCGGCGCAGCAAGAAGGCCTGGCTGAACGCGCGGCCATCGGTGAAGTTGGGGAAATGCAGGTCCACGCGCTCGACGCCGTCGAGCGGCAGCGCCAGTGCGTCGGCATCGTTGGCCAGCGCCACGGCGCGGGCATCGCCCTCTGCGGGCGGCTGGTGGTCTTGGGAGGCAAGAATTTTCATGGGTCTTATCAGGGCTTGGCGGCTGGCGATCAGGCGGTGGCCAGCTCTTGCTTGGCGGGGTGGCGGGCGGTCTTGGCGGCTTCCTTGAAGGGGTCAAGACCGGTGCGGCGCACGGTGTTCTGGAAGGTCTCGCCGCTTTCACGCAGGCTGCGGTAGGTGGTGAGCACGGCTTCGATCACGTCGGGCACCTCGGCGGCCGAGAACGACGGGCCGATCACCTTGCCGGCCACGGCGGCGCCCGACAGGTCCGAGCCGTCCGAGCCGCCGAGCGTGACCTGGTACCACTCCTTGCCGTCCTTGTCGACGCCCAGGATGCCGATGTGGCCGCTGTGGTGGTGACCGCAGCTGTTGATGCAGCCGCTGATGTGCAGGTCGATCTCGCCGATGTCGTCGAGCTCGTCCAGGTCCTGGTAGCGTTGGGTGATGGCCTCTGCGATGGGCAGCGAGCGGGCGTTGGCCAGCGCGCAGAAGTCGCCGCCGGGGCAGGCGATCATGTCGGTGAGCAGCTGCACGTTGGCGCTGGCCAGGCCCAGGGCCTTGGCCTCTTGCCACAGGTCGAACAGGCGGCTGGCGTGCACCCAGGGCAGCACCACGTTCTGGTCGTGCGTCACGCGGGCTTCACCGGCGGAGTATTTGTCCACCAGGTCGGCCACGGCGATCAGCTGTTCGCTGGTCGCGTCGCCGGGCGATTGGCCGGGGCGCTTGAACGACAGCGTCACGGCGCGCAGCTGCGGGTTCTGGTGCGCGTGCACGTTACGCTGCAGCCAGCGGCCGAAGGCCACGTGCTCGGCCGCCTGGGCCGTGAGCGATGCCTGCAGCGCCGCGGGGTCCACGTCGGCGATGTCGGCCAGTTGGGGTGCCACGAAGCACGCCGCCACGCGGTCGAATTCGGCCTGCGGCACGGTGTGCGGGCCGCCGTCGATCTCCACGATCTGGCGGTACTCTTCTTCCACATCGTCGATGTACTGCTGGCCTTCGGACTTGACCAGGATCTTGATGCGGGCCTTGTACTTGTTGTCGCGGCGGCCGTGCTCGTTGTACACGCGCACGATGGCCTCGATGTAATTCATGATCTGGTTCCAGCGCAGGAACTCGCGGATCACCGTGCCGATGACCGGCGTGCGGCCCATGCCGCCGCCCACGAAGACCTTGAAGCCGATCTCGCCCGCATCGTTCTTGATGAGGTGCAGGCCCACGTCGTGCCAGCCGGTGGCGGCGCGGTCGTCCTTGGCGCCGCTGATGGCGATCTTGAACTTGCGCGGCAGGAACGCGAACTCGGGGTGCAGCGTGGTCCACTGGCGGATGATTTCCGCGTAGGGGCGCGGGTCCACGATCTCGTCCACGGCCACGCCGGCCAGCGCGTCGGTGGTGGTGTTGCGGATGCAGTTGCCGCTGGTCTGGATGCCGTGCATGTCCACGGTGGCCAGCAGGTCCATCACGTCAGCGCTCTTGGACAGCGGGATCCAGTTGAACTGCACGTTGGTGCGCGTGGTGAAGTGGGCGCAGTTCTTGGGCAGGAAGGTGGTGCCCAGCAGGCCCTGGCCTTCCATGGCGGCCTTGAACACGGCCGCTTCGGGCTCGTCGTACTCGCGGGCGATGGTGGCCAGCACGCGCAGCTGGCGGCTGGCGATCTCGCCGTAGGGCACGGCCACGCGCAGCATGGGGGCGTAGCGCTGCACGTACCAGCCGTTTTGCAGGCGCAGGGGGCGGAAGTCGTCCTCGGCCAGTTTGCCGGCCTGCCAGCGGTTGAGCTGGTCGCGGAACTGGTGCGCGCGCTGCTCTACGAACTTTTTGTCGAAAGGGGTGTATTGGTACATCGTGGACCCATCAGATCATTATTAATTTGGCGCCTGCCCAGGCCAGCAGGAGGGACAGCGCGGAGCGGATCAGGCGTTCAGGTGTGCGGGTGACCAGGCGCGAGCCCAGCCAGATGCCCGGCAACGAGCCAGCCAGCAATTGTGCAAGCAAAGGCCAGTCCACCGAGCCCAGCGTGGCATGGCCCAGACCCGCCACCAGGGTCAATGGCACCGCGTAGGCGATGTCGGCGCCGATCACGCGCGGCAGGGGCAGCAGCGGGTAGACCAGCAGCAGCACCGTGACGCCGATGGCGCCAGCGCCCACGGACGTGAAGGTGACCATGGTGCCGATCACGGCGCCCAGCAGCACGGGCAGGGCCCAGTGGCGGGGGCGCGTGGCATGCTCGGCACCGGCCACGCGCTTGGCATGGTCGGCGGCCTGGCGTTCGCGCGAGAAGGCCACCACCTTGTACAGCGTGGCCGCCGCCGTCAGCAGCAGCGCAAAGCCCAGTGTCGTGGTCATGATGCGCTGCGCCGTGCCGCTGGCGGGACCCAGGATCTGCAGCGCCCACAGCGACAGCAGCGCGGCCGGGATGCTGCCCGCGCACAGCTGGCCCACCACGCGCCAGGGCACCAGGCGCTGGCGCGCCATGCTGACCGTGCCGCCCATCTTGGTGAAGGCCGCGAACAACAGGTCGGTGCCGATGGCCAGGTGCGGCTTCACGCCGAAGAAAAAGATCAGCACAGGCGTCATCAGCGAGCCACCGCCCACACCGGTCAGGCCGACGATCAGCCCCACCGCAAAGCCCGCAAAAACAAACGCCAATTCATGCATGGCAGCGAATGTAGAGGCCTCGCTTATGAAAACAAACTATTGTTTTTGACTTCCAGTATGTCTTTTTTCATATAAGCAAGGATTGATGCGGGATGTGGCGGGGTTGCAGTGCCCAGCCCTGCAGGGGCTGTCGTCCCGTCAAAGCCGCTCGCTGCCCAGGGCCCTGGCCAGTCTGGCGTCCAGCGGCAGGGGCTCGCCCTGCAGCCTGGCGGACAGCAGTTCTGCGCACAGCAGCGCCAGCGTGAGGCCGCGGGCCCCCATGGCGGTGCAGGCCCAGATGCCGGGCAGGGTGGCAGGGTCGACCGGGCCGACGATGGGCAGGCGGTCGGCGGCCGTGCAGCGGACGGCGGCCCAGGACTGGACCGCAGCGGCAGGTGGCGTCGGGCTGGCGTCTGCACCGGGGCCTCCACCCACGGGCAGCACCGTGGCGAAAGCAGGCTGTAGCTGCTGCGCCACAGCCGGGAGCAGCGTCTGCAGCTTGGCCCAGTTGGTGGCGTGCGCGGCCTGCTGGTCGGCGGGCGAAGGGGGCAGGGCGCTCACATCGCGCTCGAAGGTGGAGCCCATGACCCAGGCGGTGGCAGGGGGGGCGCCCTCGGCGTGGGTGTCATCGTTGCCATCGCTTGGGGGAAACCGGGGCACCAGGTTGCCGTGGCCGTTGACCGGAAACGGCACGCGCGGGGCCTCTGCAGCGGTTGATGCAGCCCCCCAGGACACCTGGCCGCGAACCGGCTGCAACTGCCAGTGCGCCGGCAGCAATGGCAAGCTGCCGGCCCCTGCCGCGATGACGACGACGGGTGCTTGTGCCAGCACATGGCCCTGTTCGTCCAGGGCCTGCCAGTGGCCGGCAGTGCCCGGCGGGGCCGTCTGGGCCGCTGTGTCAGGGGCGGCGTCTGCGTGCTCAGGCGCTGGGGCGTCCGCGGGCGCGGGGTCCACGCGCCGCCATTGCGCCACCTTGCACCGACCCTGCCACTCGATGCCCGGTTGCGCCATCAGCGCGGCCACCAGGCGGGGTGGCCGCACCCAGCCGCCCTGGTGGTGCCAGCATGCGGTGGTGGACAACGGCAGGCCGGCGGCCTGCAGGGCGTCGGCGCTGGCGGCCTCGCTCCAGTCCGCGCCGGCTCCGTCGGCCCAGCCTGCGCCCAGGCCTGGCGTGCCGTCGGTGCGGTGCTCCAGCACGCCGCTGGGGGCCCACTCCGCCCCTTCGCGCAGCAGCCAGGCGGCCTGTTGCAGCGTGGTGCGCACCCCGCTGCGCGACAGGCGCGATAGCACGCTGTCGTCCGGCGACACATGGGGCGCGAATACGCCTGCGGGCAGGCCGGATGCGCCCGCCGCGGGGGCGTCGGCCTGGTCCAGCACCTGCACTTGCCAGCCGCGCCGCGCCAGGCTGGCGGCCGTGGCTGCACCGGCCAGCCCGCCGCCGACGACGATGCAGCGGCCGGGTGGCCGCGGGGCGGTCCCGGCGGCATCCTGGCGCCCATCCTTGCGGGATGTGCGGGGCTCCCAGCGCGGGTCGTACACCGCATGCAGGTTGTCGCGCTTGGGCGGCACGCCCGGCACGCGGCTCACGTCGAAGCCGCACTGCGCCAGCGCGTCGCGCACGGCCCGCGCAATGGTCCAGGTGGCCAGGCGGGTGCCGCGGCGGCAGCAGCGTGCCACGGCTTTGAGGGTGTGCAGGTCCCAGATTTCGGGGTTGCGCTGGGGGCTGAAGCCGTCCAGGTAGACCGCGTCCACCGTCAGGCTCTGCGCGCGCAGCATGGCCTGCGTGTCGCCCACAAACAGGGTGAGCAGCACACGGCCCTCGTCGAACCGCAGCCGGTGCACGCCCGGCAGCAGGCCCCACCACTGGCGGTGCAGTTCCTCGGCCAGCGGCGCCAGGTCGGGGTGGGCCGTGGTGGCGCGCAGCAGGTCGGCCGCGCTCACGGGCCACGCCTCGGTCGACACGAAGTGCAGCAGGGTGGGGCGCGCGGGGTCGGCCCGCCAGGCAGCCCAGGTCACCAGGAAGTTCAGCCCGAAGCCGAACCCGGTTTCCAGAATGCGCCATTGCGGCTGCCCCGCCCACGCCGCGGGCAGGCCGCAGCCGTGCAGGAAAACGTGGCGGGCCTGGTCCAGGCCGCCTTTTTCACTGTGGTAGCGGTCGCCGAAGCGGGGGCTGTAGGGGGTGCCGTCCGGCAGCCAGTCCACTGGTTCGGACATGAGGCTTGGACGTGTGTGCTGACTGAGTGTTGCGACGGGTGCGAAAAGGTGCGCGGTTCGCTGCTTACTCGCTGGGGGGCACGTAGCCGGCCGCAGCATCTGCGCCACCGCCAAAGAAATGGTTTTCCATCTGCCGCGCCAGGTACTGGCGGGCGCGGGCGTCGGCCAGGTTCAGGCGGTTTTCATTGACCAGCATGGTCTGGTGCTTGAGCCAGCCGGCCCAGGCCTCCTTGCTCACGCTTTCCCAGATGCGCTTGCCCAGCTCGCCGGGGTAGGGCGGAAAGTCGAGGCCCTCGGCTTCCTTGTTGAGCTTGATGCATTGGACGGTGCGTGCCATGGGGTTTCCTTGTGTATGAATGTGGGGTGAGCCGCGTCCTGGAGGTGGTGCGGCTCAGATGATTTGGATATAAAGAACTGAAATCTCAGTAGTTCCAGTTTTGTAGAGGGGCTTTCAGAATGCGCTTCATCGGTGAATTGCACCGTTCAGCATTCCAAAAAAGAGGCCTCCCAATGAACTTTCGCCGCGACTTTATCAAGTTTCCCTTCGCCGCCGCCCTGGTGGGCAGCTTGGCCCTGACGGCATTGCCGTCGTTTGCCCAGTCCGTGACGCTGCTCAACGTGTCGTACGACCCCACCCGCGAGTTGTATGTCGACTTCAACCAGGCCTTCGCCAAGCACTGGAAAGCCAAGACCGGCCAGGACGTGACCGTCAAGCAAAGCCACGGCGGCTCGGGCAAGCAGGCGCGCTCCATCATCGACGGGCTGGAGGCCGACGTGGCCACCCTGGCGCTGGCTGGCGACACCGACGCGCTGCACACCAACGGCGGCTGGATCCCCAAGGACTGGCAAAAGCGCCTGCCCCACAACAGCTCGCCCTACACCTCGACCATCGTGCTGGTGGTGCGCCAGGGCAACCCCAAGGGCATCAAGGACTGGGATGACCTCGTCAAGCCCGGCATCAGCGTGATCACGCCCAACCCCAAAACCTCGGGCGGCGCCCGCTGGAACTACCTGGCCGCGTGGGAATTCGCCAAGCGCAAGTACGGCGGCGACGCCAAGGCCAAGGACTTCGTGGCCAAGCTGTACGGCAACGTGCCCGTGCTGGACACCGGCGCACGCGGCTCCACCATCACGTTCGCCCAGCGCAACCAGGGCGACGTGCTGATCGCCTGGGAGAACGAGGCCTACCTGCTGGAAAAGGAATTCGGCACCAAGTTCGACGTGATCGCGCCCTCGATCTCCATCCTGGCCGAGCCCGCCGTGACGGTGGTGGACAAGAACGTGGACAAGAAGGGCACGCGTGCCGTGGCCGAGGCCTACCTGCAGTACCTGTACACCGAAGAAGGCCAGGACATCGCCGGCAAGCACTTCTACCGCCCCGCCGTGTCCGACAAGGCCAAGGCCAAGTACGCCAAGCAGTTCCCCAAGTTGAACCTGTTCACCATCAACGACGCGTTCGGTGGCTGGGACAAGGCGGCCAAGGAGCACTTTGCCGACAACGCCAGCTTCGACCAGATCTACACCAAGAAGTAATTTCACCCCGAAGCGGCCCTGCGGCCGCCTCCCCTCAAGGGGCGCCACCCGTGGCCCGGCGAAGCCGGATCCACGGTGGCGCTGGCCAAGTCACGCCCTCAGGAAACACATTTCATGTCCGCTCTTCTCATCGCCGGCAGCCCCTCCGAGCGTTCCCGCTCCGCCGCTCTGCTGGACGCTGTCGCCCAGCGCCTGACGGTGCGCGGTGCGCTGGTGGACCGCATCCACATCCGCGACCTGTCGCCCCAGGCGCTGCTGCTGGCCGACTTTGGCCACCCCACCGTGGTGGGTGCTGTCGACCAAGTGGCCCAGGCCAGCGTGCTGGTGGTGGCCACGCCGGTCTACAAGGCCGCGTACAGCGGCGTGCTCAAGGTCTTTCTGGACCTGCTGCCGCAGACGGCGCTCAAGGGCAAGATCGTGCTGCCCCTGGCCACCGGCGGCAGTCCGCACCACATGCTGGCGCTGGACTATGCGCTGCGCCCCGTGCTGCAGTCGCTGGGTGCCAAGAGCATCCTGCCCGGCATCTATGCCACCGATGCCCAGGTCACGTTGACACCCGAAGGCGCCTACCACGTGAACGAAGACATCGCCACACGGCTGGACGACGCCGTGAACGTGCTCGTCACGGAAACCCTGCGCCCCTCGCCCGCCCAGGCCACGCGGTTTGCGCCGGTGCACTTCTCGCAGGTGCGATGTAGCGTCTGACGGGCGCCGCCCGCCCTGCGCGCACCCCACCGTGGGGATGTTGCGGCGCGGCCGGGCTCCCGCATTTCTCGTTCCCCTTTTTTTACAGGCCCGCTGCCCCGAGCGGTGGGCTGGGCGGAGCACTGCCCGGGTTCAGACAGACGCCACCTTTTTCCATGATTCAAAGGACATTCACCATGAGCACACTGACACGCGACGGCGCAGCCAGTTCAGACCGCGCGGAACATGCCCCGCGCGCCGGCGGCCTGGCCGCCCTGCGCAACATGTTCATCGGCTTTGTGGTCTTCACGGCCTTCGTGCTGATCGCCGCCTTCCTGCTGGCGCAGCCGGTGCAGGCCCAGACCAAGGGCGAGCTGCGCATCGGCTACCAGAAGGCCGCCAGCCTGTTCGTGCTGCAAAAGGCCACGGGCACGCTGGAAAAGAAGCTTGCGCCCCTGGGCTTTGGCGTGAAGTGGGTGGAGTTCCCGGCGGGCCCTCAACTGCTCGAAGGCCTGAACGTGGGCGCCGTGGATGTGGGCTATGTGGGCGAGGCGCCTCCCATCTTCGGCCAGGCCGCCGGTGCCAAGTTCGTCTACTTCGGCCACGACCCCGCCGCGCCGCGCGCCGAGGCCATCCTGGTCGCCAAGGACTCACCCATCAAGTCGGTGGCCGACCTCAAGGGCAAGAAGGTCGCGCTCAACAAGGGCAGCAACGTGCACTACCTGCTGGTCAAGCAGCTGGAGAAGAACGGCCTCAAGCTGTCCGACATCACGCCTGTGTACCTGGCCCCGGCCGACGGCCGCGCCGCGTTCGAGAGCAAGAACGTGGATGCCTGGGTGATCTGGGACCCGTTCCAGGCCGCGGCTGAAAAAGCCACCGGCGCCCGCGTGCTGGCCGACGGCACGGGCGGCGTGGTCAACAACTACCAGTACTACCTGGGCGCGCGCGACTTCGTCACCAAGAACCCCAAGGTGATCGCGGCGCTGTTCGAAGACTCGGTGGCGCAAGGCATCTGGCTCAAGAAGAACCTGCGCCAGGCCGCAGAGCTGATCGCGCCGCTGCAAGGTCTGCCGGTGGACGTGGTCGAGTTGGCGCTGCAGCGCTATGAATTCAACGTCAAGCCCATCACGCCTGCGGTGGCGGCCGACCAGCAAAAGATCGCCGACACGTTCTTCGAGCTGAAGCTGATCCCCAAGGCCATCAAGGTGAGCGACGCCGTCGTGCTCGGCGCGCAGCCCTGATGCCCCGGCCTGTTGCACACGCATTCATTCTCAGAAGAACACCATGACGACTTCGATCTCCCTGTCCCGCCGCCGCCTCGTCCAGGGTGCGGCCAGCGCTGTGGCGCTGCCGGCCTTCGGCGCATTGGCGCAAACAACCCCGGCGCGTGAGTTCCGCATCGGCCACCAGAAGGGCTTCCTGAGCCTGCTCAAGGGCCGCGGCACGCTGGAAAAGCGCCTGACCCCGCTGGGTGTTTCCATCAAATGGACCGAGTTCACCGCCGGCCCCGTGCAGCTCGAAGCACTGAACGTCGGCTCCATCGACTTCGGCGACGTGGGCGAAGCCCCTCCGATCTTTGCGCAGGCTGCAGGAGCCCCGTTGGCCTATGTGGCCGCCACCGTGCCCCGCCCCAAGGCCGAGAGCGTGCTGCTGCCCAAGGGCTCGCCGATCAAGACCGTGGCCGACCTCAAGGGCAAGAAGATCGCGCTCAACAAGGGCAGCAACGTGCACTACTTCCTGGTCAAGCTGCTGGAGAAGCACGGCCTGAAATACAGCGACGTGAACGTGGCCTTCCTGCCGCCTGCCGATGCGCGCGCCGCTTTCGAGAAGGGCTCTGTGGACGCCTGGGTGATCTGGGACCCGTTTGCCGCTGCGGCCGAAAAGACGCTGGACGCCCGCCTGCTGGCCGACGCCACGGGCGTGGTGGGCAACCGCGCGTACTACTTCTCGTCGCTGCAGTACGCCGACAAGAACACCGACGTACTGCGCATCGCCATCGAAGAGCTCAACAAGATCGACATCTGGGCCAAGGTCAACCGCGACCTGCTGGCGGCCGAGCTGGCCCCGCTGTTCGGCATCCCCAAGGCCGTGCTCGATCTGTCCACGTCGCGTGCCGAATACGGCACCGGCCCGGTGACGCCCGAGATCCTGGCCGAGCAGCAAAAGATCGCGGACACCTTCTTCAGCCTGAAGCTGATCCCCCAGCGCATCCAGGTGCGCGATGTGGCGCGCTCGCCGTGGTAGAGGGTGCACCCCCTGAGTCGCTTCGCGCCTTCCCCCTCTCTTGCTGCGCGGGAGGGGGACGCCACCGGTGGCCCGGCAAAGCCGGTTCCACGTTGGCACTGGCCTTGGCAGCGCCAGTTTTTACGGTCTCGGGTCACACAGTCCGCCGCAATTGAAACCAAGGAGCCCTGACATGCCCACCGCTTCCGCAAGCCCTGTCCACGATGCAGCACGCCGCGTGCTGCGCACCACGGCCAACGCCTGGCGCCTGAAGGCGCCGGCGCGCAGGCTGGTCCGCACGCGCAGGCGTGTGCAGGCCGGTGTGCGTGCCGATGTGGCGGCTGGAGGCATGCGGGCCTGTCCATTGCGTTTCGGCTTTTCGCTGGCGGGCTACGGCCTGGCCTTCTCCTATTGATGACCCCCACACGGCAAAGCGACACCATGAAAATCTACTGGTTCATCCCTACCCACGGCGACAGCCGTTACCTTGGCACGGCCAAGGGCGCACGCCAACTCAGCCTCGAATACTTGCAGCAGGTGGCAGTGGCCGCCGACAGCCTGGGCTACGAAGGCGTGCTCATTCCCACCGGCCGCTCGTGCGAAGACCCATGGGTGATCGCATCGAGCCTGCTGGCGGTCACCAAAAAGCTCAAGTTTCTGGTCGCGGTGCGCCCCGGCCTGCACCAGCCCGCGCTGGCCGCCCGCATGGCCGCCACCTTCGACCGCCTGTCGGGCGGGCGCTTGCTCATCAACCTGGTGACCGGTGGTGACCGCGCGGAGCTGGAGGGTGACGGCGTGTTCCTGGACCACGCCACGCGTTATGAGCAGTCGGCCGAGTTCATCCGCATCTGGCGCGAAATCCTCACGCGCAGCCACCGGGGCGAGACCTTCGACTACGAGGGCAAGCACCTGTCCGTCAAGGGCGCCAAGCTGCTGTTCCCGCCGCTGCAGGAGCCGCACCCGCCGGTGTACTTCGGCGGCTCGTCCGACGCTGCGCACGACCTTGCGGCCGAGCAGGTGGAAACGTATCTGACCTGGGGCGAGCCCCCGGCCGAGGTCGCCAAGAAGGTGGCCGACGTGCGCGCCCGTGCGGCCAGGCACGGCCGCACCGTCAGCTTCGGCATCCGCCTGCACGTCATCGTGCGCGAGACCGAGGCGCAGGCCTGGGCCGCAGCCGAAGAGCTCATCAGCCATGTGGACGACGAGACCGTGGCACGCGCCCAGTCGGTCTTTGCACGCATGGACTCCGAAGGCCAGCGCCGCATGGCCGCGCTGCATGCCGGGGGCGTGAAGCGCAGCCGCGCTGACCTCGAGATCAGCCCCAACCTGTGGGCGGGCGTGGGCCTGGTGCGCGGTGGCGCGGGCACAGCCCTGGTGGGCGACCCTGAGACCGTGGCTGCGCGCATCACGGAATACGCAGACCTGGGGCTCGACCACTTCGTGCTGTCGGGCTACCCCCATCTCGAAGAAGCCTACCGCTTTGCCGAGCTGGTGTTCCCGCTGCTGCCGCTGGGCGTGCGCGAGAAGCTCACCGGCGGCAACCCGCTGGGCCCGTTCGGCGAAACCGTGGCCAACGACTTCGTGCCACGCGCTTCGCAAAGCTGACCGCACCGACGAGGAGCCACGCCATGAGCATCCAGTCCATCAACCACGTGCAACTGGCCTTTCCGGCCGGTGCCGAGGCGCCCATCCGGCGCTTTTATGCCAGCCTGCTGGGCCTGCCCGAGGTGCGCCTGCAAGCGGGCAACACGCTGCGCTTTGCCGCAGGCACCCAGCGCATCGACCTGGTGCCCACCGAGCACTGGCAGCCCGCGCCCGCGGTGTCGCACTTGGCATTTGAAGTGCAGGACCTGCCGGCCCTGCGCCACCGCCTGCTGCAGGCCGATTTGCCGCTGGTGGAGAACCGCGCGCTGCCCGGCTATCTGCGCTTTTACGTCAAGGACCCGGCGGGCAACCAGCTGGAGTTTCTAGAGCCCGATCACGAACAGGAAACCACCCCATGACCCAGACCCAGACCGTCCGCGAGCTGCAGGTATCGCCTGTGGCCGATTCCGTCGATCTGCCGATCGACAAGCCCGTGCTGCCTGCAGCGCTGTCCCGCTTCCTGTCCGGCCTGCTGCAGCGCCTGCTGCCCTGGGCCGTGCCCGTGGGGCTCATCGTGCTGTGGCAGATCGCATCGTCGCAGGGCTGGCTCTCCACCCGCGTGCTGCCAGCGCCGCTCGAAGTCATCAAGGCCGCGTGGACGCTCACCGTGTCGGGTGAGCTGTGGACCCATGTCAAGGTGAGCGCCGGCCGCGCGCTGGCAGGCCTGGCCATTGGCGGCGGGCTGGGCCTGCTGCTGGGCCTGCTCACCGGCTCGGTGCGCTTGTTCGAGACCCTGCTCGACTCCACCATCCAGATGGTGCGCAACATCCCGGCGCTGGCGCTGATTCCGCTGGTAATCCTGTGGTTCGGCATCGACGAATCGGCCAAGCTGTTCCTCATCAGCGTGTCGGTGTTCTTCCCGATCTACCTCAACACCTTCCACGGCATCCGCAATGTGGACCCGGGTCTGATCGAGATGGGGCGCACCTATGGCCTCGGCCGTTGGCAGCTGTACAAACAGATCATCCTGCCCGGCGCGCTCTCCAGCATTCTGGTGGGCCTGCGCTTCTCGCTGGGCCTGATGTGGGTGATCCTGATCGTGGCCGAGACCATCTCGGCGCAGGCGGGCATCGGCTACCTCACGATGAACGCCCGCGAGTTTTTGCAGACCGACATCGTGCTGGTCGGCATCCTGCTGTACGCACTGCTGGGCAAGCTGGCCGACCTGTTCGCCAAGGGCCTGGAGCGCTACTGGCTGCGTTGGCATCCCGGCTACCAGACGCCGTAAGGCGCACTGCAGCCCGACCCTTCATTCCAAGAATTGCGGACCACCATGACCAACCCTTTCCACATTCACCGGCGCACTGTGCTCGGTGCCATCGCAGCGTTGTCGAGCGGTTTGGCCGCCGCGCAGGGCAAGCCTGAAACCTTGCAAACACTGCGTATCGGCTTGCAAAAGTCGTCCACCCTCACCACCATCCTGCGCACGCGCGGCACGCTGGAGCAGTTGCTTGCGCCGCTCAACGTCAAGGTCACGTGGCACGAGTTCACCAGCGGCCTGCCGCTGCTCGAAGCGCTGAACCTGGGCAACATCGACGTGAGCGCCGACGTGGCCGACACCGTGCCGGTGTTCGCCCAGGCAGCGGGCGCCAACCTCACTTTCGTGGCGCAGGAATCGCCTTCGCCCTCGGCCCAGGCCATCGTGGTGCGCGCTGATTCGCCCATCAAGACCGTCGCCGACCTCAAGGGCAAGAAGATCGGTTTTGCCAAGGCCGCCGGCGTGCACTTCCTGCTGATCGCTGCGCTGGAAAAGTCCGGCCTGGCGTTCAAGGACATCGAGCCCGCCTACCTGACCCCCGCCGATGGCCGCGCGGCCTTCGAGCGCGGCGCCATCGACGCCTGGGTGGTGTGGGACCCGTTCCTCGCCGCTGTGCAAAAGCAGTCGGCCGTGCGTGTGCTGGCCGATGGGCGCGACCTGGCCTCCTACCAGCGCTACTACCTGGCCGGCACCCCGTTTGCCCAGGCGCGGCCCGATGTGCTGCGCGTGTTCTTCAACGAGCTGCAAAAGGCCGGCGTGTGGGTCAAGCAAAGCCCCAAGGACGCGGCCGCGTTGCTGGCCCCCGTGTGGGGGCTGGATGCGGGCGTGATCGAGCTGGCCAACAGCCGCCGCAGCTACGAGGTGCGTGCCGTGGTGCCCGCGGCGCTGACCGAACAACAACGCATCGCCGATGCCTTCTTTGCCGAAAAGCTGCTGCCCAAGCGCGTGAACGCGCTGGACGTGCCGCTGTTCAAGACCGGAGCCTGACACCATGACCCAGACGACCAACACCCCCGCCGCGCAAGGCGTGCGCCTGGAAGTGCGCGGCGTGGACAAGCGCTACGGCACCCGCGACGTGCTCAAGAAGACCGAACTCGTGATCGAGCCTGGCCAGTTCGTGGCCATCGTGGGCCGCAGCGGCTGCGGCAAGAGCACGCTGCTGCGGCTGGTGGCGGGGCTCGAATCCGTCTCGGGCGGCGCGATCCGCCTCGATGGCAAGGACGTGGCCGGGCTGAGCGACGACACCCGCATCATGTTCCAGGACTCGCGCCTCTTGCCCTGGAAGCGCGTGGCCGACAACGTGGCCCTGGGCCTGCCGCCTGCGCGGCGCGGCGCCGCCGCCGACGTGCTGGCCCGCGTGGGCCTGGGGGACCGCCTGACCGAGTGGCCCGCGCGCCTGTCCGGCGGCCAGCGCCAGCGCGTAGCCCTGGCCCGTGCCCTGGTGCACAACCCGCGCCTGCTGCTGCTGGACGAGCCCCTGGGCGCGCTGGATGCGCTGACACGGATCGAGATGCACCGCCTCATCGAAGGCCTGTGGCGCAGCAGCGGCTTCACCGCACTGCTGGTGACCCACGATGTGCAAGAAGCCGTGGCCCTGGCCGACCGCGTGATCCTGATCGAGGACGGCCAGATCGCGCTGGACCAGCGCATCGACCTGCCACGCCCCCGGTCGCACGGTGACGCCGCCTTTGCCGCCATCGAAAAGCGCATCCTGGACCGCGTGCTGCAAAAGCCCGACGGCGAGCCGGCGCACGAAGCGCCGTGGCCCGGCGTGCCTGCGCATGGTCTGCGCTGGGCGGTGTAGCCGTTTCTGGCGCCCGCTGCCTTCCGTTGCGTTCTTTCTGTCTTCTGTCAGTCCTTTCTTCGCCCCACGGCCCCATCAAGGAGAAACCCATGTCCATCCAAGCCATCAACGTCCGTAACCAGTTCAAAGGCAAAGTCCGCGAGATCGTGCGCGGCGATGTCGTCTCTGAAGTCGATGTCGAAACGCCCTGGGGCATTGTCACGTCGGTCATCACCACGCGCTCGGTGGACGAGCTGGCGCTGGTCGTGGGCTCCGACGTGGTCGCGCTGGTCAAGTCGACCGAGGTGTCCATCGCCAAACTGTGAGTGGGTGAGAGAGCAAAAATGCCCCTACCGCTTGCTGGTAGGGCGCAAGGCGCTATGAAAATAGTAGTGTTTGCAGACAGACCCTTTCGCAGGGCCTGAGTCTCTGATGCCGAGGGGGCAGGGGAGCTCGGGTGGAGTGGGCCTCGCAGAAGCAGCGGCGCAGACGGCCGGGGTTGCGACACATGGCGCTATGTCGTATGATGCGCATCATGCCAAAGCCCGCGCCCCATTCCAGAGCCGCCGCCAAGGAGGCCACGCACGAGCGCATCGTGTCGGTGGCCTCGCGGGCGATCCGGCGCGAGGGCTATCACGGCACGGGCGTGGCGGACATCATGAAAGAGGCGGGCCTGACGCACGGCGCCTTCTATGCGCACTTCGACTCCCGCGAGGCCATGCTGGCCGAGGCCGCTGCCAAGGCATGCACCGAATCCGCAGCGCTGGCGGCCGGTGCCGCGGCCGGCGAGCCGTCGCCCCGCGCGCTGGCCGCGATGCTCTCGGCCTACTTGTCGCGCCAACATGTCGAGAGTGTCGAGATGGGCTGCCCCCTGGCGGCCCTGGGCTCGGAGACATCGCGCCAGGCACCCGAGGTGCGCCGCGTGGCCACCCGGCATATCAAGGAAATGGTCGACCTCATCGGGCGCCAGTCGCCGCAGTGGGGCCAGCCCGCAGCCCACGAACAGGCGCTCGTCACCATGGCCACCATGGTGGGCGCGCTGGTGCTGTCCCGCGCGGTGGACGAGCCCGCGCTGTCGGACAGCCTGCGCGAGGCCGCGCTCAAGCACCTGATACAGCTGACGAACTCGACGCACGCTGCAGACGCTGCACCTGCCACGCCGCCCGGCGCGCCCGGCTGACTTCCCCAGCGGCGCGCTTTTTTTTTGCCTTTACATATGACGATCATCATGCGAATTTGCTTGCGATCTGCACCGCTTAGCGCTGTGTCCTTTACCCAGGAAGCCCCATGAAAGCCTTTGTCCTCGACCGCTACGCCAAGCAGGGCCCACTGCGGCACGCCGATGTCCCCGCGCCGGACCTGCGCGACGACGAGGTGCTGGTGGCGGTGCATGCCGCCAGCGTGAACCTGCTCGACGCCAAGATCCGCAGCGGCGAGTTCAAGCTCATCCTGCCGTACGCCATGCCGCTGGTGCTGGGGCACGACGTGGCGGGCGTGGTGGTGCGGGTGGGGCCGCGTGTGCAGCAGTTCCAGCCGGGCGACGAGGTCTATGCCCGGGCCGACGATTTCCGCATCGGCACCTTTGCAGAACTCATCGCCGTCAAGGCATCGTCGCTGGCCCGCAAGCCCCGCGGCCTGACGATGGAAGAGGCCGCATCGATCCCGCTGGTGGGACTCACGGCCTGGCAGGCGCTGGTGGAAAAGGCGCAGTTGCGAAAAGGCCAGAAGGTCTTCATCCAGGCCGGGTCGGGCGGCGTGGGCACCTTTGCCATCCAGCTGGCCAAGCACCTGGGCGCCACTGTCGCCACCACAGCCAGCGCGGGCAATGCGGCGCTGGTCCACAGCCTGGGCGCCGATGTCGTCATCGACTACAAGACGCAGGACTTCGAAGAGGTGCTGCGCGACTACGACGTCGTGCTGCACAGCCAGGACGGCAAGGCGCTGGCGAAGTCGCTGCGCGTGCTCAAGCCCGGCGGCCAGGTCGTCTCGATCTCCGGCCCGCCCGACCCGGCATTCGGCCAGGCCATTCGCGCCCCCGGCTTTGTGCGGCTGGTGATGCGCCTGCTGAGCGCCGGCACACGGCGGCGCGCCAAGGCGCTGGGCGTGGGCTACTCGTTCCTCTTCATGCGGGCGCACGGCGCGCAGCTGCAGGAGATCACGCGCCTTGTCGAAGCGGGCGCCATCCGCCCGGTGGTCGACAAAGTCTTTCCGTTCAGCGCCACCAACGACGCCCTGGCCTATGTGGAAGCGGGCCGTGCCAAGGGCAAGGTCGTCATCCAGGTGGTGTGAGCCAGCAGGCCGCTGCACATCCTTTTTCTCACGCCGTCAGTCCCCACCCAACCTCCCATCCGTTCCACCTGTCCCTCTGGAGATTTTCATGAAGATCGAAAACGCTGTCGTCCTCATCACCGGTGCCAACCGCGGCATCGGCCTGGCATTTGCCCGCGAGCTGCTCGCCCGCGGCGCACGCAAGGTCTACTCCGGTGCGCGCGACCCCGCCACCGTCGCGCCCCAGCCTGGGGTGCAGGCCCTGCGCCTGGACGTCAACAACCCCGCCGACGTGGCCGCTGCGGCCGCCGCCGCGCCCGATGTGACGCTGGTCATCAACAACGCCGGCATCGCCCAGCCCGGCGGCTTCATGGACGCCGACAGCGAAGAGGTGGCCCGCCGCATCTTCGACACCAACGTCTTCGCCGTGCTGCGCGTGAGCAAGGCCTTTGCACCCATCCTCGCGGCCAACGGCGGCGGCGCGCTGCTCAACGTGCTGTCGGTGGCGTCGTGGGTCAATGGCGGCGAGCTGGCGGCGTATTCGGCCAGCAAGTCCGCCGCCTGGTCGCTGACCAACGCGCTGCGCCACGAACTGGCGGCGCAAAAGACGCAGGTGCTGGGCCTGCACATGGCCTATGTCGATACCGACCTGACGCGCGGCTTCGACGTCCCCAAGTCGAGCCCGGAGCAGATCGTGCAGCGCGCGCTGGACGGCCTGGCCGCCGGTGCGGACGAAGTGCTGGCCGATGAGCTCACGCAGCACGTCAAGCTGTCGATGACGGCCACGCGGCCGAGTTACCTGCCGCAGCCCGCCTGAGACACCAGCGACCTCCCCGGCTGAACCGGCCGCTTCCATTCGCCCCGCCAGATCGAAAGGTCTGGCGGGGCGGCTGCGTTTTGCAGCGGCCATCGGGTGGTGCGGCCCAAATACCGGGGTACTTCCACGGCCCGCGCTTATGCCGTGGCGGCTGCAACTCATGCCCCATACATCTAAGTCAAAGCTTATGAGTAATGACCATTTATTCGTATAAGAAACTTAATTTACATTGCTTCTGGTTGTTTAGTTTTGTGGGTGCACGGCAGGTTGCCCGGTGCGACAGATCGTTGTCGACACGGGCCTCCGCCCCAGCATCCGCCCATTTTTTCCTATCTTCCAGGAGCCTTTCCATGTCCATCCAAGCCATCAACGTCCGCAACCAGTTCAAGGGCAAAGTGCGCGAGATCATTCGCGGCGACGTCGTCTCCGAAGTCGATGTCGAAACCCCCTGGGGCATCGTCACGTCGGTCATCACCACCCGCTCGGTGGACGACCTGGCCCTGGTCGTGGGCTCCGATGTGGTGGCCCTGGTGAAGTCCACCGAAGTCTCCATCGCCAAGCTCTGACCCGGAAGCAGCCATGACCGAGACACGGACTTCGCCATCGTCGACAGAGTTGTCGCGCCAGCGGCGCACGCTGCTGGGCCGCGCTGCGGCCAGCGTGTGCGCGCTGGCCTGCGGTGTGGGCGGTGCCCCGGCCGCGTGGGCCCAGGCGACGGCGGTGCCCGAGTCTTCGCGCATCCTGGTCGGCTTTGGCGCGGGCGGCGGCATCGACCTGCTGGCCCGCGTGCTGGCCGAGCGCATCCCCGCGCACCTGGGCGGCAAGCACAACATCATCGTGGACAACCGGCCCGGTGCCGGCGGCCAGATCGCGGCGCAGGCGCTGCTGTCGGCGCCTGCGGACGGCAGCACCTTCCTGATTGCTCCGCTGATCACGCCGGTGCTCTCGCAGATCGTCTACAAGAAGCCGGGCTACGACCCCGCCAAGGATTTCACGCCGGTGGGCCTGCTCGCGCACTTCCAGTTGGCGCTGGCCGTGCCGGCCAACCACCCGGCGCGCAACGTGGCCGAGTTCGTGGCCTGGCTCAAGGCCCACCCCGACCGCGCCAACTTCGGCAGCCCGGCGGCGGGCAGCCTGCCGCATTTCTTCGGGCTGCTGCTGGGCGGCGCGGCGCAGATCGACATCGTGCACATCGCCTACAAGGGCGGCGGGCCCATGCTGTCGGACCTAGCGGGCGGGCAGATCAGCTCGGCCATCCAGACCACCACCGAGCTGCTGCCGCTGCACAAGCAGGGCAAGATCCGCATCCTGGGCACCTTCTCGGAAAAGCGCACGCGCGAACTGCCCGATGTGCCCACCTTCGCCGAGTCCGGCTACCCCAAGGCCGTGGGCAGCGGCTGGTACAGCCTGTGGGCCCGCACCGGCACGCCGGCAGCCACCGTCACCGCTTTCAACCGTGCGCTCAACAAGGCGCTGGCAGACCCGGTGGTCAAGGCACGGCTCGACGAGATCGCGCTCGACCCGGACCCGCGCACGCCGCAAGCCCTGGAGCAACTGCGCGTGGCCGAGATCGCCAAATGGCGGCCGGTGATCGAGTCGTCCGGGTTCTGGGCGGATTGACCGTGGCCCAGGCTCCCAACATCGTTTTCATCCTGGCCGATGACCTGGGCTGGGCGGACCTGGGCGTCTATGGCGCCACGGACTTCGCCACGCCCCACCTGGACCGCCTGGCGGGGCAGGGTGTGCGCTTCACTCAGGCGTACGCCAATTCGGCGGTTTGCTCGGCCACGCGCATCGCGCTCATCACCGGCCGCTACCAGTACCGGCTGCGCGCGGGGCTCGAAGAGCCCATCGCCTTGCGCGACACCGGCCTGGGCTTGCCGCCGGACCATCCCACACTGCCGTCGCTGCTCAAAGCCGCGGGCTACGACACGGCCCTCATCGGCAAATGGCACCTGGGCCTGCCGCCGCAGTACGGGCCGCTGCAGAGCGGCTACGACCGCTTCTTCGGCAACCTGCACGGTGCCATCGACTACTTCACGCACAAGCCCGGCGTGGGCGACGACGTGGCGCGCGACCTGTGGGAGAACGAGGTGCCCGTGGAGCGCGCCGGCTACTACACCCAGGTGCTGGCCGACGAGGCCACGGCGTACATCAACGCCCGCGCAGGGCAGGGTGCCGACGAGCGCAAGCCGTTCTTCCTGTCGTTGCACTTCACCGCGCCGCACTGGCCCTGGGAAGGGCCGGGCGACGAGGCCGTGGCGCACCAGATCAAGAGCCTGTTCCACTACGACGGCGGCAGCCTGCGCAAATACGGCGAGATCGTCGAGGCGCTCGATGCCGCGGTGGGCCAGGTGCTCGCGGCGCTCCATGATGTGGGCGAGGCCGATAACACCATCGTCGTCTTCACCAGCGACAACGGCGGCGAGCGCTTCTCCAAGACTTGGCCCTTCACCGGCCAGAAGACCGAGCTGCTCGAAGGCGGCCTGCGCGTGCCCACGCTCTTGCGCTGGTCCGCACGCATCGCGCCGCAGGTGCAGCACCAGGTCACCGCATCGATGGACTGGCTGCCCACGCTGCTGGCCGCTGCTGGGTTGTCGCCGCATGCGGACTACCCGAGCGATGGCGAGAACATCCTGCCGGTGCTGCAAGGCGCTGCGCCCGTGCACCCGCGCACGCTGTACTGGCGCTACAAGGCGCAGGCCCAGCGCGCGGTGCGCGACGGCGACTGGAAATACCTCAAGGTCAATGACAACGAGTTTTTGTTCGACGTGGCCGAGGACGAACGCGAACGCGCCAACCTGCGCGATCTTGAGCCCGCGGTCTTCGCGCGCCTGAAGACGCAGTGGGCCGCGTGGGACGCGCAGTTCTTGCCCATCACCGACGACGTCTACACCCATGGCGTGACGCCCGACATCCAGGCCGACCGCTACGTGCCGCACCGGCTCACGCGGGGATAGCCTCAGGTCGCAGCGCAGCCTCACGCGTTGCGGTGGTGCCAGAAGAAAAGGCGAGCCACGGCTCGCCTTTTTGCGTTCTGGTCGGCAGCCCGGTACGCACCAAACGCCTACCGCCCGCTGCCTACCGCTTGGCACGCGCCCGCGCAGGCACCGGCGCGCAATCCGCACACCGCCCGTACAGCGTCAGCTCGTGCCGCTCCACGGTGAAGCCCTTGGGCGCCAGGTTGCGCAGATCGCCGGGGCACTCGTGCACGTCGTACACCCGCGAGCACACCGTGCATTGAAAGTGATGGTGGTGGTCGTGCGCAGACGACTCGTACCGCGGGCTCTCGCCCGGCAGGTTCACCACCTGCACCGACCCATCTTCCACCAGCGCCTTGATGTTGCGATAGACCGTCGCCAGGCCCAGGCCCTGCACGCTCTCCCTCGCACTGTCCAGCACCTCTTGCGGTGTCAGGGGGCGGTGTGCGTCCGCAATGGCGGCGTGGATGGCGGTGCGTTGCTTGGTGGATCGTTCCATCGGGGAAGACAGGGTGGCGTGGGGCAGGGACTGCGAATTATCGGTGACTGCACTCCCTGCGGTCCGCGATGCCGGGCGTGTGGTTTCTTGTGCGGGCCACCGGATGGGATTCTTTTTTGATATCGATAATGCATTATCATTAAAGGCTGATCTGGCGTCGCCAGGTTTTTGCGCCGATCGCTGGCTGCCCTTGTGCCCTTCTGCCCTTGTGCCTTTGTGCAGTAAACGGCCTGCCTCCCTTTCCCGCGCCTGACTGGAGAACCTCCCCGTGCTCGAAGCCATCGGCCTGACCAAACGCTACGGCGACCACACCGCCCTGCACCCGCTCGATCTGCACATCCGGCCGGGCGAGATCTATTGCCTGCTGGGCGCCAACGGCGCGGGCAAGACGACCACCGTCAACCTGTTCCTCAATTTCATCGACCCCGACGGAGGGCAGGCGCTGATCCACGGCGTGGACGTGACGCGCGAGCCTGTGGCCACCAAGCAGTCCCTGGCCTACATCCCCGAGCAGGTGAACCTGTACGGCACGCTGACCGGGCTGGAGAACCTGCGCTACTTCGCGGCGCTGGCCCTGGGCGAGCCGCCGCCGCGCACGCGCTTGCTGGAGCTGATGGCCCAGGTGGGGCTCGACGCCGGCGCGGCCGACAAGCGGGTGGCCGCGTATTCCAAAGGCATGCGCCAGAAGATCTGGATCGCCGTGGCGCTGGCCAAGGACGCCAAGGCGCTGCTGCTGGACGAGCCCACCTCGGGCCTGGACCCGCATGCCGCGGCCGAGTTCACCACGCTGCTGCAGCGCGCGAGCGACGCGGGCGTGGCCATCCTGGCCACCACGCACGACCTGTTCCACGCCAAGCAGACGGCCACGCGCATCGGCATCATGAAACAGGGGCGCCTGGTCGAGAGCCTGGACAGCCAGCAGATCAGCGACACCGACCTGCAGGCCCTGTACCTGCGGCACATGCGGGGCGGCCAATGATCTGGCTGATCGCGTTCAAGGACCTGCGCGAGCGCCTGCGCGACGGGCGGCTGTACTGGGCCGGCGGCATGGTCATGCTGCTGCTGTTCACCGCGCTGGCGGTGGGCTACGGCCACCAGAAAGAGGCACGCGCAGAGCAGGCCGCGGCCCAGAACTCCGACTACCAGGACTGGCTCAAGCAGGGCGCACGCCACCCGCACGACGCGGCGCACCAGGGCATGCACGCCTTCAAGCCCGACGCGGCGCTGGCGCTGCTCGACCCCGGCATCAACCCCTACATCGGCAGCACCGTGTGGCTGCAGGCGCACCGGCAAAGCGAGGTGAAGTTCCGCCCCGCGCAGGACGCCACCGGCCTGCAGCGCTTTGGCGACCTGTCGGTGGGCTGGATCCTGCAGGTGCTGGGCCCCTTGCTGGTGGTGGTGCTGGGCTTCAACGCCTTTGCGGGCGAGCGCGAGCAGGGCATCCTGCGCCAGACGCTGAGCCTGGGCGTGCCGCCGCTGCGCCTGCTGTGGGGCAAGGCGGCCGCTTTGGGCATGGGCCTGGCGGCGTTGCTGCTGCCGGCCGCGTTGATCGCGGCGGCGGTGGTGGCCCTGTCTGCCGCCAGTGGCGAGCGCGGCGACGCCTTGCTGCGCTTTGCGGCCCTCGCGCTGGGCTATGCGCTGTACCTGGCGATCTTCGTGTTCGTCACGCTCGGTGTGTCGGCCGCATCGCGCACCTCGCGCGTGGCCATCACCGTGCTGCTGGCGCTGTGGATCGCCAACACCGTGGTGGCGCCGCGCGTGATGTCCGAGCTGTCGCGCGCCGTGTTCCCCAGCCCGACGCGGCTCGCATTCAACCAGGCGCTGGACGCCGACCGCAAGGCGACTTCCGACAAGGTGTGGATGCAGGCCTTCGGCACCACCGAGCGCTGGAGCCGCGATGTGCCCCTGAACAAATGGGGCATCGCGCTCAAGCTCGACGACCAGTCCAGCTATGCCGTGTACGACCGCCACTTCGGCCGGCTGTGGGACACCTGGGAGAACCAGCAGGCGGTGCAGGAGGCCGGTGGCCTGCTGATGCCGCTGCTGGCCATCCGCACCTTCTCCACCGCCATGGCAGGCACCGACTTCGTGCACCACCGTGACTTCACCACCGCTGCGGAGCGGCACCGCCGCGTCATCCAGGACATCGTGAGCCAGGACCTGGTGGAGCACGCCGACCCGCTGGGCCACCAGCACTTCGCCTACCAGGCCAGCCCGTCGCTGTGGGCGCGGGTGCCGGCTTTTGAATACCACGCGCCCTCCGTGGGCTGGGCGCTGGCCCGCAGCGGTGCGAGCCTGGCGGTGCTGTGCGCCAGCCTGCTGCTCGCCGTCGCATTCGCCTGGGCTGCCGTGGCGCGCCAGCGGGCGCTGTAAGGAAAACTCGTGCAAGCATTTCAGTTCCAACGATTTCGCATGGTCGCCCGGCAGGAGCTGCGCCTGCTGCTCAAGGAGCGCAGCCTCTGGTGGGTGGGCGGCCTGTTCCTGCTGCTCATCGGCTATGCGCTCTTCAACGGCGTGCTACAGACCACGCAGCGCGACAGCGCGCAGGCGGCCCTGGTGGCGGCCGATGCGCAGTCGCGCGCCAGCCAGCTCGCGCAACTCCAGCGCATCATGGCGGGCACCGAAACCCCCACGCCGTTCGGCAACCCGGCCAACCCCGCCAACATGGCCGGCGGCCTGGGCGCGCACTACGCCGTCATGCCCAGCGCCGCGCTGGCGCCGGTGGCGCTGGGGCAGACCGACCTGTTCCCGTCGCAGTTCAAGGTCACGCACCAGAGCAAGGTCAACTTCCTGCACCACAACGACATCGAGAACCCCTGGCACCTGCTCAGCGGGCACTTCGACCTGGCGTTCGTGGTGGTGTACCTGCTGCCACTGCTGATCTTCGCGCTCAGCTACAACCTGCTGTCCGGTGAGAAGGAAGACGGCACCTTGCGCCTGCTGCTCTCGCAGCCGCTGGCGTTGCCGACGCTGATTGCCGGAAAGGTCGCGGTGCGCGCCGCGGTGCTGCTGGGCGCCGCCGTGCTGGTGCCGCTGGCGGTGCTGCTGGTGGCCCGCCCCCAGGCCCTGGCCATGCCCGGCGCCACGCTGTGGTGGGCGCTGGTGGTGGGGGCGTATGCGCTCTTCTGGTTCACCGCGGTGGTGGCGGTCAATGCCTTCGGCCGGTCTTCGGCCACCAATGCGATGGTGCTCATCATCGGCTGGGTGGTGCTGGTGCTCGTGGTGCCGGTGCTGCTGAACATCGCGGTCACGCACACCAGCCCGGCGCCCTCGCGCGCTGAGCTGGCCACCCGCACCCGCGTGGTCACCGCGCAGGCCATGTCGCAGAACGCCGCGCTGCTGGCCACCGACTACGAGCATGTGGACAAGCCCGACGTGCTGGTGCCCAAGGACGGCCGCCTGGCCATGAGCGGGCGGGCCATGGCCAACTACCGCATCCAGCGCCAGGTGGACGACACGCTGCAGCCCGAGCTGGACCGCTTCGATGCGCAGCAGGCGCAACAACAGGCGCTGGTGGCGCGCTGGAGCGCCGTGTCGCCTGCGGCCGTGGCGTACGAGGGCATCACCGCGCTGGCGGGCACGGGGCACAGCCGCAACGCCTGGTTCATGGCGCAGATCACGGCCTACCACCAGGCGTGGAAGGACTTCTTCTTTCCCCGCATCGACGGCGGCCTGGCCATCACCGAGGCGGACTTCGCGCACATCCCCGCCTTTGCATGGCGAGACGAAGCGCCCGGCACCGTGCAGGCCCAGGCCGCGCGGGCCGTGCTGCAGCTGCTGCTGCCGACGCTGGTGCTGCTGGGCGTAGCGCTCTGGCGGCTGCGCCGCTACCGCGTCGTCTAGCGCATCCATCCAACACCGAAAAACAAACCCGAGAGGACGATTCCATGACCCCCTTCACCCGCACCGCCGTGGCGCTGGCGGTGGCTGCTGCCACGCACGCCAGCTGGTCCCAGACGCCAGAGCCCGACCGCGAATTGCCCGCGGTCAGCATCGTGGGCGGGCAGGACCGCGACAGCCTGCAGCTGGACCAGCGGAGCACCAGCGCATCGCGCCTGGGCCTCACGCTGCGCGAAACGCCCGCGTCGGTGGAGATCCTGTCGCAGGACGTGATCCAGGAGCGCGGCGCGCGCACCTTAAGCGAAGCATTGCGCGGTGCGGCCGGCATGGCAGGCGGGGGCACGCCAGCGGCACCCACCACGCTGTCGATGCGCGGCTTCACCAACGTGCTGTACCTGTACGACGGCGTGCGCATGTCCGGCGCAGGCGTGACCAACCGGGTGCAGGACACCTGGAACTACGAGCGCATCGAGGTGCTCAAGGGCCCGGCGTCGGTGCTGCAGGGCGACAGCGCCATCGGCGGCATCGTCAACTTCCAGACCAAGCGGCCCGACCGCAACAACCCCGGGCGCGAGGCCCTGCTGTCCTACGGCAGCTACGGCTCCACCCGGGCGGCGGTGGGCCTGGGCGGCGCCGTGGGCGAGACGGGCGCCTACCGCATCGACTACAGCCGCAACGACACCCGCGTGGGCACCATTGCGCGCAACAGCGAGAGGCTCGAGCACCTGACCACCGGCGTGTCGTTCGATCTGGCGCGTGCCACCCGGCTCGATGTGTCGTTCGACTATGCCCGCGACGAAGGCCATGCCTACTGGGGCACGCCGCTCGTTCCCGGCAGTCTGGCGACCCAGCCCACCAGCGTGGTCAGCACGCCCGACGGCCGGGTGGTGGACCGGCGCATCGCGCGCAACAACTACAACATCCTGGACGACAGGAACCAGTCCGAGGCCTACTGGCTGCGCGCCCGCATCACCCACCGCCTGACGCCCGAGTGGACGCTGCGCAACGAGCTCACGGCCAACCAGGTCGACCGGCTGTGGCGCAATTCGGAAAGCGCGGTGTTCACCGCCCCCGCGTCCATCACGCGCGACCAGACCACCATCGCGCACGACCAGCGCTACCTGTCCAACCGGCTGGATGCCGCGCACACAGGGCGTCTGGCGGGCATGGCGAACAAGTTCGTGGTGGGCGGCGAGATCAGCAAGACCGACTTCGACAACACGCGGCGCTTTTCCAACGGCTCGGCGGCCACTGCCACCAGCCTGCGCGTGCCGCTGTTCGACCCGGCCGTGGGCACCTACAACGACGACCCGGCGCTCATGGCGGGCGGCGGCAACCGCACCAACTTCACCTCGGACGTGCGCAGCACCTCGGTGTTTGCCGAAGACTCGCTCAAGCTCACCCCGGCCTGGACGCTGGTGGGCGGCCTGCGCCACGACCGCGTGGACGTGGACCGCAGCGTGGCCGACCTCAACCTGGGCACGTTCAGCGCCTTCGGCACGCGGTACTCGTCCAACTCGGCGCGGCTGGGCACGGTGTACGACGTCAGCGCGTCATCGTCCGTCTACGCGCAGTACACCAACGCCACCATTCCGGTGGGCTCGCTCTTCCTGCTGTCGGCGGGCAATGCGGCGTTTCCACAGTCCAAGGGCAAGCAGTTGGAAGTGGGCTTCAAGCAAAGCCTGGCCAGCGTGGAATGGACGGCGGCGGCCTACCACATCGCGCTCGACAACGTGCTCTCGCGCGACCCGAACAACGCCAACGTCACCATCAACAACGGCCGGCAGTCGTCGCGCGGGGTCGAGTTGGCCGCTGCGTGGCGCGCGACGAAGCAGCTCACGCTGTCGGGCAATGTGGCGGCGCTGGATGCGCGCTTCGACACGCTGACCGAGGCGGGCGGCGTATCGCGCGTGGGCAACACGCCGCCCAACGTGCCCGAGCGCATCGTGAACCTGTTCGCCAACTACCGGTTCAAGGGCCTGCCGCTCGGTCTGTTCCTGTCCATCAACCACACCGGCAAGATATACACCGACAACGCCAATCAGATCCGCATCAACGGCCACACCACGGCCGACGTGGCGGCCAGCTGGCGCATTAAGCCAGTGCTGCTGACCTTCCGTGTGCGCAACCTCACCGACAAGCTCTATGCCAGCTTCGCAGGCCGGGCCACCAGCCAGGTGCTGATCGCGCCGCAGCGCACCTTCGAGCTGTCGGCCCGGTATGACTTCTGACGCGAGGACTGCACCGTGCCCCTAGAATCGCCCCGTTGGTGCTCGCAGCATGGTTCGCATGCCGCAGTTCAACGGGAAGCAGGGAGGCACCACCGAACAGGACCGTGCCGCGCCTGCGCTGCCCCCGCAACGGTCAACGGATGGGTCGCCCTATGGGTGGCCCGCTCCCCTTATCTACAGCCACTGGACTGCCTTGAACAAGCACCTGGGAAGGCTTTGGGGGATTCTTCCGCCAGCCCGGATACCGGCCAACAAGTGGGTGGTGCTCTCTTGGAGCGCTGCCGTGACGCTCAAGCGCTGGCGGGAGGCTGGCGCCGGGCCTATCTGTTTTCCATCATCGTATGAGCCACTCTTTTCATCCCCTGCGGATGGCCGCGCTGCCGTTGGCCTTGGCCGCTGCTTTCCCTTTGCATGCCCAGACCGCAGGCACCTTGCCCGATGTCGTCGTGAAGGAGTCCGCCACACCCGGCCCGCTGCTCGAGCAGCGCACCGACAGCGCATCGCGCCTGGGCCTCACGGTGCGTGAGACACCCGCGTCCATCGACGTGGTGCCGCGCGAGGTGCTGGCCGAGCGCGGCCTGCGCACGGTGACCGAAGCCGCCCAGGCCGCAGTCGGGGTGACGGCGGGGGACTTTCCGGCCGAGCCCAGCGCGTTCTCGATGCGAGGCTTTGCCAACAGCCAGATCAACACGCTGTACAACGGCATCAAGATCGGCCCGCCCAACATGACATCCCGCGTGATGGACGCGGCCAACCTGGAGCGCATCGAGTTCTTGAAGGGCGCGGCATCGCTGATGTCGGGCGAGGGCGCCGTGGGTGGTGCCGTCAACTTCGTCACCCGCGCGCCGCACCGCGGCGCGGTGCAGAGCGAAGTGACCGGAGCGGTCGGCTCGTTCGGCGAGCGGCGCGTGGCCTTCGGCTCGGGCGGCACCACGGGCTGGAAGGACCTGGACTACCGCATCGACGTGAGCGGCTCGAACAGCGACGGCTTCGTCCACGACACCGGCCAGCGCAACCGCCACATCTCGGGCGGGCTCGACTGGCACGTGGCGCCGGGCGTCAAGCTCTTCGTGGCCGGCGAGGCCAAGCGCGACAACGGCAGCAGCTACTGGGGCACGCCGCTGGTGTCGGCCAACGCCCCGGGCATCCAGCCGGTGGGCGGCGTGGTGTCGGGCACCTATACCTCCAACTACAACGGCACGAACCTGGGCCCGGTGGCCATCGACCGCCGCACGCTGCGCACCAACTACAACGTGCAGGACAACCGCAACGAGGCCCGCGAGACCTGGCTGCGCGCGGGCGCCGACTGGCGCATCGACAGCGCCTTCACGCTGCGCACCCAGTTCTACCGCTACACCGCCGACCGCACCTGGTTCAACAACGAGATCGCCGCGTTCAATGCCACCACGGGCCTGGTGGACCGCGAGCGGTTCTTCCTCGCGCACGACCAGACATCGGTGGGCAACAAGACCGAGCTGCAGTGGGACAGCCAGGTGGCAGGCCGCGACAACCGCCTGGTGGCGGCGTTCGAATACAGCGACCTCGACTTCATCCGCCCCGGTGCGGCCAACTTCCCCGGCGACAGTGTGAGCCTGGTGAACCCGGCGCGCGGCACCTACGGCCCGCTCACGCAGCAGCGGCAGACCACCGGCATCCGCAACACCGTGCTGGCGCTGGAAGACCGCCTCAAGCTCACGCCCAGCGTGGCGCTCATCGGCGGCGTGCGGCACGAGTCCATCGAGCTGTCGCGCACCTCGGCCAACGCCCAGGGCGTGCAGCGCAACGGCTTTCCGTTCGACAAGACCTGGCGCCCCACCACGGGCCGCCTGGGCTTCACCTGGGAGGCTGCGGCGGGGACCACCGTGTACGGCCAGTACGGCACGGGCGCCGACGTGGCGGCCAACAACATCTTCCTGCTCAGCGGCACGCAGCCGCTGGACCTCACCCGCACCCGCAACGCCGAGGTGGGCGTGAAGCAGGGCTTCTGGCAGGACCGTGGCGAGTGGACCTTCGCGCTGTACGACACCAAGCGGCGCAACGTGTATGCGGGGCAGGGCGGCCAGACGCTGGCACGCGCCGGTGCCCTGCAGTCGCGCGGGGCCGAGGCCTCGGTCGCATTGCGGCCCGATGCGCAGTGGAGCATGTGGGGCAACCTGGCGCTCAACCGCGCGCGCTACCAGGACTACGCCCTGGCCGGCGGCGGGTCGCTGTCGGGCAACACACCGCCCAACGCGCCGCGCGTGGTGGCCAATGCGGGCGTGGGCTACCGCTTCGTGGCAGGCGTGCCGATGCAGCTGTCGGCCTCGGTGCGGCACGTGGGCGAGCGCTTTCACAGCGACGCCAACACCGTGCGCCTGGCCGCCTACACCGCGCTGGATGCGGCTTTGACGGTGGACGTGGCGCGCGGCGTGCAGGTCACGCTGCGCGGGCGCAACCTGGCCAACAAGGTGTATGCCGCCTGGTCGGACCCGTTCTACCCGGACCAGATCCTGCTGGGCGCGCCGCGCAGCGTCGAGCTGGCCGTGCGCTGGGCGCTATAAGCTCGCCGCATGTCTCCACCCCTGGCCACGCCCACCCCCGTGCTGCAGTTGCAGGCCGCAGGCTTTTGCACCGACGGCGGGCGCGAACTGCTGGCGCCCATCGATGCGACCGTGCACCGCGGCGAATGCGTGGCCCTGGTGGGGCCCAACGGCGCGGGCAAAAGCACGCTGCTGAAAATGCTGTGCGCACGCATCGCGGCCACGCACGGTGTGGTGCGGGTGCAGGGGCACGACCTGGCCGGCTGGCCCGCGCCCGACCGCGCACGCCACGTGGCGGTGCTGGCGCAGTCCGAATCGGTGGACCTGGGCCTGCTGGTGCGCGACTACGTGGCCATCGGCCGGCTGCCGCACCAGCACCGCGTGGCCCGGGCGGAACACGCGCGGGTGGTGGATGCCGCGCTGCGCACCTGCCGGATCGACACCCTGGCCGCGCGCAGGCTCTCCACCCTGTCGGGCGGCGAGCGCCAGCGCGCGCACCTGGCGCGGGCGCTGGCACAGGAGCCCACGCTGCTGCTGCTGGACGAGCCCACCAACCACCTGGACCTGGCGGCGCGCGCCGACCTGCTGGCGCTGGTGCGCGGCCTGGGCATCACGGTGGTGGCGGCGTTGCACGAACTGGGGCTGGTGCCATCCTTCGCCGACCGGGTGTGGATGCTGCAGGCCGGCCGCCTGGTGGCCGACGGCCCCCCGCGCGAGGCGCTGAGCGCGCAGCGCGTGGCCAGCGTGTTCGGCATGGAGCTGGTGCACACCCGGCACCCACGGCACGGCGGCACGCTGTGGTCGTTTGAAAGAGAGGCCGCGTGATGAAGGCAGTGCTGCAATCCTGGTTGTTGTCCATGTCGTTGCTGCTGGCTGCCGCAGGCCCCGCCGCTGCAGCGGGTGCCGTGGCGGGCTTTCCCGTCACCGTCTCCAACTGCGGCGACACCCTGCGCTTCGATGCCCCGCCGCAGCGCCTGGTGGTGCACGACCTCAACATGACCGAGATGGCGCTGGCCCTGGGCCTGCGCCCGCAACTGGTGGGCGTGACGGGCATCACCGGCTGGTACAAGTCCGACGCATCGCTGCGCGAGACCCTGGGCGACGTGCCCGAGCTCGCGCCCAAGTACCCCACGCTCGAGAACCTGCTCGCCGCGCGGCCCGACCTTTTCATGGCGGGCTGGTACTACGGCATGCAGCCCGGTGGCGAGGTCACGCCCACCACGCTGGCACGCCACGGCATCAAGACCCTGGTGCTGACCGAAAGCTGCGCGCACACGCTGCGCGACAAGCCCCGCGCCACCCTGGACCTGCTCTACGGCGACATGCTGCGCCTGGGCACGGTGTTCGGCCGCCGCGATGCCGCCGAGCGGCTGGTGGCCCAGTGGCAGGCGCGCGTGCGGGCCGCAGCGCAGCCTGCGCTGCCTGCCGCGCCGCGCGTGTTCGTCTACGACTCGGGCGAGGACAAGCCCTTCACCGCCGGGCGCGCCGCCATGCCCACCGCGCTGATCGACGCCGCTGGCGGCCGCAACGTGATGGACGGCCTGCCCATGAGCTGGGGCACCGCATCGTGGGAGGCCGTGGCGGCCAGCAACCCGCAGTTCATCGTGCTGC
The DNA here is from genome assembly GCF_044542805.1 of Acidovorax sp. NPDC077693. Lineage (NCBI taxonomy): Bacteria > Pseudomonadati > Pseudomonadota > Betaproteobacteria > Burkholderiales > Comamonadaceae > Acidovorax > Acidovorax sp. NPDC077693. The sequence continues at coordinate 19,888 of NZ_JBITVD010000013.1, read as the reverse complement.
TCGACTACCAGAACGGCCAGGGCCCCGACCACCTGCGCCAGGTGCTGCAGTCGCACCCGGCCATGCGGCTCACCGACGCGGTGCGCAACGGCCGCTTCATCCCGCTGCGCTATGCCGAGCTCACGCCGGGCCCGGCCAACATCGGCGCCATCGAGAAGATCGCCTGCGCGCTGCGGGCCGTGCCATGACGCTGCCGCGCTGGGCCCTGCCGCTGGCCGCCGGGGCCGTGCTGCTGGTGCTGGCCCTGCTGTCGCTGACGATGGGCAGCACCCCGGTCGCGTGGCACGAGGCCCTGGCTGCGCTGGCGCGCCCCGGTGGTGGTGGCGCGGATGGTGCCATGGCCCAGGCCATCGTGCGCGACCTGCGGCTGCCCCGCGTGCTGCTGGCGCTGCTGGTGGGCGCCACGCTGGCCATGGTGGGCAGCCTGCTGCAGACCGTCACCCGCAACGACCTGGCCGACCCGTTCCTGTTCGGGCTGTCGTCGGGCGCATCGGCCGGTGCGGTGGCGGTGCTGGCCTGGGCGGGTGATTCGCTGGGCGCCTGGACCTTGCCGCTGGCCACCTTCGCCGGGGCCATGGTGGCCGCGGCGGCCGTGCTGCTGCTGGTGCGCCGCGCGGTGGGGCAGGGCCCGGCGCAGACGGTGCTGGCGGGGCTGTCGGTGTCGTTCCTGTTCGGCGCGCTGACGCACGCGCTGGTGTTTGCCGGCGACCAGCGTGCGGCGCATGCCGTGGTGTTCTGGTCCATGGGCGGCCTGGGCCTGGCGCGGTGGGACAACCTGTGGCTGGCGCTGGCGGGCCTGGTGGTGGTGGCGGCCTTCGTGGCGCTGCGGCACCGCGCGCTCGACGCGCTGCTGGCGGGCGACGACACCGCGCACAGCGTCGGCGTGGCGCCCGAGCGGCTGCGGGTGCAGGTCTTTCTCGTCGCTGCCGTGGCGGCCGCCTGCTGCGTGGCGCTGACAGGGGTGATCGGCTTTGTCGGGCTGATGGTGCCGCACGTCGCGCGGCGCTTCGTGGGCCCGCTGCATGCGGCGTTCGTGCCGTGCGCGGCCTTGCTGGGCGCCACACTGTTGCTGGGCAGCGACCTGCTGGCCCGCACGGTGCTGGGCGCGCAGGAGCTGCCCGTGGGTATCGTCACCGCGGGGCTGGGCGCCGTGTTCGTGATGCTGTGGCTGCGGCGTATCGCGGTGCGCTGAGGCTGGGCCCAGGTACCCGGCCGTCCAACGGCCATCGATTCAATTCCCCAATGAGTTGCAGCCAGGGTGGCGCTCTGGGCAGCGCTCGCCGATGCCTCCCGCCATCGATGTAGCCAGTCCCACATAGACATTTTGGGCGGAAAGTTATCTCTATATATTGTTTATCGTTTTAAATTCGTTATTTTAAGATTGACAGGTTATTTGAACTGCAACATACAGCCTGTGATCTTCTTCGCCCACCCGACCTATCGACTGGCTGTGCGCGCCCTTAACGCGCCACCTTCGCTCCCCGCCAGGAGCCAGCCATGAACTTCCAGCAACTGCGCTCCGTGCGCGAGGCCGTGCGCCGCGGCTTCAACCTGACCGAGGTGGCCAACATGCTGCACACCTCGCAGCCGGGCGTGAGCCGCCAGATCCGCGAGCTGGAGGAAGAGCTGGGCGTAGAGATCTTCGTGCGCGCCGGCAAGCGCCTCACGGGCCTGACCCCACCGGGCGAGGCGCTGCTGCCCACGGTGGAGCGCCTGCTGCTCGAAGCCGACAATTTGAAGCGCGCGGGCCAGGACTTCAGCGCCAGCGCGCAGGGGCGCCTGTCGGTGGCGGCCACGCACTCGCAGGCGCGCTACGCACTGCCCCAGGTGGTACGCGACTTCCGGGCGATGTTCCCGCAGGTGTCGCTGCACCTGCACCAGGGCTCGCCGCGCCAGGTGGCCGAGATGCTGATGTCCGGCGAGGCCGACATCGGCGTGGCCACCGAGGCGCTGGCGGGCTACGACGGGCTGGTCACGCTGCCCTGCTACCGCTGGACGCACAGCATCGTCGTGCCCCCGGGCCACCCACTGCTGGACCTGGCGGGCCCCGTGACGCTGGAGCAGCTGGCAGAGCACCCCATCATCACCTACGAGCTGGGCTACACCGGCCGCGCGCACATCGACGAGGCCTTTGCGCGCGAGGGCATCGCGCCCGACATCGTGCTCACCGCCATGGACGCCGACGTGATCAAGACCTACGTGGAGCTGGGCATGGGCGTGGGCATCGTCGCGTCCATCGCGGTGGATGCCGAGCGCGACCGCCACCTGCGCCTGATCGACGCGGGCCACCTGTTCGAGGTGAACCTCACGCGCCTGGGCCTGCGCCGCGGGGCCTGGCTGCGGGGCTATGCCTACCACTTCATCGAAAGCTTCGTGCCCACGCTCACCCGCGACGCGGTGGAGAAGGCGGTGCAGCAAAGCGCGCACGGGTTGGGGCAGGGCGGGGGCGATGCGGCAGTGGATGTGGCGGGGGTGGCCCCGGGGCATACCGATATCTGAATTTCTTCGTTGGCGCGGCGGGCCGAGGTTTCTACGCTGGGGGGTTTGTGACCTGCCTTCGGGCTTTTGTTTCGGGACCCCACCATGACCTCATCTTCCGCACCCGCCACGCCGGCGCCACGCGCGCCGCGCACCCTTCAACTCGGCCTGGTGCTGCACGGCGTGGGGGCCGGCTGGGGCGACTGGCGCCACCCGGACGCGGTGGCCGACGCCAGCACCAATTTCGCGTTCTACAAGGCCCAGGCGCAGCTGGCCGAGCAGGCGCGGTTCACCTTCCTGTTCGTGGCCGACAGCGTGCACATCACGCCGCGCTCCAGCCCGCACTACCTCAACCGCTTCGAGCCCATCACCATCCTGTCGGCCCTGGCGGCCGCCACCTCGCACATCGGCCTGGTGGCCACGCTCACCGCCAGCTACAGCGAGCCCTTCACGGTGGCGCGGCAGTTCGCCTCGCTCGACCACATCAGCGGCGGGCGCGCGGGCTGGAACGTGGTCACGTCGTGGCTGGACGGCAGCGCGCGCAACTACAGCCGCCAGGAGCACTACGCCCACGACGTGCGCTACCGCCTGGCGGGCGAGCACCTGGATGTGGTGCAGGGCCTGTGGGACTCGTGGGAGGACGATGCCCTGGTGCACGACAAGGCCACCGGCCAGTTCTTCGACGAAGACAAGCTGCACAAACTGGACCACCAGGGCGAGTTCTTTGCGGTGGAAGGGCCGCTGAACATCGCCCGCTCGCGCCAGGGCCAGCCCGTGATCTTCCAGGCCGGCGCCTCGCACGACGGCAAGACCTTTGCCGCGCAGCGGGCCGACGCCATCTTCTTTCACGCCGACACGTTCGAGGAAGCCCAGGCCTACTACCGGGACGTGAAGGCCCGTGTACGGGCCGAGGGGCGCAACCCCGACGAGGTGTTTCTGCTGCCTGGCTTTCGGCCCATCGTCGGCCGCACGGAGCAGGAGGCGGAGCAGCGTTACGAAGAGCTGGCTGCGCTCGTGCCCATCGAGAACGCCATCGCCGCGCTGGCGCGTCCGTTCAGCGACCACGACTTCTCGCAGTACCCGCTGGACGAACCCTTCCCGGACCTGGGCGACCTGGGCCGCAACAGCCAGCAAAGCGCGAGCGACCGCATCAAGCAGCACGCCCGCGACAACGGCCTGACGCTGCGCGAGGTGGCGCTGTGGCACGCCCGGCCCAAGCGCACCTTCGTCGGCACGGCGGAGCAGGTCGCCGATGAAATCCAGCGCTGGTTCGAGGGCGGCGCGGCGGATGGCTTCAACTTCTTCGAGGCGCTGCCCAACACCTCGCTCAAGGCCTTTGTCGAGCTGGCCGTGCCGGTGCTGCAGGCGCGTGGGCTGCTGCGCACCGAGTACGCTGCCGAGACCCTGCGCGGCAATCTGAGCCTGCCGGTGCCGGAGAACCGGTACACCGCACGGCGCAACGGGGCGGCGCGGGCGGCTGCTGCACCCGACGCCCCGTCCGCGTCGACGGTGCCCAGCGCTCAGGACGCCGTGCCTGCATGACGCTGGCCGCAGCCGCGACAGGGCTCGATCCGGCCAGTGATCGGCACCCCGGTGGGTGATTGACGCCCCGGGGTCCGTGAAGGAGTGGGCAGCCAGCCCGCGCCTGGCATCACAGGGGCCGCTAGTTCTGAATGAAAATGGCCTCTACCGCTTGATGGTCAAGCGCTAGAAGCTATTGAAATGATAGCGTTGGCCTGGCGCCCGCCGCTGGCGCATCAACGCGGCAGACACCCCGCCAGGCCTTTGTCCGCCGCTACATCGGCCAGAGACAACGGCGTGGTCTCGTCGTTCTGCGGCGGCGCCTTGGTCAGCCGCAGGCCATTGTTCCAGCGCCACCGCTGGCCGTCGAAGCTGTAGACGAAGGTGTGGGTGCGGTTGGAGCGCAGGTGCGCGGGCGTCAGCGTGATGGCCGCCGCCTGGGCCTGCGACCCGGCGCTGGCCTGCGCCACGTTGTCCTTGACCACGATCTTGCCCACGTGCGGCGTGATGGGCGACTCGGTGCGCGTGACCTCGCGCTGCACCTGCGCGGGGCTGTAGCCGGTCTGCGTCCACTGGCCTTCGTTGTCGGGCTGCACCGTGCGCTCCCGGCCTGCCAGCGACTGCGTGCAGGCGGCCACCAGCGTGTCGAAGTCTGCCTCGGCCGTGCTGGCAACTGCAGGCACGGCAGCCTGGGTGCCCAGGCCACCACCCACTCTGTCGCAGGCCGCCAGTGCCACCCCAGCGGCCACCACGGCCACGCAGAGCGCGGCACGCTGCAGTCTGCGGTCGGTGATGCTGGTCACGGTCATGTGGGGGAGCGGGAAGGCGGGTTCAGGAGGTTTGGCACCGGCCCATTGTGGCCGGCCTGCCCGCAGCCGCCTTGACCTGCATCAAGCGTGCGTGTTGCCGCTGGTTCCGTCGGTCCTGTCGTTCGCGGGGCCGCCGTCCCGCGCGCCTCGCACCGCCAGGGGCAGCCACACGCGGGCGGCCAGCCCCGTGGCCTGCGCACCGGGTTCTGCCTCGCCCAGCTCCAGCCGCCCGCCCATCAGCTGCGCATACCGCGCCACGATGGACAGGCCCAGGCCCGCGCCCTGGCCCAGTTGCAGGCCCGGGTCGCCCTGCGCCCAGCGCTGCTGCAGCTGCCCGGCCAGGTCGGGGCCCACGCCGGGGCCGTTGTCGGCCACGCACAGCACGGCGTGCTCGGCCTGTAGGTGCAGCGACACGGTGATGCGCGGCGGCTGGCCGCGGCCGTAGCGCAGCGCGTTGTCGAGCAGGTTGTGCAGGATGCCCTCCACCAGCGCCAGGTTGGCCTGCACTGCCACGGCGTGGTCCAGCCCCTCGGCACCCAGGTCCACGCCCAGCGCATCGGCGCGCGGCAGGTAGCGCAGCACGACCTCGCGCACGGCGGTGTTCAGTGCCAGGGGCTGCAGCGCCAGCGCGATACCGCATTCGGTCGCCCGGGCCAGGGCCAGCAGCTGGTCCACGGTGCGGCTCGCGCGCTGCTCGGCGGCGGCGATGCCTTCCAGTTCACTGCGCCACACGGCAGGGTCGCCGTGCGCCAGGGCGTGCGCCGCCTGGGTGCGGATGCCGGCCAGCGGCGTGCGCAGCTCGTGCGCCACGTTGCCGGCAAATTCGCGCTGCGCATGCAGGCTTTGCTGCACGCGGGCCAGCAGGCCGTCCAGCGCCTCGCCCAGGCGCTGTACATCGCTGGTGGCGGCGTGCTGCGTCAGGGTCTGGGGCAGCGGCTGCAGGTCGGCCGCGTCGCGGCGGTCCATGGCGTCCTGCAGGTCGCTCAGCGGCCGCAGGTCGCGCTCGATGCCGCGCAGCAGCCACGAGCCCAGCGCCACCAGCAGCCACAGCTGCGCCAGGCCCGAATACACCAGCAGCCGGCGCAGCAGCTGCGTGCGCTCGGCGGTGGTCTGCGCCATCACCACGGTGAAGGGCTGCGGCCCGTCGATGCGCAGGCTCACCCGGCGCAGCTCCCGGCCGTCGCGCCGCAATTGAGAGAAGGTGTGTGTGCTGCCGGGCGCGACGCCGTCGGGGGCCAGGTCCGCCTCGCCCGCCACCAGCGCGCCGCCGTCGCCGTACACCGCAAACCACACGGTCTCGCTCTGGTCGAACCGCAGCAGCCCGACCTCGCGCTGCGTCAGGTCCAGCTGCAGCGGCGCCGTGCCGGGTGCGGCGTCGCCACCGCGCACGTGCGCCGCCAGTGCATGCGCGTCGTCCAGCAGCGCGCGGTCGAAGGCCTCGGCCACAAAGTGGTTGCCCACGCCCAGCACCACGGTACTGCCCAGGCCCCAGATCAGCACCAGCGACAGCAGCACGTGCCGCCCGATGCGCTCGCGCAGGGCGGGGCGCTGGCGCGCGGGCGTCGTGTCAGCGGGGCGTGGCACTGCGCTCCACCTGCGATGCACGAGGCCGGCGCCGCGCAAGGGCCTCGGCGGGGCGGTGCCTCATTCTTCCTCCAGCAGGTAGCCCAGCCCGCGCAGCGTGCGGATGGCCGCGCCGCTGCCCGCGATCTTGCGGCGCAGGCGCGAGAACGACGCCTCCAGCGCGTTCTCGCCCAGCGCCTCGCCCGCATCGGACAGGCGCGACGACAGATCGCCCTTGCTCAGCACGCGGCCGGGCGGGGTCATCAGCTCCCACAGCAGGTCGAACTCGCGCGCGGGCAACTCCAGCGGCTGCCCGGCCACGCTCACGCGGCGGGCCTGCCGGTCCAGCGCCAGCTGGCCCACGGTCACCAGGTCGGCCGTGCCGCTGGCGCGGCGCAGCAGGGCGCGCAGGCGGGCTTCCACTTCCTTGAGTTCGTAGGGCTTGCCCAGGTAGTCGTCGGCTCCGGCGTCCAGGCCGGCGATGCGCTCTTCGGTGCTGTCGCGCGCGCTGAGCACCAGCACCGGCGTGCGGTCGCCGCGGGCGCGGGCGCTGCGCAGGGCGGTGAGGCCGCTGCCCAGGCCGCTGCGCGCGTGCGATGCATGGGGCAGGTTCAGGTCCAGCAGCACGGCGTCGAAGGCCTGCACCGCCCACCAGTGCTGGGCCTCTTCCACCGTGTGGGCCAGCTCGACGCGGTGGCCTGCGTTTTCAAGGCCCCGGGCCATGGTGCGGCTGAGCACGGGGTCGTCTTCCACCAGAAGGAGGCGCATGGTCGGTTCAAAGTTCTACGTGGAATTACGCATGGCCCAGATCAGCCAGCGATCAGGTTCGGTGGGGATAGTTGCGCCGTCAGCATACCCCAGCCACCGGTGCGGACCGGCTCGCCGGGGTGTCCCCCACAAGCTTTTCTGGAGACAACATTTCATGGTCAACCGCAACTTAGCCAGGGGCGTCGTCCTCATGGCGCTGGCGCTGGGCTTTGGCCTGCCGTCGGTGGGCTATTCGCTGGGCAAGCTCAGCCACGCCGGGCCCGGCCTGTTCCCGTTCATCGTGAGCTGCATGCTGTTCGCCATCGGCGTGATCACCGTGGTGCGATCGCGCCTGGTGGCGCCGGCGCCGCTGAATTTCCAGGTACGCAACATCTCGATCATCCTGGGCAGCCTGTGCGGCTTTGCGGCGCTGTCGCACTTCGTGAACATGATCGCGGGCATCGTGTTCCTGGTGTTCTGCTCGGGGTTTGCGGGCACGTCGTACTCGGTGGTGCGCAACCTCAAGATCGCCGCGGTGCTGGTGGGCATCGCCTTCATGTTCCAGAAGCTTCTGGGCGTCAACCTGCCGCTGTTCTGAGAGCACCACCATGGAAGTCCTCCACAACCTCGCGTTCGGCTTCGGCCACGCGCTCACGCTGCAGAACCTGATGTTCTGCGCCCTCGGCTGCACCGTGGGCACCCTGGTGGGCCTGCTGCCGGGCCTCGGCCCGCTGGCCACCATCAGCCTGCTGCTGCCGCTGACCTATTCCATCGACACCACCGGCGCGCTCATCATGCTGGCCGGCATCTACTACGGGGCGCAGTACGGCGACAGCGTGAGCGCCATCACCATGAAGATCCCGCACGCCAGTTCCATCGTGGCGTGCATCGACGGGTACCAGATGACCTTGAAAGGCAAGACGGGCCTGGCGCTGTTCACGGCGGGGGTGTCGAGCTTCATCGGCGGCACGGTGGCCATCCTGGTGCTGACCTTCCTCGCGCCCAGCCTGGGCGAGGTGGCCTTCCTGTTCGGCCCTGCTGACTACTGCGCGCTGATGCTGGTGGGCTTCGTGTGCGTGAGCTTCGTGACCACCGGCAGCCTGCTCAACGGCCTGGCCATGTGCATGGTGGGCGTGCTGCTGGGCTCGATCGGGACCGACGTGAACAGCGGCACGGCCCGCTTCACGCTGGACATGCCCTTCCTGGCCGACGGCGTGGGCATCGTGAGCATTGCGCTCGGGTGCTTCGGCATCGCCGAGATCACCAAGAACCTGGATGCGCGTGAAGAGCGCTCGCCCTTCAACGGCACGATCAAGCTCATCCCCACCTGGCCCGAGTTCAAGCGCATCATCCCCAGCGCGCTGCGGGGCAGCGTGGTGGGCTCCATCCTGGGCATCCTGCCCGGCGGCGGCCCGACGATCGCCCAGTTCGCAGCCTACGCGCTCGACAAGAAGGTCAGCAAGTACAAGCACGAGATCGGCAACGGCTCCATCGAAGGCGTGGCCGGACAGGCCGCTGCCGACGAGGCTGCCGCCCGCACCAGCTTCATCCCGCTGATGAGCATCGGCATCCCCGAGAACGCCGTCATGGCGCTGATGATGGCCGCGTTCATCATCAAGGGCATCCAGCCCGGCCCCAACATGATCGCCGGCCACCCCGAGCTGTTCTGGGGCCTGGTCGCCAGCATGTGGATCGGCAACTGCTTCCTGCTGATCCTGAACGTGCCGCTGGTGCGCTACTGGCTGTCGGTGTTCAAGATCCCGTACAACGTGCTGTTCCCGGCCATTTTGTTCTTCTGCTGCATCGGCACGTACAGCATCAACAACAACCTGGACGACGTGTTCATCACCGTGGCCTTCGGTGCACTGGGATACCTGTTCATGCGGCTCGAGATGGACCCGTCGCCGCTCATGCTGGGCTTCATCCTGGGCCCCATGCTGGAGGAGAACTTCCGCCGCTCCATGCTGCTGTCGCGCGGCAGCTTCGATGTGTTCGTCAACCGCCCCATCAGCGGCACGCTCATCGGCCTGATCGTGCTGTTCATCGCCTGGCAGACACTCGGCTTCTTCCGCCAGCGCGGAAAGGCCAAGGACCTGGAGGTGGTGGCACCGGCTGCGACCTGACGCCACCTGAAGAAACCACCTCAACGACCCGACAGATTGACTCTCTGTAAGCTGCCCCGGCAGCCTTGACAAGGCCGGTCACCCTGCGTGACCGGCCTTTTTTTTATCGCTGTGTCGCCCCAAGATGAAAAGCGGCCCCCTCGGGAGGCAGCGACCACACGAAGTGGGGAGCGTGGGGGTCATTTCTCACGCTTGCCACCACGTCGGCAGCAACGCCCGCACCTCGCTGCGCCCGAACCGGTCGTCCATCAGGTGCACCACGCCCTCGTCGCTGGGCGTGCGGATCACGCGGCCCGCCGCCTGCACCACCTTCTGCAGGCCGGGGTACAGGTAGGTGTAGTCGTATCCGTCGCCGAACAGGGCCTGCATGCGCTGGCGGATCTGCTCATTGACCGGGTTGACCTGCGGCAGGCCCAGCGTGGCCAGGAAGGCGCCGATCAGCCGGCGCCCGGGCAGGTCGATGCCCTCGGCAAACGCGCCGCCCAGCACCGCGAACGCAATGCCTTCGCTGGTGTCGGTGAAGCGGTCCAGGAACTGCCGCTGCTCGGCCTCCAGCATGCGGCGCGACTGGCGCCAGTGCGGCAGGTGCGGGTGGTTGCGCTCGAACACATCGGCCACCTGCTGCAGATACTCGTAGCTGCTGAAGAACGCCAGGTAGTTGCCCGGCCGCGCGGTGAACTGCCGCGCCATCAGGTCGGCGATGGGCGCCAGCGACGCATTGCGGTCCGGGTAGCGGGTGGAGATGTGGCGGGCCACCTGCACCTGCAGCTGCGCGCTGGCAAAAGGCGATTCCACATCCACCCACACATGCTGGTCGGGCAGGCCCAGCAGGTCGCCGTAGTAGCGCGCAGGCTGCAGCGTGGCCGAAAACAGCGTGCTGGTGTGCGCAGCCTGCAGGCGCGGCTGCAGGAAGGGCGCGGGCACCACGTTGCGGATGCACAGCGTGGAGCCGCCCGGCGCCGGTGCCTTGCCGGCTGTGCGCTGCGGTTGATGCGGGTGATGCGTGGGCTGGTGGGGCTGGTGGGGCTGGGTAATGTCCACCAGCGAATGCGTGTCCAGCAGCTCCGCCATGCGCACCAGGTGCAGCGCATCGAAGTAGAAGGCCTGCAGCGCCGCGTCGGGCTCGGCCGGGTGGTCGGCAAAGTGGTCCGACAGCGTGCTGCCGCACTGCTGCAGCGCGGCCAGCAGCTTGTCGGGTAAGGCATCGAAGACCGCGTAGTGGGCGCCAGCCGCGGTTTGTTCCTTGTCCAGCGCGACCCAGCAGCGGCGCACCTTGTCCAGCGCCTTTTTCACGGCGGGGTGGCGCGTGGCGGCGGGCGACTGGCGGGCGAGCGCCAGGCTGTCCGGGCGCAGCTCGGCCGTGTACATCTTGCGGCCGCGTTCCACCAGGTTGTGGGCCTCGTCCACCAGCAGCGCGGCGCGCCACTGGTTGGCCTGCGTCAGGCCATGGAGCAGGCCGCCCAAGTCGAAGTAGTAGTTGTAGTCGCCCACCACCACATCGGCCCAGCGCGCGAGTTCCTGGCTCAGGTAGTAGGGGCAGACCTGGTGGGCCAGCGCCACCTCGCGCACGCGGGCCTGCAGCAGCGGGGCCGGGCCCTGGCTGCCGCCTTCGGTGGCTGGGGCCACGGCGGCGGCGCGGGCCGCAGGCAGCCGGTCGTAGAAGCCCTCCGCCAGCGGGCACGACTCGCCGTGGCAGGCCTTGTCGGGGTGTTCGCAGGCCTTGTCGCGCGCCACCAGCTCCAGCACGCGCAGCGGCAGGCCAGGTGGCGTGGTGGCAGGTGAGGCCAGGCGCTCCAGCGCATCCAGCGCCATCTGCCGGCCCGAGGTCTTGGCCGCCAGAAAGAACACCTTGTCGATCTGCTGCCCCGGCATGGCCTTGAGCAGCGGGAACAGCGTGCCCATGGTCTTGCCGATGCCCGTGGGCGCCTGGGCCAGCAGGCAGCGGCCCGACGCGGCGGCCTTGTACACCGCCTCGGCCAGCGGGCGCTGCCCGGCGCGAAAGGTGCCGAACGGAAACGCCAGCGCACCCAGGGCCGCATCGCGCGCCGCACGGTGCGCCACCTGGGCCTCGGCCCAGGCGAGGAACCGCTCGCACTGCGCCTCGAAGTGCTGCTGCAGGTCGGCCGCGGTGTGGCGGTCGGTGAACACGGTTTCCTTTTGCGTGCCGATGTCGAAGTACACCAGCGCCAGGTCGATGTGGCTCCAGCCCTCCTGCTGGCACAGCAGCCAGCCGTAGATGCGCGCCTGCGCCCAGTGCAGCGCGCGGTGCGATGCGGGTTGCCGGTCCAGGCGGCCCTTGAAGGTCTTGACCTCGTCCAGGCGCTGCTGCGCCGCATCGACGCCATCGGCCCGGCCGCGCACGCGCAGCGTCTTGTACTGGCCCGCCAATGCCACTTCGGCGCGGTAGCCAGCGCCCCGGCGCGTGGCCACGGTGGCATGGCCCGCGATGCCCTCCAGCGCCGTGGGCGCCGGGGTGAAGCGCAGGTCCAGGTCGCCCTGCTTGGCGGTGAACTCGCACAGCTCGCGCACCGCCACGGTGTAGGTCATGGCGGGGGCTCGGCGCAGGGTGGGGCGGGGAGGTCGCCGGCCAGCGTGTCGCCGGTGGCCGAGGCGTCGTTGGCCGATGCATCGTTGGCGGGCACCGCGGTCTGCCCTGCCGCATGCCCCGCCGTCTGCTCCGCAGCTTCTGCGGCCTCGCCCAGGTGGGCCTGCGCCAGCTCGGCCTCGCTGCGCATCGGCGTGGCCTTGCACAGCGCCATCCACACCGCAAACGGCAGGGCGCAGCTGGCATGCCGCGCGGGCCGCAGCAGCTCGAACCGGCTGTGCGCGCCATCGTCCAGCTTGCCGTGCAGCACCCAGATGCCGAAGTGCTCCGGGATCTCCTCCGGCTGGGCGATGCCTGCCGGGAACACGTAGTAGCACTCCTCGCACAGCCACTGGTAGGCCTGGCGCTTGGCGTCGTGCCGCAGGTCCGACAGCAGGTCGGCCCGGCTCGCTTTGACCTCGTGCACCATGGGCTGCAGGTAGGCCGGCACGGACGTGTTGCGCACCGAAAACAGGTCGGGCCGTGCCATGCGCCACACGTTGGCGGCGGCGCGGGCTGCGGGCGAATCGGTGTCTTCGTTCCACAGCGGGGTGCTGCGGCCTTGGCCGATGGGGGTGGGGGCGGTCGGCAGGGCGGCGTCCGCAGCGGGGAGCGTCTGCGGCGCCGGCCCGTCCACCACCGCGCGCAGTGACAGCTCGCGCCACACGATGCGCCCCGCCGCCAGCAGGTGCTCGGCGAACCTGGCGGCCAGCCGGTCGTGCGTGCTCAGCGCCCGCACGCTGCGCTGGCGTGCCACGGCCAGCGTGCGGATGCCCTCGTCGGTGAGCCGCAGGGACTCGAACCCCTCGGGCGACACCTGCAGCACCACCAGTTGCGCGGCCAGCAGGTCGATCTCCAGCGCGTCCTTGCACGGCCAACCCGCCGAGCGCCAGATTTGCATGAGGCGCGTGCGGTGAAAGCGGGTGAGCTGGATGGCGGGCGCAGGGGCCGATGCGGGGGAGGGCAGAGCCGTCATGGGGTGGTGGGGTCGGCAGGCTGGGCACTGATTTTAATCACAGTGCCTGCAGATGCTCAACACGGGGCCGTGATCATGCGGGGAGCGAGGGGTTTGGGGGGTATTTTTGGACTCCAGCGCTCACTGCATAAGCGGTAAATGCTATAAAAAATATAGTGCCTTGCGAGAGGGCTGAGGGGGTTCCGAATCTCCTCCTCGCGTCACGATGGCGTTCGGCAATGCCCTGTGACCGGGTGCACCACCGCACCGATTCGCCCCGCACGGCATCGGCCGCGACCGAGGCAGGCGATGCAGAGCAGAGCGCGTGCATCGCGCCGGTCAACCAGCGCTATCGCAGTCAGTGGGCCCGTTCCGCGTGGCGCCTGATGGCTCTGGCTATGGTCAAGGCACCTGGCACCGCAGCACATACCGGGGCCGCGGTGTGACCTGCGTTGGCGCAGAGCTATCTGCGGAATGCGGCCGCCAGCCATGGCGATTGCAGCAAAAAAATCGTTGCGACGGGATGAACTGTTGAATGCATTCAACAAGCGGTTGAATGCCGATGCACGTCCCTAGAATCCGCCGCAACGCAGCCCGACCGATGCGGCAACCCCACGCTGGCGTGCCGCCCAGGCCGGGCCAGCGCAGCCCGCTGACGCAGTGGCCCCCACAGCCACACGCCCTGCATCCACCCCACCACCCACGATCACCGCGTTTTTTGCCAGAGCTTTGCCGACGTGCCGCGCAGCCACCCTGCGCTCGCGCAGCGACGGGAGGCGCAAGAACCACCACAAGGACACCCACCGTCGATGCGCACCCCTGAACTCGCAGTGCTGGACCTGACCTCGCGCATCGGCGGATACGCACTGGCCCACCTGGGCGTGGCGGGCGCATCGGGCCATGGCGCCTGGGAACGCCTGCCGCTGGGGGAGGTTGCGGGCGCCCCCGAGATCAGCTGGTACCGGCCGGCAGCCCTGGCCGACCTGAAGAAACTGCCTGCGCAGCCCGACGCACTGGCCGTCCTGGTCGGGCCCGGCGTCTTCACCATGCTGCCGGCCATCCTGGCGCTTGGCACCGTGCGTTCCGCGCCCGCGGTCTGGTTCGTTCTCTTGCCCAACGCGGTGATGGAAGACATCGAAATCACCAGGTTCCTGGGCGCCCAACGGCGTGCCGGCGTGCACAAGTACCAGTTGCCCAACAGCGACCCGCAGACGCTGTGGTTCGTGCTGATGGAGCAGATGGGAAAGATCCCGCGCGTCAACGATTATTTCAACGAAGACAGAAGGCCTGACGATATGAGTTCGAATCTGAAGAGTTCCATGGATGCCGCGATGACCATCGACGGCGCACAGGCGGTCGCCCTGGTCGACTACCGCAGCGGCATGTGCCTGGCCCAGGCGGGGGGCGGCATGAACCTGGACCTGGCGGCGGCCGGCAACACCCGGGTGGTGCAGGCCAAGCTCAAGACCATGGAGGCCCTGGGCATCAAGCGCGGCATCGAGGACATCCTCATCACCCTGGCCGACCAGTACCACCTGATCCGCCTGGTGCCCAACAATGACGGGCTGTTCCTGTACCTGGTGCTGGACAAGGCCAAGGGCAATCTGGCCCTGGCTCGCTACAAGCTCACCGACATCGAGCGGTCGTTGAAGGTCTGAGCCGCGCGGCGCGCCCCCCGCGGTGACGGGGGCTGTGCGGGCCGGGTGCGCGGGAAGAGGGCGTCACAGGGCGCCAAGGATGCGCCCCGGATGCGCCCGCTCACCACTCCGCAAAGCTCCCGTCCTTGTGCCGCCACACCGGGTTGCGCCACCGGTGCCCCTGCTGCGCACGTTCGCGCACGTACTCCTCGTTCACCTCGATGCCCAGCCCCGGTCCGTTCGGTATGGCCACCATCCCGTCCTCGTACGCAAACACTTGCGGGTTGGACACGTAGTCCATCAGGTCGTTGTCCTGGTTGTAGTGGATGCCCAGGCTTTGCTCCTGGATGAAGGCGTTGTAGCAGACCGCGTCCAGCTGGAGGTTGGCGGCCAGCGCGATGGGGCCCAGGGGGCAGTGCAGGGCCAGGGCCACGTCGTAGGCCTCTGCCATGGTGGCGATCTTGCGGGTTTCGGTGATGCCGCCGGAGTGCGACGGGTCGGGCTGGATGATGTCGGCATACCCCTCCTGCAGCACGCGCTTGAAGTCCCAGCGGGAGTACAGGCGCTCGCCCAGGGCGATGGGGGTGGACGAGATACGCGCGATCTCTTTCAGCGCCTCTTCGTGCTCGCTGAGCACGGGCTCCTCGATGAACATCAGGCGGTAGGGCTCCAGCTCCTTGATCAGCACCTTGGCCATGGGGCGGTGCACCCGGCCATGGAAGTCGACGCCGATGCCCACATGGGGGCCCACGGCCTCGCGCACCGCGGCCACGTTCTGCAGGCAGCGCTCCACCTTGTCGTAGGTGTCCACAAACTGCATTTCTTCGGTGCCGTTCATCTTCACGGCGGTGAAGCCCCGGGCCACGGCGTCCCGCGCCTGCTGGGCGGTTTCGCTGGGGCGGTCGCCGCCGATCCAGCTGTACACGCGGATGCGGTCGCGCACGTTGCCGCCCAGCAGCTCGGACACGGGCACGCCCAGGGCCTTGCCCTTGATGTCCCACAGCGCCTGGTCGATGCCGGCCAGGGCGCTCATGTGCACGCCGCCACCCCGGTAGAAGCCGCCGCGGTACAGCACCGTCCAGTGGTCTTCGATGTGGCGCGGGTCCTTGCCGATGAGGTAGTCGCCCAGCTCTTCGACCGCGGCGGCCACGGTCTGCGCGCGGCCTTCCAGGATGGGCTCGCCCCAGCCGACGATGCCTTCGTCGGTTTCGATTTTCAGAAAGCACCAGCGCGGGGGCACCAGGAATGTGGTCAGTCGGGTGATCTTCATGGGAGGGCGGATGGAAAGGAAGCCGTGGGAATGCAAATGCGGTTGAGGAGCGGCAACGCAGCGATAGGACGTCTAGGCAGCCGGGCCCGTGGCGGCATTGGGGTGCGCACCGTGTGCCGGGCTGTAGGCGTCCTGCCACGCGGTGACGAACGCAACGGCCTTGGCGGCCACGTCGCCTGCGCTGTCGCCCGGGCGGTACAGGGCCGAGCCCAGGCCGAAGCCGCTGGCCCCGGCCGCTGCGTAGGTGGCGATGCTCTCGGGCACGATGCCGCCCACCGGCACCAGCGCCATGGGCGGGGTGATGACCGCGCGCCAGGCTTTGAGCACATGCGGCGGCAGCGCCTCGGCCGGAAAGAGCTTGAGCATGTTGGCGCCCGCCGCCAGCGCGGCATAGGCCTCGGTCAGCGTGGCCACGCCGGGTGCGCAGGCCATGCCGGACGCGCGGGCGGTGCGGATCACCGCGGGGTCGCTGTGGGGCATGACGATGATCTGCCCGCCCGCGGCGGCCACGTCAGCGCAGGCCTCGGCCGTGATCACCGTGCCCGCGCCCACCAGGCAGTCGGCGGGCAGCGCATTGCGCAGGGCGCGGATGCTGGCCAGGGGCTGTGGGGAGTTCAGCGGCACCTCGATAATGCGAAACCCCGCGTCGTACAGCACGTGGCCGATGGCCACCACCTCGTGCGGCTGCACGCCGCGCAGGATGGCGATCAGGCCGCAGGCCTGCATGGTGCTGAACAGGTTCTTGTCGATGGGGTTCATGCGGCGTGGCTCCTGGGGAATGGGGTGCGTTCTGCGTCCGTTGCTGCTGGCAGCCCGGCGGCGAGCCCAGCAGCGATGGCGATCTGCCACAGGCCCGTGACGGTGGCCTGCGCAGCGATGGTGGGCTGTGTAAATCCATAGGCCTGCAGGGCGATGGCGTAGCGGCGGCACAGGTCGGCCTCGCCGCACAGCACCAGCGGGATGGGGGCGGCGCCAGTGGGCGGGTGCAGGCGCGCCAGGCTGGCGATCTCGTGCCCGATGAGGATGCCCGACAGGTAGTCCGCCTGCGCAGCGGCGGGCAACGCGCCCGTCAGGCCCAGCGTGCGGGTGCTGAAGATGTGCGACAGCAGGCCCAGCGCCGCATCGCTGCCGCGCGCCACCTGCAGGCCCTGCGCAAAGGCGGCGTCGTCAGGCGCAGCCGGTGTTTGCATCGTCTTGCCCAGGATGGTGTGCCCGCGCAATGCGGCAAACACTTCGCCCGTCATGAAGGTGTGGAACCCCTGGATGCTGCGCCGGGCACCGTCGCCCTGCGCCACCACCCACTTGCTGTGCGTGCCCGGCAGGCCGACCAGTACAGGGCCTGGGCTGGCGACGGATGTGTCGGCCAAGACACCCAGCACCTGCGTTTCCTCACCCCGCATCACGTTGGGCAGGCCCGTGCGCTGCAGCAGCCCGGGCACGATGTGCAGGGGGGTGCCGCTGCCACGCTGCACCACGGTCAGCCCGCGCGCGAGGTCGTCCAGCGAGGTGGGGGTGTCCAGGTATTGGGCTTCGCGCCAGCCCTGGGCGCTGCCCACCATGCCGCAGGCCAGCACCGGCACCGAGGGTAGGGTGGCCAGCCAGTCGCCGCAGGCGTCCTGCAACGCACGCTCGAATGCTGCGCCGGGCTTGGCATCGGCCTGGCCCGCGGGTACCGGGGGCAGGTTCATGATGCCCCAGGGGCGGCTGCGTTGCTCCAGCACCTGCCCGCGTGCACCCAGGCGAAAGGCGCGCAGCGAGCTGGTGCCCCAGTCCAGGGCCACCAGGCGGGTGTCCGAGAGGTTGGCGGTGTTGGCCATGGCGTGTTTACCGGCCCCAGCGCAGCACCAGCGGGTCCAGCCGGCGTGCGATGTCGATCAGGCCCCGGCGCACCTCAGGGTGCATGGCCGGAAAGGGGTGGCGGCCCGCTTCGCAGGCGATCACGCCGCCTTCCTTCATCAGCGCCTTGGCGGTCAGGATGCCGCCCTGGCGGTTTTCGTGGTTGATGAGGGGCAGCCAGCGCTGGTACAGCGCGAAAGCCTGGTCCATGTCGCCCTGGCGGTGGGCTTCGATGATGGGGCGGATGCCGTCGGGGAAGGCGCCGCCCGTCATCGCGCCGGTGGCGCCGGCATCCAGATCGGCCAGCAGGGTGATGGCTTCTTCGCCGTCCCACGGGCCTTCGATGGCCGCGCCGCCCAGGCGGATCAGCTCGCGCAGCTTGCTGGCGGCGCCGGGCACTTCGATCTTGAAGTAGGCCAGGTGCTCGATCTCCTGCGCCATGCGGGCCAGGAACGGGGCAGACAGCACGGTGCCGCTCGCGGGTGCGTCCTGCACCATGATCGGAATGCGGATCGCATCGGACACGCGGGCATAGAACTCGTGGATCTGCGCTTCGGGCACGCGGAAGGTAGCACCGTGGTAGGGCGGCATGATCATCACCATGGCGGCGCCCATGTCCTGCGCGGCGCGGCTGCGCTCGGCGCACACGCGGGTGCCGTATTGGGTGGTGGTGACGATGACCGGCACGCGGCCGGCCACATGCTCCAGCGAGACGCGGGTCAGCGTCTCGCGCTCGGCGTCGGACAGCGAGAACTGCTCGGAGAAGTTGGCCAGGATGCAGACGCCGTCCACACCGGCGTCGATCATGAAGTCGAGGCAGCGCTTTTGGCTCTCGATGTCCAGGGTGCCGTCTTCATGGAACGTGGTGGGCACCACCGGGAAGATGCCGCGGTAGCGTGGGCTCTGGAGGGAAGGCGTGGCTGGCATGGCGGAGGATGGGTGAAATTTGAATGAAATGCGGCTCTAGCGCTTGTCTGGAAAGCGCTAAAAGCTATGAAATATGTAGCGCGTCCGGTAGCGGATGGGCCACCGGTATCAGTGCGAGTGACGAGGGACGGCAGAGCCGCGGCAGCCGACCAGGAAGTCGAAGTCGCAGCCGTCGTCGGCCTGCAGCACGTGGTCCACATACAGGCGCTGGTAGCCACCGCGCCCGCCCATGTCGGTGCTGGCCAACGCGGCCAGGCGCGCGGCCAGTTCCTCGTCGCTGATGTCGAGGTGCAGGCGGCCTTGCTCGCAGTCCAGCTCGATGAAATCGCCATCGCGCACGGCGGCCAGCGGGCCACCCGCGGCGGCCTCGGGCGCCACATGCAGCACCACGGTGCCGTACGCCGTGCCGCTCATGCGCGCGTCGGAGATGCGCACCATGTCCTTCACGCCCTGGCGCAGCAGCTTCGGGGGCAGGCCCATGTTGCCCACCTCGGCCATGCCGGGGTAGCCCTTGGGGCCGCAGTTCTTCATCACCATCACGCAGCTGGCGTCGATGTCCAGGTCCTCATCGACGATGCGCTCCTTGTAATGCTCCAGGTTCTCGAACACCACGGCGCGGCCGCGGTGCTTGAGCAGTTCGGGCGACGCGGCAGAGGGCTTCAGCACCGCTCCACGCGGCGACAGGTTGCCGCGCAGGATGCAGATGCCGCCGTCGGCGATCAGCGGGTTGTCGATGGTGCGGATCACCTCGTCGTTGTACTGGGGCGCCTCGCGCACGTTGTCCCACAGCGTCTTGCCGTTGACGGTCAGTGCGTCGGGGTGGGGCAGCAGGTTGTTTTCGCCCAGGCGGCGCAGCACCGCCGGCAGGCCCCCGGCGTAGTAGAACTCTTCCATCAGGAAGCGGCCCGAGGGCTGCAGGTCCACCAGCGTGGGCGTGCCGCGGCCGATGCGCGTCCAGTCCTCCAGGTCCAGCTGCACGCCGATGCGGCCCGCGATGGCCTTCAGGTGGATGACCGCGTTGGTCGAGCCGCCGATGGCCGCGTTGGTGCGGATCGCGTTCTCGAACGCTTCGCGCGTCAGGATCTTGGAGAGCGTGAGCCCTTCGTGCGCCATCTCCACGATCCGCCGGCCCGACATGTGGGCCAGCACGTAGCGGCGCGAGTCCACCGCGGGTATGGCCGCGTTGTGCGGCAGCGATGTGCCCAGCGACTCGGCCATGCAGGCCATGGTGCTGGCCGTGCCCATGGTGTTGCAGGTGCCGGCGGAGCGGGACATGCCGGCCTCGGCCGCGAAGAACTGGTGCTCGTTGATCTCGCCGGCCTTCAGCGACTCGTGCAGGCGCCACACGGCCGTGCCCGAGCCGATGTCCTTGCCGTCGAGCTTGCCGTTGATCTTGGGAACTCCAGTGACAATGATTGATGTCTTTTGGCTTATGTTT